>DASXIE010000272.1:0-11260 GCA_036498165.1 Caulobacteraceae bacterium
CGCCTTCCTGATCCGCGCGCCCGAGCGCGTCCTGGTCTCCTACGCGGTCCGCCGCGCGGAGGTCGAATTCGCCGACATCGGTTTTTCCCAGCAGGATGAGCTTTTCGAGGCGGTCTCCCAGCGGCTTGGCCGCGCGGCGCCGGTCATCGACGCCGAGGACGTACTGGCCGACCCGTCCGGCGCCCTGGAAACGCTGTGCCGGGCGCTCGAAATCCCTTTTGACGAGGCCATGCTCGCCTGGCCGCCCGGCCGGCGGACCACCGACGGGGTATGGGCGCCGATATGGTACGAGGCCGTGGAACGCTCGACCGGATTCGCTCCGCCGGCCGCACCTCCCGCCCCCCTCGAGCCCCGCCTTAAGGCCGTCGCCGATTGCGCCCGGCCGATCTACCAGCGCCTCGCCCGCCATCGCCTCGAGCCGGCCCCGCGCTTGCCCGGCTGAGCCTTCCCGCCTAGGGTCGCCGCCGACCGGGGGATGGTTCAGGGACCTGGATGGCCGCGCATTATCTGGAATTCGAGCGGCCGATCGCTGACCTCGAAGCCAAGATCGACGAGCTCTCCAAGCTCTCCGAAACCAGCGGCGGCGGCGGCTTCGACGCCGAGATCGCCGCCCTGCGCGCCAAGGTGGGCGAAATGCGCGCCGCCACCTACGGCAATCTCGACGCCTGGCAGAAGACCCAGATCGCCCGCCATCCCGAGCGGCCGCACTTCGTCGACTACCTCGCCGGCCTCATCGAGGAGTTCGTCGAACTGCGCGGCGACCGCGCCTTCGCCGACGACCAGGCGATCCTCGGCGGCCTCGGCCGTTTCCGCGGCGCCCCGGTGGTGGTGATCGGCCAGGAGAAGGGCCACGACACCACCACCCGTATCAAGCACAATTTCGGGGCCGCCCGCCCGGAGGGCTACCGCAAGGCCATCCGCCTGATGGACCTGGCCGAGCAGTTCAACCTGCCGGTCCTCTCCTTCATCGACACCGGGGGCGCTTATCCTGGGATCGGCAGCGAGGAGCGCGGCGTCGCCGAGGCCATCGCCCGCGGCACCGAGCGGTGCATGACGCTGGGCGTGCCGATGATCGCCACCATCACCGGCGAGGGGATGAGCGGGGGGGCGATCGGCATCGCCGCCGCCAACAAGGTGCTGATCCTCGAGCACTCGATCTATGCCGTCATCTCGCCGTAGGGCTGCGCCTCGATCCTGCTGCGCGACCGAGCCATGGCCGAGGGGGCGGCCAAGGCGATGAAGATCACCGCCCAGGACCTCCTGGCCATGAAGATCGTCGACCGCATCGTCGAGGAGCCCACCGGCGGGGCCCATGCCGATCCCGGCCTGGCGGTCAGCCGGGTCGGCGACGCCGTGGCCGAGGAGTTGGAATGGCTCTCCGCCCTCGCCCCCGACGCCCTCCGCGACCAACGCGCCAACCGCTTCTACGCCATCGGCAGGGGGTAAACTTTCTCCCCTCTCCGGGCGGAGTACGCCCGAAGGGCGGGAGTGGGTTCGTTGGGCAGCGCGCCGGCGCCCTTTCAACGGCTCCCCCTCCACCGCTTCGCGGTCCCCCTCCCCCAGAGGGGGAGGAGAATCAACAGCTTACCCCCGCTTCCCCCGATCATGAGACCGATAGGGCGGCGGAACGTAGGCGGGCTTGGCCGGGCCGCCGGCGCGTTGCGGTCCCTTGCCGCCGGCCTGGGGGCCGTGGGGACCGTTGCGCTTTTTGGCCAGGCGCTGGGCGATCAGCTCGCGGGCCCGCGTCTCCTTGTCGGCCCGCTCGACGACATGGCGCACGAAGGCGCGGGTGGCGGCGACGTCGGCCGGATCTGACGGCGCCATGGCCTCCTCTCGGCTTCCCTCTTTGATCGCCTGGGCTCTCGCGATCAGCGGCCCCCACTCCGGCTCGAGATGAGCCTGGGCCCACGCCGCGCTGGCCTTCTTCGACCATACCGCGCCGGTGGCGAGGGTGTGCAGCATGCGGGCGTAGAGGCCGACCCAGAAGGCCTGCCAGACCTTCCGGTCCATGGGCTCGAGGCCGAGCGTGATGCACAAATCCATGGTCTGGCGGACCTCGGCGCGCAGCATCTCCGGGGTGACCGGATCGATCAGGGTCTTGGGGTCGGGGCCGGCCAGAGTGACGCCCCTTTCCCTCAGGCTCCAGCGAACGACCTCAGTATTGTCGTGCTCGGAGCGGATGAGGACCTTCGCCCCATGGTCGAGGTAGACGAAGGGATAGAACCTCGCCGGCGCGCCGCCGAGGCCCCCGTCGGCCCAGTCGGGGCCGCGCGCTTCGCCCGGCGGATCGCGTGGCTCCGCCGAGAGCCGGCGGAGGATGGCGGCCGGGGCATAGGAGCCCTCCAGGCGATGGCGCCACGGCTCGTGCGTCAGATCGTGGATCGCCGCGTGCATGGCCTGGAGGCGGGCGGTCTCCTCGGGCGTGAGATCGCGCGACGTCACCACGATGAAGTCGCAGTCGCTCATCTCGTCGGCGTCGCCGACCGCGAAGGAGCCCTGCAGATAAGCCCCGGCGAAGGTTTCGCCGAGAATGCCGCGAACGTGCTCCAGCAGGTGAGCGAGGACGGCGTTGAGGCCCTCAAAGGGCGTGGGCGCGCGCAATGGCGCGCCAGGGTGTCTTGGGTCTTGCATGGAAATTCCAATCGCTGAACGGAAGGGCCGGCGCGCACGGGCGCGATCCGGCTCGGTAGGGCGGACGGGCGCTAGCCCTGCCTCATGGCCTCAAGCGATTGGAAATAATCATCGATGCACAGCCTCGTATCGGCGCCAATCTAGCAGCGCGCCGTGGACGCGCAAGCCTGCCGCCCCCACCCCACCGTCATCACCGGGCGGAAGTCCCGGTGACCCATGAACACGAACCGCTGTGTGGGCGCGCCGGGCGCGGCCACGGCGTGGCATGTGTGCATGGATGGCCGACACTGACGGTCGGCCAAGACGGTAGGGAGGGGGGAGGGGGCGGGGAAGAGCGGATTTCGCCCCTAGTGCTGGCTCTCCGGCATCTTGACCACCAGGCCGTCGAGGTCGTCGGTGACCTTGATCTGGCAGGAGAGGCGCGAGTTGTCCTCGACGTTCTCGGCGAAGTCGAGCATCGACTCCTCCATGGCCGACTTGTCGCCGGTCTTCTCCAGCCAAGGCTCCTGGACATAGACGTGGCAGGTGGCGCAGGCGCAGGCCCCGCCGCAGTCGGCGTCGATGCCGGGGATGTTGTTCTTGACCGCCCCTTCCATCACCGACAGGCCGGTCTTCACGTCGATGGCGTGCTCGGTCCCGTTGTGCTCGATGTAGGTGATCTTGGCCATCGTCTCCCCGTGCGCGCGACCTTCTAGGCCGCGACCTCTTTCATGGAAACCGTAATATCCGCAAGCCGGGCCGGATCGACCGG
The DNA here is from genome assembly GCA_036498165.1 of Caulobacteraceae bacterium. Lineage (GTDB taxonomy): Bacteria > Pseudomonadota > Alphaproteobacteria > Caulobacterales > Caulobacteraceae > Acaudatibacter. The sequence goes on from DASXIE010000272.1 coordinate 3,383, forward strand.
CCGCTTCTGGCCGATGAGCTGGCGCCCGCCCATAAACTCGGCCGCGGCGTTGACTGCCTCGACGGCCAGGATGACGTCGCCCTTCAGGTGAAAGACGGCGAATTTCGCGTCCGCCGGATCGCCCCGCACCAGCACCTGGTCGGCGTCGAACGGCACGCCGGCGAATTGGTATTTGAGATCGTATTGGTCGGACCAGTTCCAGGTCACCTCCGGCGTGGGCTGGGGCCGGCCGGCGATGGCGCAGGCCGCCTGGCGGGCCTGCTCGAGGGCGTTGGCGACGCTTTCGAGGCGAAACATCCGGTGGTAGAGCGGCATCGGCCGCCAGGTGACGTCGCCTATGGCGAAGATGGCCTCATCTTCCGTGCGCGCCTCGGCGTCGACCACCACGCCGTTCTGGCAGGCGAGGCCGGCGCCCGCCGCCAGGGACTGGTCGGGCGGCGCGCCCACCCCGATGAGGACGACGTCGCAGGCGATCACCCTCTCCGCGCCCAGTCGCACGCCGGTCACTTGGCCGTCCGCGCCCTCCAGGGCGATGACGTCGGCGGCGACCTCGAAGGCGACGCCGCGGGCGCGATGGTAATCGGTGAAGAAGTCGGAGAGCGCCGGGCAGGCGACGCGGGCGAGAATCCGCGCCTCCTTCTCGATCACCACCGCCTCGGATCCCAGGGCGCGGGCCGAGGCGGCCACCTCCAGGCCGATGTAGCCGCCGCCGATCACCGCCAGGCGCTTGCCCGGGCCCAGGCGCGCCTTGAGGGCCTCCGCGTCGGCGGCGGTGCGCAGGGAGAGGACGCCGGCCAGGTCGGCGCCGGGAACGGGGAGGGGCCGCGCCTTGGCCCCCGTGGCGAGGATCAGGTGGTCGTAGGAAAAGCGGGCCCCGTCCTCGAGGCGCACGGCCCGGGCCGCCGGCTCGATCTCGGCCACGCGACGGGCGGTGATCAGCTCAATCCCGGCCTCGGGGTAGAAGCTCTCCGGCTTGAGGCTGAGGGTCTCGGCGTCGGTCTCGCCCTTCAGCCAGGCCTTGGAAAGCGGCGGCCGCTGGTAGGGGATGGCGGGCTCCTCGCCGATCAGGCGGATCGGGCCGGCATAGCCGTACTGGCGCAGCAGGGCCGCGGCCGTGCCCCCGCCGTGGCCGGCTCCGACGATAATGACGCCCGCGTCACTCATGACCCACTCCGATGCCGCCAATCGCCGCCAGCGTCAATCCGCCCGTCCGTCGGCGGGAACCGTGGTACCCCTGCCGCCATCCAATCGGCAGGAGGACCCCATCCATGGCCGTCGCCCTTGCCCGCGATATTGCCGCCCTGGGCGATGCCGGCCTCGCCGCCCTGGCCGCTCGCGGCGACGGCGCCGCCGCCCGCCTCGTCATCTCGCGTAACAACCAGCGCCTGTACCGGGTGGCGTGGAGCATACTGAAGAGCGATTCCGAAGCCGAGGACGCCCTACAGGAGGGCTGGCTCAAGGCCTTCGCGGCCATGGACCGATTCGCCGGCCAGTCGTCGCTGGCCACCTGGCTCACCCGCATCGTCATCAACGAGGCGCTCGGCCGCCGCCGCTCGGCCGATCGCCGCCGCCGCAAGCTGGAGGAAGAAGGCGTTTCACTGATGGAGGACCATCGCCAGGCGCTGGGTTCGCAGGGCTTGCCCCCCGACCTCGCCGCCGCCCGCCGGGAACTCGCCGGCCTCTTGGAGGGCGCCATCGCCAGGCTCCCCGACCCCCTGCGCATCGTGCTTATCCTGCGCGATGTCGATGAATTCAGCGTCAGGGAAGCCGCCGAGGCCCTCGACATCCCCGAGGCCACGGTGAAGACCCGTTTGTTCCGCGCCCGCCGCCGCCTGCGCGCCGAACTCGATCCCGAGGTGCGCACCGCCTTCGCCGAGACCTTCCCCTTCGGCGATCGCCGCTGCGCGGCCCTCACCGCCGCCATCCTCGCGCGCCTGGGGATTGGCTGAGAGCCCGGTTTCTCTTCCCCCCGCATCGGGGGGAAGTGGCGCGAAGCGCCGATGGGGGGACGGAGACGCCGGCCTGCGTTTCCGATCCCCCATCCCGGCCTTCGGCCGTACTTCCCCCTTGTGAAGGGGGAAGAGAATAGAGCCGGGGAACCTTCGCCGTTGGCGGTCATCTAAGTTAGTGGCGCCGGACGGGAGTCGGCGCGCCAATCCAGGAGGACCCCTTTGCATCGCCTCATCCCGGCCGCCCTGGCCGCATCTCTCCTCGCCGCGACGGCGGCCGTCGCCGCCCCGGCCGCGCCGCCGCCCACCGACCCGCAGATCGCCCATATCGCCTACACCGCCGACCAGATCGACATCGCATCGGCCAAGCAGGCGCTGGGCATCACCAAGAACCCGGCCGTGCGCGAATTCGCCAACGAGATGGTCCGCGACCACACGGCGGTGAACGACAAGGCTCTGGCGCTCGTCAAGAAGCTGCATGTCACGCCCGAGCCGAACGCCACCAGCGCCTCGCTCGTGAAGATGGCCGACGCCAAGCACAAGCAGCTCGGCGCGCTTTCCGGCGCCGCCTTCGATCGCGCCTACGCCCAGAACGAGGTCGCCTACCACAAGGCGGTCAACTCGGCGCTGCGCACCACGCTCATTCCCGATGCCCACAACGGCGAGCTGAAGAGCCTGCTGCAAACTGGCCTGAAGCTGTTCGAACAGCACCAGGCCCATGCCGAGCAGCTCGCCGCCCAGCTGAAGTAGGACCGATGGCGGTTTGGAAGGGGCTCGCGGCGACGGCAATGCTCGCCGCCGCGGTGGCCGGCTGCGCCCCAGCCCCGCCCAAGACGGTGACCGTGAGCATCCGCGACATGGCCTTTTCGCCACTCACCGTTCAGGTTCGGCCGGGCGACACCGTGCGGTGGGTGAACCAGGACATCTTCATCCATTCGGCGACAGCGGCCGACAAGCAGTTCGATGTCGAATTGCCAGTCGGAGGCGAGGGGCAGACGGTAGTCAAAAGCCCCGGCGAGATCGACTACACCTGCCGCTATCATCCCAATATGAAGGGGCGGATCCTGGCGACGGGGTAGCTTCTCTCCCCCTCCGGGGGGAGTACCGGCGAAGCCGGGGAGGGGGGTCGTGGGGAGGTGCGCCTGCGCCCTTGCACCGGCGCCCCCCTCCACCCCTTTGGGGTCCCCCTCCCCCCAGTGGGGGAGGAGAAAAATCTACGCCACCCGCTCGACCAGCATGGCCTTGATCTCGGCTATGGCCTTGGCGGGGTTGAGGCCCTTGGGGCAGACCTGGGCGCAGTTCATGATCGTGTGGCAGCGGTAGAGCTTGAACGGGTCCTTCAGGGCGTCAAGCCGCTCGCCGGTCGCCTCGTCGCGGCTATCGACCAGCCAGCGGTTGGCCTGGAGTAGGGTCGCGGGCCCCAGATAGGCCTCGCCGTTCCACCAGTAGCTGGGGCACGAGGTCGTGCAGCAGGCGCACAGGATGCATTCGTAGAGGCCGTCGAGCTTGGCCCGCTCGGCCTCCGATTGGCGCCACTCGTCCTGCGGCGCCGGCGTGGTCGTATGCAGCCACGGCTCGATCGAGGCGTACTGGGCGTAGAACAGGGTGAGATCGGGCACCAGGTCCTTGACCACCGGCTGGTTGGGCAGGGGCGAGACGACGATCTCGCGGCGCGGGACCTCGGCCCAGCCGTGGGTGCAGGCCAGGGTGTTGCGCCCGCCGATGTTCATGGCGCACGAGCCGCACACGCCCTCGCGGCACGAGCGGCGGAACGTCAGTGTACTGTCCATCGTGTTCTTGATGTGGATGAGGACGTCGAGAACCATCGGCCCGCAAGCGTCGACATCGACATCGTAGGTGTCCCACACCGGATTGGCCCCGCTATCCGGATCGTAGCGATAAATCCGGAAGCTCTTGACTGTCTTCGTCCCCGCCGGCGGCACGTGACGCCGGCCGCGGCCGATCCGGGAGTTCTTGGGGAGGGCCAGCTGGACCATTCAGGCGCTTTCCGGAAGCATCGTCAGTACACCCGCGCCTTGGGCGGGATGTAGGCCACGTCGTTGGTCATGGTGTAGGAATGCACGGGCCGATAGTCGATGCGCACGCCGCCGCTGGCGTCGTCGTACCAGGCCAGCGTGTGCTTCATCCACGCCTCGTCGTCGCGCTCGGGAAAGTCCTCGCGGGCGTGGGCCCCGCGGCTCTCGGTGCGGTTGAGCGCTCCGTTCACAGTCACCACGGCCTCGGCGATCATGTTGTCGAGCTCGAGGGTCTCGAGCAGGTCGGAATTCCAGATCAGGCCGCGGTCGGTGATCCTCAGCTCGGCGCTGCGGGCGTGAACCTTGGCCATGCGGGCGACGCCCGATTCCAGGGTCTCGGCGGTGCGGAAAACGGCGGCGTCGTCCTGCATGGTCATCTGCATCTCTCCGCGCAGGACGGCGGTGGGAACGGCTCCGGCGGCGTGGCGCAGGCGATCGAAGCGGGCCAGATGCGGCTCCGTCCAGTTCGCCTGGGCCTCCGGCTGGCGAGCGCCGGACTTCAGGAGCTCGCCGCAGCGCAGGCCGGCGGCGCGGCCGAACACCACCAGGTCGACCAGGGAATTGGAGCCCAGGCGATTGGCCCCGTGCACCGAGACGCAGGCCGCCTCGCCCACCGCCATCAGCCCGGGAATCACTCGATCGGGGTCGTCCCCAGCCCGGGTCAGGGCCTCGGCGTGATAGTTCGTGGCCACCCCACCCATGTTGTAGTGCACCGTCGGCACCACCGGGATCGGGGCCTTGGTGACATCGACGCCGGAGAAAATCCGCGCCGTCTCCGAGATGCCGGGCAGGCGCTCGTGCAGCAGCTTGGGATCGAGGTGGTCGAGGTGGAGGAAGATGTGATCCTTCTTCGGCCCCACCCCGCGGCCCTCGCGGATCTCGATTGTCATGGCCCGGCTGACCATGTCGCGCGGGGCGAGGTCCTTCACCGTGGGGGCGTAGCGCTCCATGAACCGCTCGCCTTCTGAGTTGGTCAGGTAACCGCCCTCGCCGCGCGCCCCCTCGGTAATCAGGCAGCCGGCCCCGTAGATGCCGGTGGGGTGGAACTGGACGAACTCCATGTCCTGCAGCGGCAGGCCGGCGCGCAGGACCATGCCGTTGCCGTCGCCGGTCTGGGTGTGGGCTCCCGTGCAGTTGGCGTAGATTCGGCCATAGCCGCCGGTGGCCAGGATCGTCGTCTGGGCGAAGAAGCGGTGCAGGGTTCCGTCATCGAGCTTCCAGGCGGTGAGGCCGCGGCACACCCCCTCGTCCATGATCAGGTCGAGGGCGAAATACTCGATGAAGAATTCCACCGAATGGTTTAGCGCCTGGCCGTACATTGTGTGGAGCATGGCGTGGCCGGTGCGGTCGGCGGCGGCGCAGGTGCGCTGGATCGGCGCGGCGCCATAGTCGCGGGTCATGCCCCCGAAGGCGCGCTGGTAGATCTTGCCGTCGGCGGTGCGCGAGAAGGGCACGCCCCAGTGCTCGAGCTCATAGACCGCCGCCGGAGCGTTGCGGACCAGGTATTCGATGGCGTCCTGGTCGCCCAGCCAGTCCGAGCCCTTGACGGTGTCGTACATGTGCCAGCGCCAGTCGTCGTGGCTCATGTTGGAAAGGGACGCGGCGATGCCGCCCTGGGCCGAGACGGTGTGAGAGCGGGTCGGGAAGACCTTGGTGACGCAGGCGGTCTTCAGCCCCGCCTCGGCGCAGCCGATCGCCGCCCGAAGGCCCGAGCCGCCCGCCCCCAGGACCACCACGTCGAAGGTGTGATCGATGAATTCATAGGCGGCCATGCTCACACCGCTCCCCGGCCGAGGGCCACCAGCAGCAGGGAGACAGTGGTCAGCGCCGCCGCCGCCAGCCAGACGAAGGCGTTGAGGATGAGCAGGGCGGTCCGCCCGGCCCCGCGGTCGACATAGTCCTCGATGATCACCTGCATGCCGATCTGGCCATGATAGAAGCCCACTCCCGCCAGGAGGATAAGCAAGGTGGCGTTGAGAGGCGACGCCAGCCAGGCGCGGGCGAAATCATGGCCGCCGCGGACCAGGAACGGCGTCTGGGAAAAGCCCCAGCAGACGAGCAACACCAGCGCCACCGCCGAGACCCTCTGGGCGATGAAATGGCCGACGCCGTGCTTGGCCGAACCCAGGCCCCGGGCCCGCCGCAGGGGGGTGCGATAGTCACCCATGACCGTAGGCTCCGAACGAGCCCAGTCGCCACCAGAACATCAGCGTGGCGAGGATGGCGAAACCGAAACAGATCGCCGCGGTGAGGTTGGCGGTCCGGACCGCGAAGCCCTTGCCCATGTCCCAGAAGAAGTGCCGGATGCCGTTGGCCAGGTGGTAGAAGGCCGACAGGGTGATCAGCATCAGCAGGGCCCGGCCGGGCCAGTGGGTGAAGAGGCGGGTGTAGGCGGCGAAGGCGGCCGCGCCCCTGGCCAGCTCAAGCGCCCACAAGGCCAGCAACAGGGCCCCCAGATAGAGCACCATGCCGGCGGCGCGGTGCAGGATCGAGGCCCACAGGGTCAGGTGCCAGCGCCAGACCTGCAGGTGAGGCGAGGTCGGCCGGGCCCGTATCGTCGGCGAACTCTCGGCCATCGCGTCCGCTGCAACCCTCGTCCCGTTCCGCTTCGCGCCAGCTTGTAAGCCGCCCGCCTTGGCTGTCAAACGAAAGGGGGCCGCCAACGGGTTGAGGAGAAATCATGCCATTGCGGAATGCCTAAGGTGTATGAAAAAGACTTCTACATCGAGCGAGACGAAAATTGCATTTCGCGCTTGACAGAATAATTGCATTGTGCGATCATTGCGGTCATGTTCGCCTCCGCCTCCGCCTTACCGCCTCCGCGCCGACCACGATCTGGAATGACCCCGAAATGCGGTCCCCGACCGTTAAATACGGTAAAATTTTTTTCCGCCCCACCGTTCTTTCCACCCCAACCCAGCCGTCATCGCCGGTGTGCGTGGGTAGCCGGCACGGACGGCCGGCTATGACGGTGGGATGGATGAATCCGCGGGCCGGTTATCCGGTCGACATGGATTTGATGCGGGTGGGATCGCGTTCGGCCCCGTCCAGCCAGGCCTGGGAGCGCATTTCCTCCAGGCGAGAGGCGGTGCGCTGGAACTCGAAGGCCTGGTCGCCGGCGGGGTAGACTGCGGCCGGCTCGGCGGCGGCGAGGACGACGACGCGGGCGTGGGCCTCGTAGAGGGTGTCGATGAGCATCGCCAGGCGAGCGGCCTCGTCGCGCCGCTCGGGCGCGAGGCGGGGCAGGGCCTCGATGAAGACGGTGTCGAAGCGCCGGGCGATGGCGATGTAGTCGGCCGGCCCCAGGGCCTGGACGCACAGGCTGGCGAAGTGGGCGCGCAATCGACCGCCGGCGGCGCGCGGCCAGTGCTGGGTGCGGCCGAGCACCTCCAGAGTCGCCCCGACCTCGGCGTCGCCGCCCAGCATGTCGGCCCACAACCGGTCGAACTCCGCCTCGTTGTCGGGATCGATGGGCGAAAGCCAGGTGCGCGCCGCGCGCAGCCGGTCGAGCCGCCAGTCGTGGCCGCCCAGCACCCCCACGATCTCGCACTGCTCCGCGATCATGGCGATGAAGGGGGCGAAGAGCTGGCGGTTGACCCCGTCTTGGTAGAGATCGCCGGGCGGGCGGTTGGAGGTCGTCACCAGGGTCACGCCGCGTTCGAACAGGGCCTCGAACAGGCGCCCGAGGATCATGGCGTCGGCGATGTCGGTGACGCTGAGTTCGTCGAAGCACAGCAGGCTCGCCTCGCGGGCGATGAGATCGGCCACCGGGGCGATGGGATCGTCGCCCCGCGCCTTGCCGAACCGCGCCCGGCGCGCCGCCGCGTCTCCGGCACGCCACTCATTCACCAGGCGATGGATGCGGGACATGAAGATGTGGAAGTGCACCCGCA
>DASXIE010000273.1:0-27562 GCA_036498165.1 Caulobacteraceae bacterium
CTGATAGACGGTGATCACCGTCGGCAGGGGCGTCCCCTTGGGAACACTCTCTGTGCGGGCGTTGAACTCCTTGCAGAAGCCCATGATGTTGACGCCGCGCTGGCCCAACGCCGGGCCGATCGGCGGCGAGGGTGTCGCCGCCCCGGCGTTCACCTGGAGCTTGATGTAGCCCAGAATCTTCTTAGCCATGATCTCCTCTTCCGCCGGGCCTCCGGCGCTCGTGAGCCGTGGTGCGGGGTGGCGCCCCTCCCACGGTTTTCACCCGCCCCGAGAGAGGGGCGGGAATGGGGTTGCTCAGCCTAGCTGGTCTTCTCCACTTGCGAATATTCCAGTTCGACGGGGGTGGCGCGGCCGAAGATCGAGACGGTGACGCGCAGGCGGGCGCGCTCCTCGTCGACCTGCTCGACCGAGCCATTGAAGCTGGCGAAGGGACCGTCGATGACCCGCACGGTCTCGCCGATGTCGAAGGTGATGGTCGGCTTGGGCCGCTCGACGCCTTCCTCTATGGCTCCGATGATCCGCGCCACCTCGCGCTCAGAGACCGGCATGGGCTTTAGCCCCGAGCCCAGGAATCCGGTCACCTTGGGGGTGTTCTTGACAAGGTGATAGGCCTCGTCCGAAAGGTCCATCTTCACCAGCACATAGCCTGGGAAGAACTTGCGCTCGGCGTTGATCTTTCGCCCCCGCCGAATCTCAATGACGTCCTCGGTGGGGACCAGGATCTCCGAGAAGGAATCATCCAGGCCCTGGGTGTGGGCCTGCTCGCGGATGCTGTCTGCGACCTTCTTCTCGAAGTTCGAATAGGCGTGAACGATGTACCATTTGTGATGGGGATTGGACGCGTGGGCCGGACTGCTGGACATGATCGGCTACTCCGCGTTGGCCAGTTTCAGCAGGGCGGTGACGGCGGCGTGCAACACCGCATCGACCCCGAAGAAGAACATTGCCGTCATGATCACCATCAGCCCGACCATCACCGAAGTGATCCAAGTCTCCTTCCAACTGGTCCAGGTGACCTTGCGTGCCTCGGCGCGCACTTCGCGCAGGAACTGGGCCGGGCTGACGCGCTTGCGCACCACCGGAAGGGCGCCGGCGCCCACGACGATGGGACCGGCGCCCGCCGGCGCCCGATTGCGCAGCATTCCCAGGCCCTTCGCCATGACGGCCTTCCTGATCCTTCTCAAACCGTCGCGGCGGACCGCGACCAACGACAACTCATATAGTGGCAGGAGTGGGGGGACTCGAACCCACGACCCTCGGTTTTGGAGACCGATGCTCTACCAGCTGAGCTACACTCCTAAGCACCGCGCCACCTATCGAGATGGCCGTGGCCGCGGGGAGCGTCGTCTATCAGCCGACCTCCCCGCCAGCAAGGCGGCTACTCGACGATCTTGACCACCACACCCGAGCCCACCGTCCGGCCGCCCTCGCGGATAGCGAAGCGCAGCTTCTCCTCCATGGCGATCGGGGTGATCAGCTCGACGTCCAGCTCGGTATTGTCGCCGGGCATGATCATCTCGACGCCTTCGCGCAGCTTGATGATGCCCGTCACGTCCGTGGTCCGGAAATAGAACTGCGGCCGGTAGTTGGAGAAGAACGGCGTGTGACGGCCGCCCTCTTCCTTGGTGAGAATGTAGGCCTCGGCCACGAATTTGGTGTGGGGGGTGATCGAGCCTGGCTTGCACAGGACCTGGCCGCGTTCGACGTCCTCGCGCTTGGTGCCCCGCAGCAGGACCCCGACGTTGTCGCCGGCCTGGCCCTGGTCGAGCAGCTTGCGGAACATTTCGACCCCGGTGCAGATGGTCTTCTGGGTCGGCCGCAGGCCGACGATCTCGACCTCTTCGCCGACCTTGACGACGCCCCGGTCCACCCGCCCCGTCACCACCGTGCCGCGGCCCGAGATTGAGAAGACGTCTTCCACCGCCATCATGAACGGCATGTCCACCGGCCGCTCGGGCTGGGGAATGTAATCGTCGACGGCGTCCATCAGCTCCATGACCGACTGCTCGCCGATCTTGGTGTCCTTGCCTTCGAGCGCGGCAAGCGCCGAGCCCTTGACGATGGGAATGTCGTCGCCGGGGAATTCGTAGCTGGAGAGGAGTTCACGCACCTCCATCTCGACCAGCTCGAGGAGCTCCTCGTCATCGACCATGTCGACCTTGTTCATATAGACCACCAGGGCGGGCACCCCGACCTGGCGGGCGAGCAGGATGTGCTCGCGGGTCTGAGGCATGGGGCCGTCGGCGGCCGAAACCACCAGGATGGCGCCGTCCATCTGGGCCGCGCCGGTGATCATGTTCTTTACGTAGTCGGCGTGGCCGGGGCAGTCGACGTGGGCGTAGTGCCGCTTCTTGGTCTCGTATTCCACGTGGGCGGTGTTGATCGTGATGCCACGAGCCTTCTCTTCGGGCGCCGCGTCGATGGACGCATAGCTCCTCACCGCCGCGCCGCCGGTCTTGGCCAGCACGGTCGTGATCGCCGCCGTCAGCGTCGTCTTGCCATGGTCCACGTGACCGATCGTGCCGATGTTGCAATGCGGCTTGGTGCGTTCGAACTTTGCCTTGGCCATTTCTTCAAGCTCCAGCCCGGGATGGGCTCTCCTGGTGACAGGTTTCGGGGTGAAAGGATCGTCTTTAAGCGTACTTCTTGACCACCTCGTCGGCCACCGCCTGGGGCACGGCCTCGTAGTGATCGTAGTCCATGTGGAAGTTGGCTCGTCCCTGGCTCATGGATCGCAGGTTGTTCACGTAGCCGAACATATTGGCCAGCGGAACCATGGCGATGATCACCTGAGCGTTGCCGCGCTGGTCGGTGCCCTGGATCATCCCGCGCCGGGAGTTGAGATCGCCGATCACGTCGCCGACGTATTCCTCCGGCGTGGTCACCTCGACCTTCATGATCGGTTCAAGCAGCTTAGGCTGGGCCCGGCCGCGTAGCTCGCGGAAGGCCGAGCGGCCGGCGATCTCGAAGGCCAGAACGCTGGAATCGACGTCGTGGTACTTGCCGTCGAGCAGGGTGGCCGTGAAGTCGATCACCGGGAAGCCCGCCAGGAGGCCATTGTCCTTGGCCGAGAGCAGGCCCTTCTCGACTCCGGGGACATATTCCCTGGGCACCGAGCCGCCGAAGACCTTGCTCTCGAAGGCGTAGCCGCTGCCCGGCTCGCCGGGCTCGAAGAGGATCTTCACCTCGGCGAACTGGCCCGAGCCGCCGGTCTGCTTCTTGTGGGTGTAGGTGATCTCCGCCGCGCGTCCGAGGGTTTCGCGGTAGGCGACCTGAGGCTGGCCGATGTTTGCGTCGACTTTGTAGGTGCGCTTCAGGATATCGACCTTGATGTCGAGGTGCAGCTCGCCCATTCCCTTGAGAATGGTCTGGCCGCTCTCCTGGTCGGTGGAGACCCGGAAAGTCGGATCCTCCGCCGCCAGCTTCTGGAGGGCCACACCGAGCTTTTCCTGGTCGGCCTTCGACTTGGGCTCGATGGCGATTTCGATCACCGGATCGGGGAAGTCCATCTTATCCAGGAGGATCGGCGACTTCACCGGATCGCACAGGGTGTCGCCGGTGCGAGTGTCCTTGAGGCCGGCCAGGGCGACGATGTCGCCGGCATAAGCTTCCTTGATGTCCTCGCGGTTGTTGGAGTGCATGAGCAGCATCCGCCCGACGCGCTCCTTGCGGTCGCGCGAGGAATTGAGGAGCGCCATGCCGCCTTCCAGTTTGCCCGAATAGACCCGGCAAAAGGTCAGCGAGCCGACGAATGGGTCGTCCATGATCTTGAAGGCCAGAACGGCCAGGGGTTCGTCGTCGGCGGCGCGGCGGACCACCGGCTCCTCGGTCTTGAAGTCGAGGCCGGGGGTGGGCGGGATGTCGACTGGCGATGGCAGGTATTCGACCACTGCGTCAAGAAGCGGCTGCACGCCTTTGTTTTTGAATGCGGATCCGCATAGAACCGGGTAGAAGGCGCCGGTCAGCACCGCCTTGCGCAGGCATTTGTTGAGCACCTCGGCCGAGGGATCCTCGCCGTTGAGATAGGATTCCATCGCCTCGTCGTCGAGCTCGACGGCGTTCTCGACCATGAAGTGGCGCGCCTCGTCGGCCGCCACGCGCAGTTCCTGCGGGATTTCCTCGTCGTGGTAATTGGCCCCCAGGCCCTCGCTCTCCCAGACCACGGCCTTCATGCGCACCAGGTCGATGATGCCCTTGAAGCTCGACTCCGAGCCGATTGGCAGCTGGATCGGCACCGCCTTCACGCCCAGGCGGTCGCGGATGGATTCTACGCACTTTTCGAAATCGGCGCCGATCTTGTCCATCTTGTTGACGAACACGACCCGGGGCACGTCGTAGCGGTCGGCCTGCCGCCAGACGGTCTCAGTCTGGGGCTCGACGCCCTGGTTGCCGTCAAGCACCGCGACGCAGCCGTCGAGCACCCGCAACGAGCGCTCGACCTCGATGGTGAAGTCCACGTGGCCGGGGGTGTCGATGATGTTCAGGCGCTTGCCGTTCCACATGGCGGTGGTGGCCGCAGAGGTGATTGTGATCCCCCGCTCCTGCTCCTGCTCCATCCAGTCCATGGTGGCCGCGCCGTCATGGACTTCGCCGATCTTATGGCTCTTGCCCGTGTAGTAGAGAATCCGCTCCGTGGTCGTGGTCTTGCCCGCATCGATGTGGGCCATGATGCCGAAGTTGCGATAGTCTTTGATGTCGGTCGTGCGGGGCATGTTGCAATCTTTGGCTAGCCGCCTTGGCGGGGCTCAACGAAAGGCGCGGGCGGTTTAGCTCAAACCGCCCGCGCCCGGAAGTGTGTTGGTCGGGAGTGTCTAGTCTATATGGGCGCTACCAGCGGTAATGCGAGAACGCGCGGTTGGCTTCCGCCATCTTGTGGGTGTCTTCGCGCTTTTTCACCGCAGTTCCGCGGTTGTTGGAAGCGTCGAGAAGCTCGCCGGCGAGCTTCTCAGTCATGGTGTTCTCGCCGCGCTTGCGCGCCGCGGTGACCAGCCAACGGATGGCCAGCGCCCGGCGCCGTTCCGGACGAACTTCAACCGGCACCTGATAGGTGGCGCCGCCGACCCGGCGGGAACGCACCTCTACCGACGGCGAGACATTCTCCAGGGCGGCGTGAAAGGTCTCCAGTGGCCCCTGGTCGCGACGGCGGGTTTCGATCAGATCGAAGGCGCCGTAGATGATGTTCTCCGCGACGGCCTTCTTGCCCTCGTACATAACGTAATTCATGAACTTGGTGAGGACGAGATCCCCGTACTTCGGATCGGGGAGGACATCGCGTTTCTCGGCGCGGCGGCGGCGTGACATGGGTCTTTCTTGAGCCTTCTTACTTGGGACGCTTGGCGCCGTAGAGTGAGCGACGCTGGCGGCGATCCTTGACGCCCTGGGTGTCGAGAACCCCGCGCAGGATGTGATAGCGCACGCCCGGCAGATCCTTAACCCGGCCGCCGCGGATCAGGACCACCGAATGCTCCTGCAGGTTGTGGCCTTCACCGGGGATGTAGCACACCGCCTCGATGCCAGAGGTCAGACGCACCTTGGCGACCTTGCGCAGGGCCGAATTGGGCTTCTTCGGCGTCACCGTATAGACGCGCGTGCACACGCCGCGGCGCTGGGGCGAACCCTTGAGGGCCGGGACCTTGTTGCGCGGCGCCTTGTGGACGCGAGGCTTGCGGATCAGCTGGTTGACGGTCGGCATGCTGTCTTTCGTTCAAACGTTGTTCGCCGGCCGTTTCAACCTGACCCGATAAACGCGAAACAGCGCCGAATCGCGGGAAGCGATTTCGGCGCCTCATTCCGCCGTGGAGGGCGGGGCATCGGCTTATCAGGGCCGGTGAAAGCGCTTTCCTTCGACAAGAAAGCCGGCCGCGAAAAGAGCGCGGGTGATACTCGCGAAGCCTCTCTGCGTCAACGGCTAGCGCCCGACGTGGATTTCCCCCGCTCCGAACAGCCGCCGCGAGACCGGCCCGCTCACCCGCTTGACACTGACATAGCCAGGGCCGGCCACCGAGGCGACGAGGCTGCGCGCCTCGCCTCCGAACCGCGCCACGCCCGAGCCGGCGATCGAGACGTTGAGCTGGCTGGCCAGACCGCCATGGACCCCGACACTGCCCGAACCGGCGATACGCACCATGACCGGTCCGCTCACCCCCTCCACGTCTATCGCCCCGGCCCCGCTTGAGACAGCCCTAAGGGGACCGTGGACGGCCCGGGTGTTGATCGCCCCGCCGCCGGCCACGCTCAGATCCGCCTCGCCGGCCTGGCCGACCCGGACCTCGCCCGAGCCGATCTGATCGAGATCGAGGCGCCCGCGGACATTGGCGATGGTCCATCGCCCGCAACCGCGATTCTGAAGCTGCAGGCTGGCCGAGCGGCCCACCGAGCCGGTCACCCCCTCGCCGACGGTGACTCTGACGTCCATGGGAGTGTGGATGGCCAGGGCCGGGAGGTCAGCCGGAGTTACGGTCTCCATGCCGCGAATGCGCACGCCGAGGCCCTGGCCCGTCATGGCGCAGCCGCGGACGCGGTGGCCAAGGGCGCCGTCGATGAGTGTCGTCTCGCCGAACCGGCTGATCCGCAGCGGCAGGCGCCGGTTCACCCGCGTCTGGGTGATCACGATATCGCCGCGCGCCTCGGGGACAATCACCACTTCGGCGGCGGCGGCGCGGATCTCGACCCGCGGCATCGCCCAGGCGGCCGGCGCCGCCATCGCCGCGATCAGGCCGCCGACCCGCCAAGCGCGCATGGATCACTCCGCCCCACCCCGGGGAGAACGTGGGCGGACGCTAACTCAAGAGCGCGGTGATACGCAGCGATTTTCGGCGAGGCGGGTGGATCAGCTTCCCACTGTCACCGAGCCGGAGCCGGCGATATGGCGGCTGACTGAACCGGTCACCCTGCCCACCGATACATCGCCCGAGCCGGCCACCGAGGCCTGCAGATTCTGGGCCACCCCGCCAAACCGGACATCACCCGAGCCGGCAATGTGGACGTCCATGTCGGTGACCTGGCCGCCGTGGGCGATCACATCCCCGGAACCCGCGACACTGACCCGCATCGGCCCGTTCACGCTGGCTGCGCGCAGATTGCCCGAGCCGGTAACCGCCGAATTGAGACCGCCGTGGATATCGTTAAAGGTGACGTCCGAGGAGCCGCTAATGCGGACGTCGGCAGAGCCGGCGCTGGCGGCGCGCACATCGCCGGAGCCGGCGACATGCACCCGGGCCGGGCCGGCGATGTTGGCGATCTTCCAATCGCCGCAGCCAGCGTTGTCGAGTTCGGCGCTGGCCGCCCGCCCGATCACCCCATAGACCGCGTCGCGCGCCCTCACATGAACGTCCATCGGCGTGCGGATGACGAGCTGCGGCAGGGCCTCATAAGGCACCCGTCCGATCCCCCACACCACGACGCCAGGGCGGCCGAAGAAGCCGCCGCAGTGGCGCGGTCTGAAACCCAGCCCTCCGTCGACGGAGACACCATCGCCGATCCGCATCACCGAGATGTGGAAGCGAGGATTGGACCTCACCACCTCGACGCTGACGTCCGATCGCGGCTCGGGAATTACGGTGACCCGCATGGCCGCGTCATGGATGATCACCTCGGCGGCGGCGGCCGAGCCGCCTGCCGCCATGGCCGCCGCCGAAACGGCCATCGCCCACCAAAATTTCATTTCCGTTCGAGCTCCCTGCCCCAGCCGATGAGCGAGGCTAGCCCCGCGAGGGCGGCAAGACAGCTTAATTCGCGGTCATGCTCGGCGCGCTGACGGCGGGATGGAGCGGGTAGCGGGAATCGAACCCGCATCCTCAGCTTGGAAGGCTGCTGCACTACCACTGTGCTATACCCGCGCCGTCGGGGCGCAATTCGACTTCAGAGAACCGCGTGGTGGGGGAAGTAGGACTCGAACCTACGAAGGCGTACGCCAGCGGATTTACAGTCCGCCCCCTTTGCCGCTCGGGACATTCCCCCAGACGCGATTTCCTCTATCAAGGCTCTAAAATAACGTTCCGGTCTCCGATCCCAAGCGGGGCCAGGAGGCCAGCCTCGCCGTCGGGGATTTCCCCCGGAAAATCGGAGCGCGTCTTATAGTTGTGACCTCCCGCCGACGCAACGAGCGCCAACGCGCCCCCGCGACCCGCGGCCGGCCGCGGCCGCCGCCGGCCTGGCGCCCGGACGCCCAGCGCCACTGGCTGTGGGGCTGGCATGCCGTGAGCGCAGCCCTGGAGAACCCGGCCAGAGGCGGCCTGGGACGCCTCTTCGCCAGCCCCGAACGCGCCCGCGCCCTGGTCGGCCAGGCAGGACCCGAACTCATTCTCGAAATCATTGAGCAGGGCGCAATCGGGGCGCTGCTGCCGCAGGGCGCGGTGCACCAGGGCGTGGCGCTCGATGCGCCGCTGCTTGAACCCACGGCGCTCGATGACCTGGCCGCGACGGCGGCGGGCGTCCTGATGGTGCTCGACCAAGTCACCGATCCCCAGAACGTCGGAGCCGTCTTCCGCAGCGCCGCCGCTTTCGGCGCCAGGGGGCTCATCCTGCAGGACCGCCACGCCCCTCCCCTCGCCGGCGCCCTGGCCAAGGCCGCGGCCGGGGCGATCGAGAAGATTCCCCACGCCCGGGAGGTCAATCTCTCCCGCGCCCTCGAGCGCCTGGAGACGCTCGGCTGGCGAGCGGTCGGCCTGGATGGCCAGGCGCCGAAGACCCTCGCTGACACATTGGACGGCGGCCCCACGGTGCTCGTTGTCGGCTCGGAGGGTGAAGGGCTCAGGCGCCTCATCCGCGAGCACTGCGACGCCCTGGCGCGCATTCCCATGGCCGGCGGCTTCGAGAGTCTGAACGTCGCCGCCGCCGCCGCCGTCGCCCTTTATGAGGCGGGCTGCGCCCAGGCCCGGCGTCGATGAGCCTGTCTGACCTTTTCCACTTCACCCAGGGCGGCCTCGTCGCCGCCCTCATCCAGGTGGTGTTGATCGACCTGACGCTGGCCAGCGACAACGCCGTGGCCGTAGGCATGGCGGCCTCGGGCCTGCCCCAACCGCAGCGCCGGCAAGCCATCATGCTGGGCCTCGGCGGCGCCATCATAATGCTGTGCGGCATGGCCTTCTTCGCCATTAAGCTCCTCAAGGCCGGCGGCGGCGGCCTGGTCCTGGGCGGCGGCCTCCTCCTGCTGCTCATCTCCTGGCAGATGTGGAGGGACCTCCGCGCCCACGACGCCAAAGCGAAGACCGCAGCGCACAGGGCGCCCAAGACACTGCTCCGGGCCCTCACTCAGATCTTCATCGCCGACATTTCGACGTCCATGGACAATGTCCTGGCCGTCGCCGGCGTGGTCCGCGACCAGCCGCCGTGGACGCTTTTCCTCGGCCTCGCCCTTTCGGTGGTCCTGACCGGCTTCGCCGCCGCCTGGGTGGCGCGACTGATGGGACGCTGGCCGTGGATCGGCTACATCGGCCTCGTGGTCGTCCTCTTCGTAGCCGGCCACATGATCTGGGACGGCGCGGTCGAGCTTGCTTGGCTGCGGCCCTAATCCTCCGACCCGCCGAAGCGTTCGGTCCAGGCGGCGACGTCGGCGTCCTCTATCTTGCGGAACAGCACTTCGGGCGTGGTGATCTTCGTCCCCGGCGTCAGACCGGAAAGCTCGGCGCGCGCATCCCCCGAAGGCCAGGTCGGCGGCCACGCTTCGCCGAGCGCCGAAGCAATCGTCTCGGCAGCGAAGGGAATGATCGGGGCGCTCGCCCGGGCGTAGAGCGCCGCCAGGTTGAGAGCCGTGCGCACCACGACAGCGGCTCGCTGCGGGTCGGTCTTCACCGCAGTCCACGGCGCGGCGATCTGGAGATATTCGTTGCCGAGCACCCACAGGGCGCGCAGCGCCTGGGCCGACTTGCGCAATTCGATCGCCTCGAACTGGGCGGTGAGGTCGGCGAGGCGCGCGCCAACGTCGGCAAAGAGTTTCAGCTCCAGTTCGCCAGGCTCGCCGCCGTAGGGAACCTCACCGCCGAACCGGCTCTCGCAGAACTTTGCGATGCGATTGACGAAATTGCCAAGCACGTCGGCGAGGTCGCGGTTCACCGCCGCGACCAGCTGCTCCCAGGTGAAGGTGGTGTCGGATCCCTCGGGGCTGTTGGCGATGAGGTACCAGCGCCAGCAGTCGGCGGGCAGGATCTCTAAGGCCGCGTCGAGGAATACCCCGCGCTGATGGGAGGTCGAGAACTTACCGCCATACCAGTTGAGGTGGTTGAAGGCCTTGAGGAAATCGACGCTCTTCCACGGCTCGCGAGAGCCCAGCAAGGTGGCCGGGAAACTCACCGAGTGGAAGGCGACGTTGTCCTTCCCCATGAACTGAACGTAGCGGACCGCGTCGGCCCCCTCATCCGTGCGCCACCACGAACGCCACTCGCCGCCTTTCGCGACGGCCCATTCTTCGGTGGCGGCGATGTATTCGATCGGCGCGTCGAACCAGACATAGAAGACCTTGTCCTCGAAGCCGGGCCTCGGCGCCCCGTGGCGGGTGACCGGCACGCCCCAGGCGAGGTCGCGGGTGATCCCGCGGTCGATGAGCCCTTCGGTGAGATGCTTCCGCGCGATGGACCGGGCCAGCGGCGGCCATTCCTGGCGGTCTTCGATCCAGGCCCCGATCTCGCCTTGGAGCTTCGATTGCAGCAGGTAGAGGTGGCGCGTCTCGCGGACCTCGAGGTTGCGCGAACCGGAGACCGCCGACCATGGATCGATCAGATCGACCGGATCGAGCAGGGAATCGCAGTTGTCGCATTGATCGCCGCGCGCCCCGACATAGCCGCACACCGGGCAGGTGCCCTCGATGTAGCGGTCGGGGAGAAAGCGGCCGTCGTCGATGGAATAGATCAGCCGATCGAGACGCTCCTCGATGAAGCCATTGTCCTCAAGCACGTCGGCGAAATGCTGGGTGAGGCCGCGGTTCTGCGGCGAGGATGAGCGCCCGAACCAGTCCCACGACAGACCGAAGGCTTCCCCAGTCTGGCGCTGCGCGACATGGTGTTCCCGGCAATAGGTCGCCACGTCCTGGCCCGCGGCCATCGCCGCCAGTTCCGCCGGCGTGCCGTGCTCGTCGGTGGCGCAGATATAGAGCACCTCGTGGCCCCTCTGGCGCTGGAAGCGGGCGAAGACATCGGCCGGCAACATCGAGCCGGTCAGCGTCCCGAGGTGCTTGACGCCGTTTATGTAAGGCAGGGCCGAGGTAATCAGGATGCGGGCCATGGCGGGCGCATATAGGCGAAGGTCCCAGGATTTCCCAACCATCGTTGCCAGGGGCGCGGCGGGCGGGGCATAAGCCCTGTCGGCCGGCTTAGCTCAGTTGGTAGAGCAGCGCTTTTGTAAAGCGAAGGTCGCGGGTTCGAATCCTGCAGCCGGCGCCGCGACGAGAACCTCATCCATGACCCTCACGGCCTGGGCCGTCACCACCGGCGAGATGGGCATGCGCACCCAGGCACGCGGCCTGGCGACGGCGGTGGCGCAAGCGGTGGTCGAAAAGACCATCACGCGCGGCTGGCCAAGCCCTGGCGGCGACCGGCTGGAGCCGCCATGGCCGGACCTGATTGTCAGCTGCGGGCGCCGCTCGGTGCGCCACGTCCTGGCGGCGCGCAAGGCGAGCGGGGGTCGCACCCTGGCGGTGCACGTCCAGGACCCACGCCTTCGGGCCCGCGAATTCGATCTCATCGTCGCCATGGAGCACGACGCGATTCCGGCCGGCGATAAGGTCATCAAGGTAACGACCGCATTGCACGATCTGACAGCGGACAGTCTCGCAGCGGCTGGCGAAGCCTGGGCGAAGCGCCTGAGTCCGCTCGGCCGGCCCCTGACTGGGGTGGCGATCGGAGGCGATCTCAAAGGCCGGCCGTTTAGTCTGGCCGACGGCGCCGCCCTGTTGGCGGGGCTGCAGCGGCTGAAGGCCGGATCGGACGGGGCCCTGGCGATTACCCCCTCACGGCGCACCCCGCAGGCGGTCATCGACCTCATGACTAAGAGGTTCGATGGCGACGCCCGCGTCTTCCTGTGGGACCGCGGCGGTGAAAATCCCTATCGCGGCATCCTGGCCCTCGCCGACCGTTTGGTGGTGACCAGCGACAGCGTCTCAATGGTCTCCGAGGCCCTGGCGACGCCTCATCCGGTGGAGGTGTTCGACCTTGGTTTCGCCCGCCACGTCGGCTTCATCCAGGACCTCGTCGATCGCCGCCTCATCCGCCGGTTCGAGGGCGATCCGGCGGCCCCGGCGGCCGGCGGCCCGGTGAACGCCACTCTTGAAGTCGCCGACGTGGTTCGCGCGTTGCTCGAGAGCGGACCGCCGCCCGGCCGTTCGTGACTTGACGCTTCTGACCCCTGCAGGTCAGCTTGACGCTGGAGGACCCGTCTTGGCGATCACACGAGAGTATCTGGCGGCTTTCCAACGGCTATTCGATGTCATCCCGCCACGTGGAAAGCTTCTGAGTTTCGGCCGCCCCACTATGATGTGGGAAAATGCGCCGACGCCGGAGGAATTCTTGAAGAGTCTCGGCTTCGATGAGGTCCACTCCCTGGACATCGACGAGCGAGAAGGCGCGACGCACATTCACGATCTCAACAAAAAGGACATCCCGAGCGAGCTTATCGGGCGCTATGACGTCGTTCTCGCTGGCGGAACTCTTGAACACGTCTTCGACGTCGCCAATGGCTTGCGCTCCGCATCGCGAATGTTGGCCGACGGGGGTTACCTGGCGATCGGTGGACCCGCGAACAATTGGGTGGATCACGGTTTCTACCAGATCTGTCCGACGCTACTCTTGGATTATTTCACCGAGAACGGTTTTGACCTATTGCGCAGCCGAGGTCGTTTCGACCGCCCCGGCGCACCTTCGCTGGACCTCGCTGTCCACCCTGGCGAAGCGCAGCTGATCAACAACTTTCCCGGCCGGGTCATATTCAGCGTCGTCGTGCGACGCCGGAAGGAGTCGACAGTCGATCGCATTCCCACCCAGGAACTCTACGCGAGGAAGAGAGACGGCCAGGGTCATCGCTACCGGATCGGGGTGGAGGAGCCGTACGCCATCACCCCCGGCGGGTTGGCTCCCCTTCCCATGACAAGGTTCGAACTCAGGCCTCAGGGAATCGCGCCCGGCCTTGGCGCCTACGCGATCCGATTCCACAACCCCGCTCATCCTGCTTCGCTCGAGGGCCGCCCGTTCCGCTCTCAGGGCTTGGTCTACGAGGACGGCAATCTGCTCGATTGGGTCGTTTCACGGCCCGAAATGGTAGCCGAGCGGCCAGGCAGCTTCTGCCATTTCAGGGGTTTCGTTCATCTGACCGCAAGTGATGGCAGCGACCCGCGCGGCAATGGGCGTTCCTACCAGATCGCCTTTCCCGAACCCTACTGGTAGCGCCGGGCGGCGGCCGGGTTCATGCGCACACCGGTCGGTTGGGCCAGGCGAGCTGGCCGCGCTCGCGCCAACCATCGGTGACATAGTTCATGATCACCGAGCGTCTCACGCCCTTGATCGGCCGCGGCTCGAGGCCATGCCAGGTATTGTCGCCCGGCACGAAGACAAGGGCGGTGTTGTCGATGAAGGCCGAACGCCTGGCCCAGGTCTCGCGGTCCTTGTAGATGTCGGTCCCTAGGTCGGCCTGCCCCGCCTCTTCGGCCAGGTAAATCAGCATGGTGAAGCGCTTGACCCCCAGGTCGGTGTGCGGCTGCAGCCAGAAACCGTCCGTGTCCTGAGCATATTCCAGGCGCACGAAGCTGCCAGCGAGGTCGGCCCCGGTGGCTGCCTCGATGGCGGCGGTGACGGGGCGCGACTGAAACGCCTCGGCCACGGCCGCGCAGGCCGGGAAACGGGCGTTGTTATGCGCGTCGAAATAGTGCCGCTGGTCGTTGTGCAACTCGCGCTTGCCGGAAATCCCACGCAGGTCGGGCGTAGAGAACGGCAAGCGACGCAGGTCCGCTGTCAGGCCGGTCGGGAAGACCTCGCACACCGTCCAGTGGCGATAGGGCGTCTCGTCGGGCTGCGCGCGGGCGAAGGCGGCCAGGAGGCTGGCGCTCACCGCGCCGGTCAGGTTCAGTTGCGAAGTGGTCAAGCTTGAATGACTTTCAGGCAAATCCGGCATGTCCGCCGAACTGCGCCAGGCGCCTAAGGTTCGCCCCCGCGTCGCGGCATCATAGGCGAATCCGCTCCGCGCGTCGACCGCCGCGGGCCCACCACAACTCAGAGCTTCGGCCGACGTCCGGCCCACGGGCTCGCTTCTTCGAGCTGACCGGCGAGCCGATAGAGCACGTCCTCCTCGCCCGTGCGGGCGACGAACTGCAGGCCGATCGGCAGGCCTGTCACGCTCGTGGCCAGAGGCAGGCTCACCGCCGGCTGGCCGGTCATGTTGAAGGCCTGGGTGTTGGGCATGAAGGCGAACAGACGCTCGGCGTATTCCTTTGGCGGAACCCCGCGCAAGTGTCCCAGCGGAATGGCCGGCGACCCCAGGGTCGCAAGCAGCAGGACGTCGTATCGCTCGAAGAAGGCGGCGACGATGCGGCCATAGGCGTGGGCGCCCTGCAGGGCCTGGACATACGACGAGCCGGAAACCCCCTTGCCCCTTTGATAGGTCGCCCAGGTCACCGCCTCGACCTCGTCCTCGCCGATAGGCCGGCCGCGGCGGGCGGCCTCGGCTTCCAGCATGGCCGCGACACTGGCGGCGATCACCGTTCCGGCGGCCGCGCCGGCGGAGGCGTAGTCGCCGGGAAGCGCCGCCTCGTCCACCTGGTGGCCGAGGGATTCGCACAAGGTCGCGGTGTTGCGCACCGCCTCGGCGCACTCCGGCTCGATGGCGGGGGCCGCGAGGGCGGCGGTGGAAAAGGCGATACGCAGGACGCCGGGATCGGCGCCCACTTCCGCAGCGAAGGGCCGCCCGGGCGGGTCGCGCCAATAGGGATCACCCGCCTGCGGGGTCGAAACCAGATCGAGCAGGGCGGCGCTGTCGCGCACCGACCCGCTTACCGCGTGCTGGATCGAAAAGCCGCCCCAGCCCTCGTCGGCGGGGGCGAACGATACCCGCCCGCGCGAGGGCTTCATGCCCACAAGGCCGCAGCAGGCGGCCGGAATGCGGATCGAGCCGCCGCCGTCGCTGGCATGGGCGGCCGGGACGATGCCCCCGGCCACCGCCGCCGAGGCCCCCCCGGACGAGCCGCCGGGGGTCCGCTCGAGGTCCCAGGGATTGCGACTTGGTCCGAAACGGGTCGGCTCGGTCACCGGCTCGAGGCCGAACTCGGGGGTGTTGGTCTTGCCGATGATAATGAGGCCGCCCTTGCGGTAGGCGCTGACGATGGCGCTGTCGGCGGGCGCCGGCGTCGTGCCGAGGATACGCGAGCCAGCGGTGGTCGGCGTCCCCGCCACCTGGGCCCCGAGATCCTTGATGAGATATGGAACGCCGCCCAGCGGACCGGCCGGCGCACCGTCCCTGACCGAAGCGAGAGCCTGTTCGCCAAGATCGAGGGTGACGGCGTTGAGTTGTGGATTGACCGCCTGCAGCCGCTCCAGAGCGGCGCTCACCACCTCGGCGGCGCTTACCTGGCGTTTGCCGATCAGAGCGGCGAGGCCGACCGCGTCGTGAGCCATATAGTCCGATTGGTTCATCGCGGCGCCTTCCCTTAAGCTTGACGTTCTGCCCTTGCCCCGCGCCGGGGCCCTTGTCCACCGCCCGCCGGACGCCAGCGCCATGATCTTCGTCACTGACGACATCGCCCTCGATGAACGCGAGCTCGAGTTCAGCTTCATCCGCGCCTCGGGGCCGGGCGGCCAGAACGTCAACAAGGTTTCCAGCGCCGCCCAGCTCCGCTTCGACGCCCGCCGCTCCCCATCCCTCGCCCCGGAGGTGATCGCCCGACTCGAGCGTCTGGCCGGGGCGCGCCTCACCCAGGACGGCGTGATCGTGATCACCGCCCGCCGCTTCGCCAGCCAGGAGCGCAACCGCGCGGACGCCGAAAGCCGCCTGGTCGCGCTCGTCGCCAGAGCCTCCGTCGCGCCTACGCATCGCCGCCGCACGCGGCCGCCCCGGGCGGTCAAGGAACAGCGCCTGGCCGATAAGTCCCGCCGCTCCAGCCTCAAGAGCCTGCGCGGCCGGCCCACCGACGCATCGTGAGATTGCAACGAGGCGGCGGGACGCTAGTTTGCGGCTCGTCGCGGACGGAGAGAATCATGCGCCTGACGATTCCGGCCGGCCTCGCCCTTCTGGCCCTCGCCGCATGCTCCAAGCCCGCCGCCCCTTCCGGCGAAGCCGTCGCACCCTCCGCCGCGCCCAGCGAGGCCGCCCCGCCCGTCCTCACTGACGCCCAGAAGAAGACCCTCCTCGCCGAGCTGCCCGCCGCCTACCAAAGCGCCGACCTCGCCAACGGCGAGGCGAAATTCGCCATCTGCAAGACCTGCCACACCGTCGTCCAAGGCGGCGGGGTGATGACCGGGCCCAATCTTTTCGGCATCTTCGGGCGCAAGGCGGGGACCTCGCCGGGATTCGCCTATTCCGACGGACTCAAGACGCTCGGAATCACCTGGGACGCCGACAGGATCAATCAGTGGATCGCCAATCCGCGCGCCATGGTCCCGGTCACCAAGATGACCTACATCGGCATGGAGAACCCCAAGGACCGCACCGATCTTGTCGCCTACCTCAAGACGGTGACCTCGCCGACGCCGTCCGCCGGCTAGGCGGTCTTCTCGAACAGGATCGCCTTGGTGAGGAAGGCCTTGTCGCTGGCCCGCGACGACAGGCCGGCGGCGCCGAAGAGGACGGGAAGGTCGGCGGCGGCGTAGTCGGCGTAATAAGGTTCGTGGAAATAGGCCGGGAAAACCTCCAGGAGCCGCGCCAACCGCGGCTCATCGGCCGGCTGGATGGAATCGGCAAAGGCCAGCAGGCCGCCGGGCGCCAGCACCCGGGCGATTTCCGCAGCCACCATCGGGCGGACCTTGGGCGGCAGCTCATGGAACAGGTAGACGCAGGTGACCGCATCCAGGCTGGCGTCGGCAAACGGCAGGGCCTCGGCCTTGGCCTGGACAAGGGCGGTCACGCCGGAGCGCCGGCGGGCCTCGGCGAGGTAGGCCGCCGACAGGTCGACCCCGGCCAAGCGGGCGCGCGGGAAGGTCCGCGCGAGGTCTCTGAGGAAGGCGCCCGAGCCGCAGGCGATATCGGCCACCCTGGCGCCGCGATGATCGCGCCGGCGCCAGGCGGCGGCGAGCAGGGAAAGGGCCCGCCGGCGCATCGCCCCGGCGGTGCCCGCGAACAGGGCCTCGACCTGGGTCTCATAGCGGCGGGCGCTGTCGGCGGTGAACCAGCCGCCGCTCTGATAGTGGAAGTTCTGCCGGTAGTAGGGCGGATAAGCCTTGCTGGCCGGCGCGGCCTCGTGCGCCTCGGCGCCCCCGTTGCGGCGACGCCGGGCCTCGACCTCGCGGGCGTCAGCCACGAGATCGAGGGCCCCCCTTACGGCCGAGAACGGCCTGAGCGGGCCGTCGTCCATGGCCGGATAGAGGCCGCCGGCGACGTCGGCGGCGTCCTTGTCGAAGGCCTCGCGCCAAGCCCGGCGGGCGAAGCCTTCCGGGGCCGGTTCGGCCTTGGGCGTCACCAGCGGCGGATCGGAGCGGCCGGATCGGGCCAGGGCGCGGGCCGCCGCGCCCGCCGCGCCCCACCACGCTGCTTTCAGCGCCGCGCCGACCTTCTGGACCGAGCGGTCGGGGGCGAAGGCGCCGGGAGGATCAGATTTCACGCTCAATGGCCGTTCCGGGAAAAGACGCCTACGAGTTCAATATGTGGCGACCACAGGAACTGGTCCACCGGCAGAACGCGCTCCAACCGATAGCCGCCGTCGACAAGGAGGCGGGCGTCGCGGGCGAAGGTCGCCGGATTGCACGAGACGGCGATGACCCTGGCGCAGTCCGAGGCGGCGATCTCGCGGGCCTGGGCCGCCGCTCCGGCCCTTGGCGGATCGAACAGAACGAGATCGATGCCGGTGAGGTCGTGAGCGAGCAGGGGCCGCCGGTCGAGATCGCGGGCGCTGGCCGAAATCGACTTCAGCCCCGGCGCCGATCCGGCCGCCCGCGCCAGGGCCTCGACCGCCGGCGCCGAGACGTCGGCCGCGATTACCGGAGCGATCGCCGCCAGCGGAAAGGTGAAGGCTCCCACGCCGCAGTAGAGATCGGCGATCCGGCGCGCCCCGCCGGCGGCCTCCACGGCGAAGGCGGCCATGGCCTCCTCGGCGGCCGGCACGGCCTGCAGGAAGGCCCCCGGCGGCAGGGCGACCTTGACCGATCCCATGGCCACCACCGGAAGGCGGGCCTGGTAGAGGATTTCCCCAGCCAGGGTGACCCGGGCGACGTCGAGAGCGGCGGCGAGCCTCGCGGCGCGCTGGCGGGCGTCGGCGGAAAGGCCACCGCTCTTGGCTTCAACGCCGGTAACGTCGATGTCGAGGCCCGTGAGAGTCAAGGTGACGCGCAGGGTCGGCGCTGAATCGGGATGCTCCAGGAACGGCCCGGCCATGGCCGCGAGGCCCGGCATGGCGGCGACGAGACGAGGATCGGCCACCGCGCACTCGGTGATCGACACGACGCGCCAGGAGCGGGCGGCCTTGAAACCCAGGACGACCTCGCCGCCGATCCTCCGCGCGTGCAGGGCGAGGCGCCGGCGCGCACCGGGCGCGGCGGCGAACGGAGCGAGGATTTCCGTTTCGAGCCGCGCCCTGGCCAGCGCCTGACGGATCTGGTCGGCTTTCCAGGCCAGGTAAGGAGACCCCCCCCAGTGCTGCAAGGCGCAGCCGCCGCAGTCGCCGAAATGGACGCAGGCCGGGGCGATGCGCTCTCTGCTCGCCTCGATCACCTCGATGAGTTCGGCCCGCTCGCCGTCAACCCTGGCCCGCACCCGCTCGCCGGCCAGGGTTAAGGGGGCAAAGAGGCCGCCGGTCACGCCGTCGCCGCGCGCGCCCACCGCCTCGATGACGAGTTCCCACGTCTCCGCCGCGAAACCGCCGGACGGCGCCGTTCGTTTCGGCCTTGGCCGGACACGCCGGCGGCTGGCTGGGAGTCTCGCCATGAAAACCCTTCTCGCGCTCGCCGCCACGACCCTGACCCTGGCGCCCGCCGCGACGCTTCCCAGCCCCGCGACGGCGCGAACATACCATTCCTACGGCCGTTTCGATCCGTGCCTGGCGGCCAAGACGCGGGCGGCCAACAACGGGGCGATGACCGGGGCGGTGCTGGGCGCTGTGGTCGGCGGGGCCATGGCCGGTCGCGGTTCCCATATCAAGGCGGCGGCCGCCGGCGGCAATACGGGCGCTCAGGCCGGCCAGTCGATCGGGGCCAAGTCGGTCAAATGCCTGGCGTATCCGCGCCGTTACCATGCGCGACGCGCCTGCCACTGGATCGAGGACGACAGTGACGGCGCGCCCCGCCAGTTCGAGCTCTGCCGCGGAGCCGACGGAGTCTGGCGGGCGAGCGGTCGGGCGGCCTAGGTCGCCTCCTCGACGAAGAGCTTTCTCAGGTCGGACTTGATGATCTTGCCGTTGGCGTTGCGCGGCAGCGTCTCGGGCCAGAACAGCACCCGCACGGGCACCTTGAAGGCCGCCAGGCGCTCGGCGACGAAGGCGCGCAACTCGGCCTCGCTGGCCTGGGCCCCCGGCTTGAGGGTCACCACCGCCCCGGGCTCTTCGCCAAGGGTCTTGTGGGGGATGCCGACCAGAGCGGCGTCCATCACCGCCAGATGGTCATAGAGGACGTTCTCGACCTCGATGCAGTAGATGTTCTCGCCGCCGCGTATCAGCATGTCCTTGGCCCGGTCGATGATGAAGCAGAAGCCTTCCTCGTCCAGGCGCGCCAGGTCGCCGGTCTTGACCCAACCGTCGATGAAGGTCTGGGCGGTCGCGTCGGGCTTATTCCAGTATTCGCGCACCACCTGCGGGCCCTTGCACCACAACTCACCGACCTCGCCGAGGGCCAGCTCGCGGTCGCCCTCGACGCTCATGATCTTCAGATCGGTCACCGGGACCGCCGGGCCGCAGGAATCGGGGCGGTGATCGTAGTCCTCGGCCCCGTGGCTCGTGGCCGTGGCCGAAGTTTCTGTCATGCCCCAGCCGTTGCCGGGAGCGGAATTGGGAAAGGTCTCGCGGATCTTGCGGACCAGTTCGGGGGCCGAGGGGGCGCCGCCATAAGAGACGCTCTCCAGCGAGGAGAGATCGTAATTGACGCGGGCAGGATGCTCGATGAGTTGCCAGGCGATGGTCGGCACCCCGCCGGCGAGGTTGACCTTCTCGCGCTCGATGAGCTCGAAAGCCCTTACCGGGTCCCACCGGCGCATCATCACCACCTTGGCCCCCGAGGCGAGGCTGGGGTTGAGGATCGCGAAGCAGCCGGTAGCGTGGAAAAAAGGCACCGACAGGAGCATGGCCCGCTGCGGGGCGGCCGGATCGGGCGCCGGCGGGGTCTCGCCCCGGCGCAGGAACGCGCGGGCCCCGACACAGCCGGCGGCCATGATGTTGCAGTTGATGTTGCGCTGGGTGGCGAGCGCCCCCTTGGGCTTTCCGGTGGTCCCCGAGGTGTAGAAGATGGTCGCCGGATCCTCCGGCCCGATGTCGGCCGCCGGCAACTCCCGGTCGGGGAGGTCAGCCCAGCCGTCCGGGCCGCCGATCGCCGCTTCCAGCGCCACGATCTGCGGATTGGCGTTCTCGTCCTCCAGGCGGGCGACGTAGACGCGGCCGAGGTCGGGACAGTTGGGCAGGTGTTCGGTGAGGCGCTCCAGACGCTCAGCGTCGAGGACAGCGACTTTGGCGCCGGAATCGACGAGGCCGTATTCCAGCTCCGGGCCGGTCCACCAGGCGTTGAGGGGCGTGACGATCGCGCCGAGTGAGGCGGCGGCGTAGAAGGCGACCGGCCATTCGGGTAGATTTCGCATTACGATCGCCACCCGGTCACCCTTGGCGAGCCCGTCGGCGGCGAGAACATGGGCGAACTTCGCCACGGCGCGGTGGAAGGCCTCGAAGCTCACCCGCTCGTCCTCGTGGACCAGGAAGATTCGATCGGCGAAGGCGCGCGAGGCGTCGACCACGGCGCGAAGGGTCGGCGGGGCGTTCTTCCATGTCCGAGTGACTACCCCGCCGATCACCACCTCCTCCATTTCGAACGGCGCGCCGGGCGCGGTGAGGAGGGCGTGGGCCTCGTCGATACTCATCGCCGGCCAGGCGGGTCTGGAGGCCTCGGTCATGCTCTACGCTCCTTCGTTCACTGCAACGCCGCGAGCCGCGCCAGGGCCCCCTCCAGCTTGTCCTTCGCGGCCTCGGACTCCGCCAGCCGCTCGCGGTTCTCCTCGACCACCTCCTCGGGAGCGCGGGCGATGAAGTCGGCGTTGGCGAGCTTGCGGCGGGCGCGATCGATGTTGGCCGCGCGGGCGGCGATCTCCTTCTCCAGTCGGGCGCGCTCGGCGGCGAGGTCGATGAAGTCCGCCACCGGCAGGGCGAAGGCCGCCCCGGCGGCGAGGAAGGGCACGGCCCCAGGACAGGCGGCGGTCTCGAACTTCAGGCCCTCGACGCGCAGCATCTGGCCGATCACCCCTGCGTTGGCCTCGAGGATCCGACGCTGGCCGGCGTCGGCTTCGGTGACCAGCAACGCCGGGCGGGCGGCGGGAGGCACGTTCAGCTCCGAGCGAAGGGCCCGGCCGGTCCCGATGGCGCCGATCACCAGCCCGACTTCCGCCTCGGCCGCCCGGTCGATCCAGCCTTCGTCGAGGCGAGGCCAGGCTGCGGTGATCAGCATCTCTTTCCGCTCGCCGGTCCGCCCCCACAACGCCTCGGTGACGAACGGCATGACCGGGTGGAGAAGCTTCAGGACTGTCTCGAGGACGAAAGCCGCCATCGACCGCGTCTCCGCCTTGGCCGCTTCATCCATACCCTGAAGAACCGGCTTGGCCAGCTCCAGGTACCAGTCGCAAAAGATGTTCCACACGAAGCGGTAGAGGGCCGAGGCGGCGTCGTCGAAGGCGCAGGCGTCCAGGGCGGCGGTCACCGCCTGGGCGGTCTTCACCGTCTCTCCCGCGATCCACCGGTTGACCGGCGCGGCGGCCGCGCCAGGATCGAATCCAGGGCTCGCCGCGCAGCCGTTGATCTCGCAGAAGCGGGCGGCGTTCCACAGCTTGGTGGCGAAGTTGCGATACCCCTCGATCCGCTGGGTCGACAGGCGGATGTCCCGGGCCTGGCCCGACATGGCTGTGAGGGTGAAGCGCAGGGCGTCGGCCCCATAGGTGTCGATGATCTCCAGGGGGTCCATCACATTGCCCTTGGATTTCGACATCTTGGCCCCCTCGGCGTCGCGGATCAGGGCGTTGATGAACACCCGCTCGAATGGCGGGCGGCCGGTGAAGTGCAGGCCCATCATCATCATCCGGGCGACCCAGAAGAAGATGATGTCGAAGCCCGTGACCAGGGTATGGGTCGGATAGAATCGCGCCAAGTCAGAGGTCTCTTCCGGCCAGCCGAGGGTGGAGAAAGGCCACAGGGCCGAGGAGAACCAGGTGTCGAGAACATCCTCGTCCTGGCGTAGGGCCTCGTCGCGCCCGTAGTGCTCGGCGGCGGCGGCGCGGGCCTCGCCCTCGCTTTCGGCGACGAATATCCGGCCGTCAGGTCCGTACCAGGCCGGGATTCGGTGCCCCCACCACAGCTGGCGTGAGATGCACCACGGCTCGATGTTCCTCATCCACTCGAAATAGGTCTTCTCCCAGTGACGCGGCTCGAACACCGTCCGCCCCTCCTCGACGGCGGCGATCGCCGGCCCGGCTAGGGTCTTGGCGTCGACGTACCACTGGTCCGTGAGATAGGGCTCGACGACGGCTCCGGAGCGGTCGCCGTGCGGCACCGCGTGGCGCACATTCTCCACGCCGCGCAGCAGGCCCAGCGCCTCGAACTCGGCCACCACCTTCTTGCGGGCCTCGAAGCGGTCGAGGCCGCGATAGGCCTCCGGGGCGTTGTCGTTGAGGCGGGCGAACGGATCGAGGACATTGATCATCGGCAGGCGGTGGCGCTGGCCGACCTTGAAATCGTTGAAGTCGTGGGCCGGGGTGATCTTCACCGCCCCCGAGCCCTTCTCGGGATCGGCGTAGTCGTCGGCGATGATCGGGATCGGCCGGCCGACGATGGGCAGGCGCACGCACTTGCCGATCAGATGGGCGTAGCGGCCATCGTTCGGGTGCACGGCCACGGCGGTGTCGGCGAACATGGTCTCCGGCCGGCTGGTGGCGACGACGATCTCACCCGAGCCGTCCTCGAGGGGATAGGCGAAGTGCCAGTAATGGCCCTCGACCTCGCGCTGCTCGACCTCGAGATCGGAGATCGCCGTCTGGAACTGCGGATCCCAGTTCACCAGCCGCTTGTCGCGATAGATGAGCTTCTGGCGATGGAGGGTCACGAACACCTTGCGCACCGCCCGCGAGAGACCCTCGTCGAGGGTGAGCGCTCGCGGCTCCAGTCGCATGAGGCGCCGAGGCGGCGGAGCTGATGGGCGATCGCCCCGCCCGAGGTTTCCTTCCAGGCCCACACGCGCTCGACGAAGGCCTCGCGGCCAAGCTCGCGGCGGCTCATGTTGCCGGCTGCGGCTAATTGTCGCTCTACGACCATCTGGGTGGCGATGCCGGCGTGATCGGTCCCCGGCAGCCACAGGGCGGCGGCCCCGCGCATCCTCTGAAAGCGGGTGAGCACATCCTGCAAGGTATTGTTGAGGGCGTGACCGATATGCAGCGAACCGGTCACGTTGGGCGGCGGGATGACCATCGAAAACGGCGGCGCGGCCGGATCGTCGGTCGGAGCGAACGCGCCGGACCGCTCCCACGCGCCGTAGAGCCGCGGTTCGGCGGACTTCGGGTCGAATGCCTTGTCGAGCATGAACTCTCGCGTCTTGGGGACAAACTCGATGCCCCGAAGACGGGGCGCGGACCAAGAACCCCTCCTAAATCATCAGGAGGGGTTCGCGGGGCTTAGCGTGCTCTGCCCCGGGAAATCCGCGCTACTTCTTCCTCGACGTGTTCGCGAACGATCTCGGGAAGATGCGATTCAAGCCATTCTTTGAGAATGGGACGCAGCAGCTCACGGACCACGTCCTCCAGGCTGCGGCCCGGTGCGGGCATGGACATCGAGGTTTCTCCTGCAGATTCTTTGACAGCACTGCTCAGTTTGGCGAACGCCGAAGCGGTGTCGGACGCCGCCTTGTCGCTCACCAGGACGACCCCGTCGGGGCCGACAGTGGCCTCGGCGACGTCACCGACCTTAGGTTCAGCCATTTCCTTCTCCGCTACGTTACCGGAATCCTCGGCGCCTTTCTTGGACCCTTCGGCCTTGGTTGCTGGCGGGCTGGAAGGTTCGGCGTCAGCGGTCTTCGCTGAGTCGCCCTTCTTCGCCTCCGTGGCCGGGGCGTCCGCGGCTCCAGAATCTTTTCCGGCGGCCTCGTCGGCCGGCGCATCATCGTCTGTGATGATCCGCCGGATGGAGGCGAGGATTTCGTCCATCGTCGGTTCTGGGGCGGGATCCGGCATTGTGCAGCGCCATGGGGTCAGGACGAGCGGGATTGCCCCCCTTGATAACGATACCCCAGCATTTCTGTAAACGTGTCTGATTATGCTTGTCGAGCGTTAAGGCGTCGCACCCGATGTCGCAGGGGCCGGCGGCGGCGGTTCGACCGGCTCCGGACGGACGGCGATCTTCGGCGCCCCGATATGATCGATGGCTGAGACGGCCGGATCCAGCGGCGTCCGGTCGGCGTGGCGCACGCGGTCGAAATTGGCGATCGGATCGTAGAGCTGCACGCCGGCCGCGAAGTACTCCACCTTCATCTTGCCCATGGCCACCAGTAGACTGGCCCCGGCCTGGTATTCATCGTGTCGGGCCGTCACCAGGGCCAGTTCGGCGTTGCTGAAATCCTGCTCGGTGATCAGGACGTCCAACGTCGTGCGCTGGCCGACCTGGGCCTCGCGGCGGGTGCCCTCGAAAGCGATGTTGGCCGCCTTCACCTGGTCCTCATCGGTCTTGAGCTGGGAGCGCGAGCCCACGAGCTGGTTCCAGGCCTGGGACACCGCGAACAGGGTCTGGCGGCGCACCGCCTCGATGCCGATGCGGTCGACGTTGTTGGCCTCGGTAGCCTGGCGGATCTGCGAGGAAGGCGTTCCGCCGGCGAACAGCGGCACCGTGGCCACCGCCGTCGCGGTGAAGGCATGGCCGAGGTTCTGGAAGGGCGTCTGGATGCCGAACGCCCCGGCCGAATAGCCGTAGGTCGCCTGCAGGGAGACGGTCGGCCGGGCCTGGGCCTTGGCGACGGCGATCCTCGCGGCGCTGGCCTGCTCGGTGTAGTCCTGCTGGCCGATCTGGGGATTGAGGTGTTCGGCGATGGAGAAGGCCTCATCGAGCGTCGGCGGCAACATGGCGGCCAGGGGTGGCTCGGGGGCGAGTTGGCCGGGGTTCTGGCCGACGATCTCGGAATACTCGGCCCGGCTGGTGGCGAGCTGGGACTCGGCGGCGGCCAGCTGGGAGCGGGCCGCCAGCACCCGCGTCTCCGTCTCAGCCACATCGGTGCGGGTGATGTCGCCGACCGCGAAGCGGGCTTTGGATTCCACCAGCTGGCGCTCGAGGAGCTGGACATTGGCCTTGTCGATGGCCACCGCCTGCTGGTCGCGGCGGGTGTCGATATAGGCCTGGATCACTTGCTGGAGCACCTGCTGCTCCGTGCCGCGCAGGGTCTCGCGTCCGGCCATGACCGTCGCCTGGGCGGCGTTGAGCTGGCTGGCCACGCGTCCGCCGGTATAGATCGGCTGGCTCAAGGTGATGACCGCGCTGGTGGTCTGGCTGTTGCCCGGCACCGGCTGGGTGAAGACCTCGTTGTTCTCGTTGGTGGTGATCAGGCCCTGGGCGGTGATGGTCGGGCGATAGCCGGCCTCGGCCTGGACATAGGTCTCGTCCGTGGCGCGCAGGTTCGCCCGCTGGGCCTGGAGAACCGGATTGGACTGGTAGGCCAGGGCGATGGCGTCGGCCAGGGTTTCCGCCTGGGCGCCGGTCGTCGCCGCGATGAGCGTCAGCCCGGCCAGGGCCCAGGGCCTTTGCATCCTGCCTCCCAGCGGCGAGGGCCGCGCGGCGAAT
This sequence comes from Caulobacteraceae bacterium, assembly GCA_036498165.1. Lineage (GTDB taxonomy): Bacteria > Pseudomonadota > Alphaproteobacteria > Caulobacterales > Caulobacteraceae > Acaudatibacter. The sequence continues at coordinate 26,117 of DASXIE010000273.1, forward strand.
CCTGGCGATGGCATATGTCGGCTATAAGGCGGTTGCGGTCACAGGGTGAAGCCGCGGGCGATCTCGAACCCGGCCATCACCGGGGCCGCGCAGTCGAAGAGCGAGCGCGAGCCGATGGTCGAGCCGGTTCTGAGGTACAGCATCGCCCGGCCCACCGGCCCGTCGCGCTCCACCACTCCCAGCCGCCCGCCCGGCGCCAGAGCGCCCTGCCAGCTTTCCGGCGTCGCCCCCACCGCCCCCTCGCAGACGACGAGGTCGAAGGTCCCGCCGACGCTCTTCAGATCACCCTCGTCGAGCCGGCTGACGGAAAGGCCGATCAGGCGCAGGATCTCGGCCGCATAGGGCGCGGCGATGGCCAGGGCCGACTCGCCCGGCCGGGGCCTCAGGGCCTGGAGCAGCTTGGCGACATACATCGGGCGCAGCAGCCAGCGGCCGGGGGCGTATTCGATCTCGGCGTCGGCGTAGGCCAGGCCCCGCCGGCTCGGCGGCAGCAGGCTCTCGCGCGGGAAGACGCGCATGGCGTCCTGGATCGCCAGGTCGGTGACGTCGGCGGTGCGCACCTGGCTTTCCACCATGTTGGCGCGCGCGGCGGCGAGGTCGGCGGTCACGGGGTCACTCCACGAGCGGGGCGGGCGGCAGGGGCCGCTTATAGAGGGACGCCCGCGCGGCAGGCAAACCTTCCCGCCGCGATTGCCGGTCAAGGGCGCATCTGTTAGCCATCCCCTCCCCTCGCGCGGCCTGGTGGCGGAGTGGTTACGCAGCGGACTGCAAATCCGTGCACGCCGGTTCGATTCCGGCCCAGGCCTCCAGGGACCTTCAGATCGCCGGCTCGCCGACTGGCTCCGCGGCCCGCGCCACCTCGAGGCTGCCGGCCGGACCCGCTCTGAGCAGCGGCGTGGGGTCGGCGGCGAGGTCGAGCCAAGCTTCCCAGGCCTCGCGCTCGAGGATCACCGGCTGGCGGTCGTGGTAGGTGGCGGCGTCGGGGCCCGGGGCGCAGGTGACGATGGTGAAGCTCTCGATCGCCCCGTCGGCGGTGTGGGCCCGCTCCCACAGGCCGGCGAAGCAGAAAAGATCCGCCCCGGCCTTGGTGAAACGCCACATGGTCTTGGCCCCCTTCTCGCCGGTCCATTCGAAGAAGTGGGTGGCCGGGACCAGGCAGCGGCGGCGGCGGAACGGCTCGCGATAGGCGGCCGTCGTAGCGATCGTCTCGGCCCGGGCGTTGGTGCACATCGGCTTCCATTCGCGCACGCTCTTCTTGTGGAAGAACGGCACCAGCCACCAGCGGGCGCTGGCCAGTTCCACCCCGCCGGTGGGCATGGCCGGATCGAGCGGGCGGATGACCCCGGCGTTATCGGTCGGGCGGATATGCTCGCGCGGCTCGAGGTTCGGCAGCGCCCCTTCCGGGAAGATCAGCGGCAGGCGCGTCTGGCTGAACTCGTCGACGAG
>DASXIE010000274.1:0-9414 GCA_036498165.1 Caulobacteraceae bacterium
GGCCTGGGCTGGAACATCCGCGCGGGGGCCTCGATCGCCCCCACCGACTACCATCACTACGCCGGGCCGGGCGTCCCCCTGATGGTGATCTACGGCGCCAACGACGGCGACGTCGCCGGAACCTGGCCGGACCGGACCGGATTCAACATCTACGACGAGGCTGGGCGCCCGCGCAGTTTCGTCTTCGTTTATGGCGCCACCCACGACCAGTTCAACACCGTCTGGGCGCCGACCTTCCTGTCGGTGGAATCCGACATCGCCCCCGGCGACGTGGCCCAGCTCATCTCGCTCGGCGATCACGAGAGTGTCGCCAAGGGCTACATCACCGCCTTCCTCCAGGCCCATCTGCAGGGCCAGGACGAGCAGCTGGCCTACCTCTCCGACGGCCTCAAGCCGAGCCTCGTGGCGGGCCTGGCGATTCACACCTCCCACCAGGTCTCGGCCGGCCTGACCGTGGATGACTTCGAGGCCGGCAATCCGGGACTCAATCGCCTCGGCGGCGCGGTCACCGACACCTCGCTGGCGACGCTGGCCGAAAACGCCCTGCACACCCTGGACGTCCATTCTCCGCACATCACCAAGGGCGCGGACATCGCCTGGACAAGCACCGCCGGGGTCTATGTCAGCCAGGTTCCGGTCGCCGACGCCGACGTCTCCGGCTTTACGGTGCTGTCGTTCAGGGTCACCCAGAAGTTCGCCAGCCCGCAGAACCCGGCGAACCAGGCCGCCGACCTCTTCGTGCGCCTCACCGACGGGTCGGGCCGCTCGCGCGCCATCAGCGCCGGCATCTTCACCGACATCCCCTATCCCTATGTGCGCGGCTACGCGGACCTCATCAAGTCGGCGATGAAGTCGGTGCGGATGCCGCTGGCCTCATGGGCGATCGCCAACCTTGGGGCCCAGGACGTCGATCTCACCGACGTGCGCTCGATCGGCTTCGAGTTTTCCATCGACGCGACCGGCGAAATCGAAATCGACGACATCGAGTTCAGTCCCTAGGCGGAGAGCCCCGACGTGGCCCGAAATCAACTGCCCCTGAAAGGCTACGAAGCCCACAAGGTCCTGGCCCCCAGGCGAGAGGGCGAAAAGGCCCTCGCCGAGGCCCTGCGGATCACCGTCTTCGCCGACAACCTTCCCCAGCGCGCCATCGCCCCTGAGCTCCTGATCGGCGAGGCCAGCGCCGAGCGGGTGTCGATCAGCCGCGACCAGCGCTCCATCCGCGGCCTCTTCTTCAAGCCGCCGAAGTCAGGCGGCCTCGTCCGCGTCCGCTATGGCGATAGCCAGGAAGGGGTGATCGAAGAGCCCTTCGCCCGGCGCAATGTCCGCCGGCTGCCCAGGGGCTGCGGGCAATGAGCGCCGCGCCTGACGCCCTGGCCGAACGGGTCGTGGCCGCTCTCACCCCGGAGGAGCAGGCCGGGGCCGTGGCCTACGCCGCCCACGACCCGCTTCGCGCCGGGGTCCGCCTCGACTTGGCCGGCGCGAAGATCGAAACGGCGGCCCCGGCGTGGCTGGTCTTCATCGACGCCGACCCGACCGCCAACTGGGGCCATCCGGCCCGCTATCTGATCCTCGATTGCGACGGCGGCGAGGTCCGCTCGGTAGAGACCCGCCTGCCGCCTCCCGCCGCCCTCGATTGGCGGCTGATCTACCAGGCGCCCTCAGTTCCAGACGCGGCTGTGGCGTTTCCACAGTAACCCGCCGGCGCCCGTCAAAGGGGGGCCCGGCCACTGAAGAGTAAGTGGAGTACCGGATATGCCGACTCGTGAAACCCCGACCATCCAGGAGAAGATCCGCGCCCACGCCTTCGGGCGGCTCTCCTACGACCAGCGGCAGAGGACCAACCTTCACGCCAGCGAACATGTCTTCGAGGCCGGCGAGCCGATCGGTCCGGATTTCCAGAAGATCACCGCCGCGCGGCCCAGCCTCGTCGTCTTCGCTGACGACAACCCGCGGGCCAACTTCGGCCACGACTGCCGATACCTCCTCTACGCCGCCGACAGCGGGGAGTTCCAGCGCGAGGTGGCGGCGCGGTTCCCGCCGATCCACGACGGGCGCCACCCGATCAAGTTCGAGGCGTTCCACGCCCCCCTCGCCTTCCAGAAGGACCGCATCCACTTCCAGCCGAAATGGCCGATCTGGCGCTGTCCGCGGATTTTCCCGGAGGGGAATCGCTACGCCATCCTCTATTCGGGCATGTCGAACAAGCGGCACCTCAACGACATGGAGTTCCTCTACCGGACCCTGATCGACGTCTACGGGTTCGATGCGGCGAACATCTATGTCTGCAACTACGACTGCAGCCTCAACACCCAGGACGGCGTGCAGACGAAGTGGCCGGGAGACAACACCGCTTATCGCATCAAGGTGAATTACCAGGGCAACCGGGCCGAATTCGAACTGGCGGTGGACGCCGTCAAGGCGAGGATCGGCGCGCTCGACACCCTGTTGATCCACTGCAACAACCACGGCGACTATGACGGGACGCCGGGGACCTCGTTCCTGTGCACCTATCCGAACTGGGGCAAATACTACAACGCCGACTTCTCGAACAAACTCGCCGAGCTTCCCAAATTCCGGCAGCTCATCGTGATGCTCGAGCAGTGCAATTCGGGCGGCTTCAACGCCTCGATCCTCGCCAAGAGCCCGGCCGACTGCACCTCCGTCGCCTCGGCGGCGATCGAATCGCAGAGCTCCTACGTTTCGGCCGACGGCAACTGGGATCCCTTCGCCCGCGACTGGATCGCCGCCCAGGCCGGTCACGACTGTTTCGGCGGCGCCCTGGCCCACAACCCGGACGTCGACGGCGACGGCAAGATCGAGGCCGAGGAGGCGTTCGGCTACGCCAAGTCGATCCAGGACCCGGCCGATTCGCCCAACTTCAGCGAAACCTCCGAGGCAGGCGGCGATATCAGCCTCGGCCAGGAGTATCTAATCTGGTGGTGGTGGTGCTGGCTGATCAGGGAAGAGCTCGAGCAGCCGTGGCGCAGGCTGCCGCCGGAGGAATACTACGCCAAACTCCACCGGATCGGCCCTGAGCTCGCCAAGCTGACCGCCGAACTCGACGCGACGTCCGACAAGCTCAAGGGCGAAATGAAGGGCAAGATCGCCGCCGTGGTCGGCCCCGCCTTCAAATAGGCCCGGCCGTTCGGGGGCGGGCGCGGCGCGGGCGATGCCGGCGCCGCGCCGCCTTCATTCCGGATCGATGCCGTAGGTCTCCTGCAGCCGCGAGGTCAGCAAGCCTTCCTCCAGCTCGATCAGTTCGATGACGTTGCCGTTGGGGTCGTAGATGCCGGCCACCGCCGTGATGCCGGCGGCGGCGTTGCCGGTGTAGGCCTCGGCGGTCGTGGTCCGCCAGCCCTTGGCCTGCATTGCCTTCATGGCGGCGGCTACGTTCCGTGTACGGAAGGCGGTCACGCGCGGGACGGTTGTGGGCGATATCTCGTTGAACCTCGCCTCCGGCTCGACCCACTGGATGATGTCGAGCATGGGGCCGTCGGGCGGTGGATCGTTAGGGAGCGCCATGAGCGTCCCGCCGCGCCCCTTGACGTCGGGTATCAGGCCGAACACCACCCCGCCGCCGGGCGGCCAGGTCATCCGCCGCCGGTCGCGCACGATGATGAAGCCGAGGTCCTCGTAGAACCGCACGGTCTCGTCGATGTCCCGCGCGTTGATGATGGTGTGGTAGAAGCGTTCGAGGATCCAGTCCTGCGCCATCGCTCGTCTCCCTCAATTCAGGCGGTCAGCGCCCCGCCGTCGATGACCAGCTCCGAGCCGGTGACGAAGCGGCCCCCTTCCGAGCACAGGTAGATCACCCCCGCGGCGATGTCGCTCGGGGCGCCGGCGAAGCCGAGCGGCGTGGCCCGCGCCGCCGCCGCCCGCGTCTCCTCCATCCGCGCCGCGATGGCGTTGCCGCCTTCGCTGGGCATGACCCCGTCGTTGGCCATCTTCACCCAGATCGGGGTTTCGACGCCGCCCGGATGGATGGAATTGACGCGGATGTTGCTCCCGGACTGGGCGCACTCCAGCGCCGCCGCCTTGGTGAACAGGCGCACGCCGCCCTTGCTGGCGCAGTAGCCGGCCAGGCCCGCCACGCCCTTCAGTCCGGCTACGGATGAAATGTTGACGATGGAGCCGCCGCCCGACCTCTCCATCAGGGGAATACACGCCTGGGTCCCGAGGAAGACGCCGTCGAGATTGATCGCCATCTGCCGCCGCCAGGAGGCGAACGACATCTTGCCAAGCGGCGTGGCGATGCAGATGGCGGCATTGTTGACGAGGACGTGGAGTTCTCTCTCCACGGCGCCGATGTCGCCGACCACTTCGCTCCACGCCTCCGGCTCGGCGACGTCGAGGCGAAGGAAACGCGCCCGCCCGCCGGCGGCGGCGATTTCGCCGCAGGCCTCGGCCCCGCCGGCCTCGTCGATATCGCCGACGACGACCACCGCCCCCTCCGCCGCCAGGGCGCCGGCGCAGGCCCGCCCGATGCCGCTCGCCGCGCCGGTGACCAGCGCCACCTTGCCCCTCAAGCCGCTCACCTCGGTCTCTCCCGGTTGACGCCGGCCGCGATCATGCCATCGTCCCGGAAAAGAAAACAGCCGTTATGTAATGACGCGCTTGCCACCGCCGGCCCCGGAGACATAACATCTGTTAGGTTTCACCGATGACCCAGCCAAAGAGTCCCCGAACGCGTGCGAGTCCCGACCACGACGTGGTGGTGATCGGGGCCGGCTTCGCGGGCCTCTATGCGGTCCACAAGCTCCGCGCGCTCGGCTTCGCCGTCCAGGGCTTCGAGCGCGGCGGCGACGTCGGCGGGGTGTGGTACTGGAACCGCTATCCGGGGGCCCGCTGTGACTGCGAGAGCTACTACTACTCCTACTCCTTCTCGCGGGAGCTGGAACAGGAGTGGGACTGGTCGCTGCGCTACTCCGAGCAACCGGAGATCCTCGCCTACCTGAGCCACGTGGCCGACCGCTTCGATCTGCGCCGCAGCATCGCCTTCGACACCGCCGTGGAGGCCATGGTCTTCGACGAGGAGACCAACCTGTGGACGCTGACGACCACCGCCGGCGAGCGCCTCACCACCCGCTTCGTGGTCTCGGCGGCGGGGTGTATTTCGGCGATCCAGAGGCCCAGATTCGCCGGCCTCGACGACTTCGCCGGCGACATCCACTACACCGCCGCCTGGCCCCACGAGGGCGTCGACTTCACCGGCAAGCGGGTCGGGGTGATCGGAACCGGCGCCTCGGGCGTGCAGGCCATCCCGATCATCGCCCGCCAGGCCCGCCACCTTACGGTCTTCCAGCGCACCGCCAACTACGTCATCCCGGCCCGCAACGGGCCGATGGGCGAGGAGTGGCGGGCCTGGGTCAAGGCCCACTACGACGAGATCCGCGCCAAGTGCCTGGCCTCGCCCGGCGCGGTGCCATTCGACAGCCCCCATCGCAAGGCGGTGGAGACCCCCGAGGCGGAGCGCCAGGCGGTCTATGAACGAATCTGGAAGCTGGGCGGCCTCAGGTTCTTCGCCGAGACCTTCAGCGACCTCATCACTGACAAGGCGGCCAACGAGACGGCGGCCGAGTTCGTCCGTGCCCACATCCGCGCCGTGGTCAAGGACCCCGAGGTGGCCGAGCGCCTGATCCCGCGTAGCCACCCGATCGCCACCAAGCGCCCGCCGCTCGACGACGACTACTACGAGACCTTCAACCGGCCGAACGTCACCCTGGTGGACATCGCCGCCGACCCGATCGACCATTTCACCGCCCACGCCCTACATACCGGCAAGAGCCGGTACGACTTGGACGCCCTGGTCCTAGCCACCGGCTTCGACGCCATGACCGGGGCCCTGACCCGCATCGACATCCGCGGGCGCGGCGGCCTCACCCTCAAGGACAAGTGGGCTGAGGGGGCGTGCACATACCTCGGCCTCGGCATGGCCGGCTTTCCCAATCTCTTCACCGTCACCGGGCCGTTCAGCCCCTCGGTGGTGGCCAACATGCCCACCGGCGTCGAGCATCACGTCGACTGGATCGCCGACTGCCTGGCCTATATGCGCGAGCACGACCTGGCAGTCATCGAGCCGACTCAGGCGGCAGAGGAGGCGTGGGTCGCCCACGCCGGCGAGGTGGCCAGCGCGACTTTGTATCCGCAGACCAACTCCTGGTACGTCGGGGCCAACATTCCCGGCAAGCCGCGCCGGTTCATGGTCTATCTGGGCGGCTTCAGCGCCTACCGCGAACACTGCGCGGGGATCGCAAGCAAGGGCTACGAGGGGTTCGCCTTCGCCCCTCAACCCGGCGCCGAACGGGCCCATGCCGCCGCGTCATGAGCTGATCATCCGCGGCGGTCTCGTCGTCGACGGCGGCGGCGGCGCGCCCTTCGAGGCCGATGTGGCCGTCGACGACGGCGTCATCTCGGCGGTCGGCGCGATCGGCGGCTCCGGCGCGGAGGAGATCGACGCCCGGGACAGGCTGGTCACCCCGGGCTTCGTGGATATCCACACCCATTACGACGGCCAGATCACCTGGGAGAATCGTCTCGCGCCGTCGTCCGGCCACGGCGTCACCACGGTGGTGATGGGCAACTGCGGGGTGGGTTTCGCCCCTGCCCGCGCCCGAGATCACGAACTCCTCATCCGCCTCATGGAAGGGGTGGAGGACATTCCCGAGGCGGTCATGGCCGACGGCGTGCCGTGGACCTGGGAGAGCTTTCCGCAATATCTCGACGCCATCGAGGCGCGGCCCTGCGACATCGATTTCGCCGCCCAGTTGCCGCACAACCCCCTGCGCGTCTATGTCATGGGCGAGCGCGGCGCGGCCCGAGAGGCCCCGAACGCGACCGAGCTTGGCCGCATGCGCCGGCTCACCGCCGAGGCGATCGGCGTCGGCGCGCTGGGCGTCACCACCACCCGCAACCTCGTCCACCGCTTCCGCACCGGCGAGAACGTGCCTTCGGTGCTCACCGAGACCGACGAGGTCCTGGCCCTGGCCGCCGGCCTCAGGGACATCGGGGCCGGCGTCTTCCAGCTGCTCGGCGAAACCAGCGAGGCGCCGGCCGCGCAGATGGAATTCATCCAGGCCGTCGCCGAGACGTCCGGGCGCCCGGTCTCCTTCACCCTGGCCCAGGATCCGGGCCGCGAGGACGGCTGGCGCGAGACCCTGGCGCTGCTTGAGCGGGCCAACGCCGCCGGCCACGCCATCCGCGGCCAGGTGCTGCCAAGGCCCATCGGCATGCTCATGGGCCTGGAGCTGTCGCTGCACCCCTTCGCCCTCAAGCCGAGTTACCGGGCGATCGCCGACCTGCCCCTGGCCGCCAAGGTCGCGGCCATGGCCGATCCGGACCTGCGCCGCCGCCTCATCACCGAAGCGGCCGAGGATCCCAACCCTATCCTTCTCTACATCGCCAGCCAGACCGACTGGCTCTTCGTCCTCGGCGATCCGCCCAACTACAATCCTGCCGCCGGCGACAGCATCGCCGCCCAGGCCCGGGACCAGGGCCGCGAGCCCATGGAGGTCATCTACGACGCCCTGCTGGCCCGCGACGGCCGCGAGATCCTCTATTTCCCGGCCGCCAACCGCTCCGGCGAGCGGTTCGAGGACGCTGGGGCGGAGCTGATCCGCGCGCCCCACACCATCCTTGGCCTCGGCGACGGCGGCGCCCACTATGGGATCATCTGCGACGCCTCCTACCCGACCTATCTGATGACCTACTGGACCGGCCATCCCGACCCGGCGCGGCGGATTTCCCATGCCGAGGCGGTCCGCATGCTGGCCCGCGATCCGGCTCGCGCCGTGGGACTTGGCGACCGCGGCGAGATCGCCCCGGGCATGAAGGCCGACATCAATGTGATCGATCCGGACCGGCTGCGTCTGCACGCGCCGCGGCCGCGCTTCGATCTCCCCGCCGGCGGCCGCCGCCTGACCCAGACGGCCGACGGCTACGAGGCGACCCTCGTCTCCGGCGTCATCACCTACCGCCGCGGCGAGGCGAGCGGGGCCCTTCCCGGGCGCCTGGTCCGCGGCGCGCGGCCCGGCCCCGCATCTGGCGAGAAACGATCATGACCGAAACCCTCACCGCCCCGCCCGCCGGCCTGGAAGGCATCAAGGTCATCGACGTCGACACCCATTTCAGCGAGCCCCTCGACCTGTGGACCTCGCGCGCCCCGGCCAGATACCGCGATCGTGTGCCGCAGATGAAGGAGACCGGCGGCCAGCTCGTGTGGACGATCGAGGGCGATCTTTCGATGGGCAATCCCTGCGCCTCCAGCGTCATCGCCCCGGACGGCGGCAAGGCCAAGGGCCTGGAGTTCATGGGCTGGCGGGTCGGCGATGTTCATCCCGGCTGCTCGCAGACGCGCGCCCGCCTGGAGGTGATGGATCGGAGCGGGATCTGGGCCCAGATCGTCTATCCCAACGTCCTGGGCTTCGGCGGCCAGGGGCCGAGCGCCAAGGTCGACCCCGAGCTTCGCCTGATCTCCACCCAGATCTACAACGACGCGGCCGCCGAGATGCAGGCGGAATCGGGCGGCCGGCTGCTGCCCATGGCCCTCCTGCCGTGGTGGGACGTCGATCTGTCGGTGAGCGAGGCCCGGCGGTGTCGCGCCATGGGCATGCGCGGGATCAACATCAATTCCGATCCCCATCGCCACGGCATGGCCGACCTCGCCGAGGACTATTGGACGCCCTTGTGGGAGTATTGCGCCGACGAAGGCCTGCCGGTGAACTTCCATATCGGGGCGAGCGATGCCTCGACGAGCTGGTTCGCGGACTCCTCATGGCCCTCGCTCGGCGGCGAAACCAAGCTCGCCCTGGGCTCGACCATGCTTTTCCTGAGCAACGCCAGGGTGCTGGTGAACCTCATCGCCTCGGGCCTCCTGGAGCGTTTCCCACGCCTGAAATTCGTCTCGGTGGAAAGCGGCATCGGCTGGATACCCTTCATCCTCGAGGCGCTCGACTACTCCATCCGCGAAGCCGGGCCGGAGGCCTCGAGCCGGCTGAGCATGGCGCCCATCGACTATTTCCGCCGCCAGGTCTTCGCCTGCTTCTGGTTCGAACATGAGGATCTCGCCCGCCAGATCCGCCGCGTGGGGGTCGATAACGTGATGTTCGAGACCGACTTCCCCCACCCCACCTGCCTCTACCCCGACCCCCTGGAACGCGGCGCGGCGGCACTCGGAGATCTCACCGGCGAGGAACGCCGCAAGATCTTCAGCGCCAACGCCGCCCGCCTCTACGACGTGCCCCTGGGGTAGGGCTAACAGGACCCCAAAAAAACCTCTCCCATAGGGAGAGGTTCTTAGGGGCGTCGTCAGCTACGCGTGGCATACCTCGCTGTGTGCGGAGACAGCGGTCTACGACCCCGCCAGCGCGCCCGCCCTCGCCCGCTCGGCTGGGGCGGCGGCGATCAGGTGCTCGCCGG
>DASXIE010000275.1:0-2116 GCA_036498165.1 Caulobacteraceae bacterium
TGGTCTCGAAACAGCCACCCTGGTCGATGGAGACGTCCACCAGGACCGAGCCGGGCTTCATCCGCTTCAGGTCCTCCTTGCGGATCATCTTGGGCGCCGAGGCGCCGGCGGTCAGCACCGCGCCCACCACCACGTCGGCCTTGAGGATCTCCTCGTCGACGGCGTCCTGCGTCGAGTAGCGGGTCAGGATGCGGCCCTGGAACATGTTGTCGAGCTCGCGCATGCGCGGGATCGAGCGCTCGACGATCACCACCTCGGCGCCCAGGCCCGCGGCCATCCGCGCGGCGTTCATCCCCACGACGCCGCCGCCCAGCACGACGATCCGCGCCGGCGGCACGCCCGGCACTCCGGAGAGCAGCAGGCCCATGCCGCCGTTGTGCTTCAAGAGGGTCTCGCCGGCCGAGAACACCGCGATGCGGCCGGCGACCTCGGACATCGGCGCCAGCAACGGCAGGCCGCCGTTCGCGTCGGTGACCGTCTCGTAGGCGATGGCCGCGCAGCCGGAGGCCAAGAGACCGTCGGCCTGGGCCGGGTCGGGCGCCAGGTGCAGGTAGGTGAAGAGGATGTGCCGGGCCGTCAGGCGGGCCCACTCGACCGGCTGCGGCTCCTTGACCTTGACGATCAGCTCGGCGGCCTCGAACACCGCCGCCGCGTCGGGCAGGACCTTGGCGCCGGCGCGCACATAGGCCTCGTCCGGATAGCCCGCGCCCTGGCCGGCGGTGGTCTCGACGACCACCTCGTGCCCGCGGCTGACGTACTCGCGCACGGCGGTGGGGGTGAGGCCGACGCGATATTCGTCCGGCTTGATCTCGCGGGGCACGCCGACGCGCATGGATGGCTCCATCAGGGTGGGTTTTTGCTTGTGCGGCGCGGTTTGAGGGGTGGAAGTGGTCAAGTCAATGGGGCGTCCCGAGCGGGGGCGCGCCGCTGGTCAGACGACCGCCCCGAACAGGCGCCCGATGCCGGCGGTGATCGCCATGGCCAAGGCGCCCCAAAAGGCGACCCGCAGCACCGCCCTCACAACCCCCGCGCCGCCGGCCCGCGCGCCAATCGCGCCCAGCAGGGCCAGACCGGCCAGGGCCGCGGCCGCGACGGCCGGCGAGACCCACGCGGCGGGGGCGACGGCCGCGATGGCCAGCGGCAGGGCCGCGCCGAGGGAGAAGGTCAGGGCCGAGGTCATGGCCGCCTGGATGGGCCGCGCGGTGGTGACGCCCGAGATGCCGAGCTCGTCGCGGGCGTGGGCGCCGATCGGGTCCTTGGCCATCAGCTGCTCGGCGACCTGGCGCGCCAGGGCCGCGTCCAGGCCGCGCGCGACATAGAGCTGCGTCAGTTCGAGGGTCTCCGCCGCGGGGTCGGCCGCGAGCTCGTCGGTCTCCCGGGCGAGATCGGCCTTTTCGGTGTCGGACTGGGAACTGACCGAGACATATTCGCCCGCCGCCATGGACATGGCCCCGGCCACGAGGCCGGCCGCGCCGGCCACCAGGACGGCGCCCTTCGCCGGGTTGGCCGCGGCGACCCCGACGATCAGGCTGGCGGTGGAGACGATGCCGTCATTGGCCCCCAGCACCGCGGCGCGCAGCCAGCCGATGCGGCCGATCAGGTGATGCTCGAAGTGGCCGGGCAGGCGGCTCATGGAGTTTCGTCCTCGAGGTGCGGCGGCAGGCGAAGGCGGTCCAGGAGAGGAGAGCATACCGCCCGGTCCCGCCCAATGTCCTGCCAGCGATGGGTGAAGATGTTCGCGATTTGTTCTTGCATCTGCGCGCGATTCGAGGTAGGTTTGGGGTAGCGCTGATAGGTGCGCCTCCTCTCCCTCTCCCTCTCCCTCTCCCTCTCCCTCTCCCTCTCCCTCTCGCTTCGCGGGGGAGAGGAGGTTGCGAGGTTGTGAGGTTCGGCGCGAGCTCTCGCCCCCTCCACCATCCGCTCTTTGACGGATGGTCCCCCTCCCCCGTGAACGGGGGAGGTAAGGTTCGGCCCAAACCTTTCTGCTTCAGGACATCTCCCATGACGGACGACGATCTGCCGGCGCGGCGGGGCCGGCGGAGCTATGTGGAGTTCTCGGTGGGGCTGGGGCGGGCGATCTGCGAGCGGGTGGCGTCGGGGGAGACGGAGGCCTCGA
>DASXIE010000276.1:0-31492 GCA_036498165.1 Caulobacteraceae bacterium
AGCTGTTCACCGAGCATGGGGCGGGCACGCTGGTGGGCGCATGAGCGCGACGGTGACCACCGAGGGGGCCGATCTGCGCCATGTCGACACCTGGCTCTTCGACCTCGACAACACCCTCTATCCGCTGGAATCGGGCCTGGCCCTGCAGGTCTCGGCAAGGATCACCGACTTCGTGGCCGAGCTGACCGGCCTGCCGCCGCAAGAGGCCCATGCCCTTCAGAAGCGCTATCTCGCCGAGCATGGCCTGACCCTGCGCGGCCTGATGGACCATCACGACGTGGATCCGGACGTCTTCCACGCCCACCTGCACGATGTCCCCCTCGACTGCCTGACCCGGGACGAGGCCCTGGCCGCGGCGCTCGCCCGCCTCCCCGGCCGGCGGCTGATCTTCACCAACGCCGACGATGTCCATGCCGAGCGCGTGCTTGCCCATCTCGGGCTCGCCGGGCTCTTCGACGATGTCTTCCACATCGGTTCGGCGGTGTTCGCACCCAAGCCGTCGGAGGCGGCGTTCGCGGCGATCATGAGCCACCACGCCATAGTTGCGGCCGGCGCCGCCTTCTTCGAGGACGCGGCGCACAATCTCGAGCCGGCCGCCGCCCTCGGCATGACCACGGTCCTGGTCGGCAAGGGCGCGAGCGGCTGCGAGGCGGCGTTTATCGACCACCGAGCCGAGGATCTGGCCCCCTTCCTCGCCGCCGCGCGCGTGAAGGAGGGGCCATGACCGGAGTTACGCTCGCCGATCTCAAGACCCAGATCGAGGCCGGCTGGGCCGCCCGCGAGAGCCTCACGACGGCCGACGGCGGGGGCCTGCGCACCGCTGTCGACGAGGTCTTGCGCCGCCTTGACGCCGGCGAGCTAAGGGTGGCCGAGAAGATCGCCGGGGCGTGGATCACCCATCAGTGGCTGAAAGAAGCCATCCTGCTGTCGTTTCGCCTCTATCCCAACACGGTCATGCGGGCCGGCGCCCTCGGCGGCGAAGTCGGCCCGTGGTGGGACAAGGTCCCCGGCAAGTTCGATGGCTGGGAGGCGGCCCAGTTCGAGGCGGCCGGCTTCCGCGCCGTGCCAGGGGCCGTGGTCCGTCGCGGAGCTTTCATCGGCCGCAACGCGGTGCTGATGCCCTCGTTCATCAACATCGGAGCCTATGTCGGCGAGGGGACCATGGTCGACACCTGGGCCACCGTCGGCTCGTGCGCCCAGATCGGGGCCGGCGTCCATCTTTCCGGCGGAGCGGGGATCGGCGGGGTGCTCGAACCCCTGCAGGCGGCCCCGACGATCATCGAGGACGGCTGCTTCATCGGCGCCCGATCCGAGGTGGCCGAGGGGGTGATCGTCGGCGAGGGAGCGGTTCTCTCCATGGGCGTCTTCATCACCGCCACCACCCGGATCATCGACCGCAAGACGGGCGAGACCCACCGCGGCCGCGTGCCGCCCTATGCGGTGGTGGTGCCCGGCTCCATTCCCGATCCTCACGGCGCCGGTCCCGGCCTTTCCTGCGCGGTGATCGTCAAGACCGTCGACGCCCAGACACGGTCCAAGACCAGCATAAACGACCTGCTGCGCGACTGAATCCGCCGTTCACGACACTGGGAGGTGCGTCCACCGGGCTTTGCCGCTAAATCTTGATCGCCACACGGGAGGCTTTCAAATGGCTGCGGTCAGCTGGGCGAACGGGATCACCGGCAACTGGAACGACAAGACCAAGTGGGACTTCGGTCTCGTTCCCACCGCCGCCGACGACGCGACGATCAACAACGTCGGAATCTTCACGGTCGGGGTGAGCACCGCCGATGTCGCTAACAGCCTGACCTTCGATGCCGTCAACGGCACGCTCTCGGAATCGACAACCGGATCTTTGACGATCGGCGGGACGTTCTCCATCGAGGCAGGAAAAGTGCTGCTACATCACGCCAACAGTTTTGGCACGGTGGCGGTGAGTGGCGGCCTCCTGGCGCTCTATGCAGGAAGCGCCCTCGGCGGCGCGTCGCTCGACCTCACGGGCGGCGAGACCACTGGCATGGTCAGCGAGACCGTTAAGAACGCCATCTCAATTTCCGGAAGCAGCACGATCCTCATCGACGCGGCCACGGGGACGACGCTCAATCTCGACGCGACGACGCCCTGGGGTCTGGACGCCACGTCCGCTCCGACCCTGCAGTTCGGCTCGACAGCCAGAAAGGGGGTTGTCGTCTGGCACACACTGGCGGGCAGCGTCATTACGGACACCGGGAATTATGCGGTAGACGTGGCTGGCGGCGTGCTGAGGGCCGGCGACAGCTCGTTCGGATTCCTGTTGCAGGAGGACGCCTCGACCACGGTCGCGGCGGGAGGCATGATCGACCTCAACGGCTTTTCGGCGACGATCCACAACCTCCAGGGCGGCGGGGCGATCAAGAACGCCGGAGCGTCGGCGGCGCTCGTCGTTCAGGGGGGCGTTTTCTCCGGGGTGATCAGCGGCAATCTCTCGGTGGAGTTGAGCGCCAACACGTTCTTCGAAGGCATCAACACCTATGCCGGGGCGACCATCATCGATTCAGGCCAATACCTGGCCACCGGCGTCGAAGGATCCGTCGCCGGGGCGATCATCGACAACGGGTCATTGTTTGATGAGGACAGCGGCGGGACGTTCACGACCGGCGTGATCTCCGGAACCGGTCAGGTGTTCATGTTGGGCAAAGGAACCCTGGTTCTCGCTCACGCCAACACCTACAGCGGGGGGACGGATCTCAGTAACGGCGCGACTTTGCTTGGCAGCGGCAAGGGATTCGGCTCGGGTACGGTGACCGTTGTTGGCGCCAAACTGTTCGGCACGGCGACGGAAACCGCAACAAACACCCTGACGTTGCGTGGGCCGGATACGCTGGCGGCGGTCACCGGCACGACCCTCACCCTGACCGGCGGTTCGTCGATGACCTGGGATGCGCACTTCAATCCGCTCAACCTCACCTTCGGTGACATTGCCCACAAGGGAACCGTCGCCCTGGGGGGGACAGGAAGCGCAAGCGTAGATTCCACCAATCCAATCACTGTCAAGGTCGCCTATGGAACCCTCAGGGCCGCTAACAACCAACTCGGCTCGTTGCTGGGGGGCGCACAAAGTGTGACCGTGGCGGCGGGCGCTACCCTGGATGCCGGCGGACACTTCCTCGTCACCCCAGGCCTCGCCTGCGCCGGCACGATCACCAATTCCTCGGTTACGCTGGCCATGCTCATCACCGAGAACACCAGCACGGTGACTGGGGCGATCACCGGCAAGCTGGAGCTCAAAGCCCTGACCGGCACGCTGAAACTTACCGGAACCAATACCTACACCGGCGGCACGACGGTTGCGAACGGGGCCAACCTGACGCTCAGCGGGACCGGCTCGATCAAGGGGAGTGCCAGCGACGACGGCGCGCTGACCTTCCAAAACACCTCGCCTACCACTTTCTCGGGGGTGATCTCGGGCGCCGGGACGGTGACCCAGGACGGGGCCGGGGCCCTGACGCTCAGCGGCGCTAACACCTACACCGGCGGCACGACGGTTCAGAAGGGCGAACTGATCGTCACCAACGGCAAGGCGCTCGGCACCAATGGTCTCACCCTCGACAACGGCGCGGAACTCCTCGGCGCCGCCACCATGACGCTCGGCGCCACCCAGACCGGCGTGATGACCTTCAACGGCGTCACCACCCTCGCCGCCGCCCATGGCACGGTGCTGACCATCGGCGGCGGGAACGTGCAGGTGAACGCCGGCACGATGAATTTCGGGACCAGCGCCGACGATGGCGTGATCGTCTTCAAGGTGACCGGCGGCATGGCCCCTGGCCCCTTCGCGATGAAAATCAATGATGGAACCTTGAAGGCCGGCGATGCGGTCTTCGGCAACCTGACTACGTTCGCGACGAGCGTCACCGTGGCGACGGGCGCCACGCTCGACCTGAACGGCTTTTCTGTCACCGCCGTGAAGCTTTTGGGCGCCGGATCCGTCACCGACAGCGGCGCGACGGCGATCCTAAATGACGAGGGCGGGACCTTCGCCGGCGCGATCACCGGCAGGACCAAATTGAGGGTCTTCAACACCGTGATTCTCACCGGGACCAGCACCTACACCGGCGGCACGGTCATCGATTCCAGCGGCGCCCTGCAACTCGGGGCCGGCGGCGCCACCGGCTCGATCGCCGGGGCGATCAATGACGCCGGGACATTGGTGATCGACCGGAGCGGAACCCTCGCCCTGACGGGTATCATTTCCGGCAGCGGCGGCGTGACCCAGGAGGGGCTGGGCGTCACGACCCTCAGCGGCCCCAACACCTACACCGGCGCCACTACGATCTCCCGCGGCGAACTGGTTTCCGGCAGGAGCGCGGCGCTTGGCAGCGGCGGAACGATCACCATGACCGGCGGCGTGCTTCTGGCCAGCGCCACCCAGACCCTGACCCATGACTTCGCCGCCACCGGCTCGGTCACCCTCGCCGCGGCCACCGGCGACACGCTGGTCCTCACGACAGGCACCTGCAATCTGGGCTCCGGCAAAGTTTATTTGGGTGACGCGACCCACGCCGGGACGATCCTGTTGAATGTCTCGACCAGCATCACTGGCGCGAGCCTTCTCGAGATCCGGGATGGAACTCTCAAAATCGGCAGCGGGCTCGCAGGTGACGTACTCACCAATAGCACTACCGTCCGCATCGACACGGGAGCGACAATCGACGTCGCAAGCCAATCGCCGGTGGTCCATTCCCTCACCGGCAGCGGCACACTGACCAATTCGGGCGCAGGAACCACCGTGGCCCTCGAGGGAGCGACCGATTTCGCCGGTGTGATCGCCGGCCACATCCAAGCACTCGAAATCTTCAGTCAGACCACCCTGAGGGGCAATGAGACATTCACCGGCAAGGCGGTTTTCGACGCAGCCACCAGCCTGACCCTGTCGGGGCTGTTCGGCGAGGATGTTGAGTTCACGGCAGCTCCCGAGACCCTGGTGCTGGCCGCGCCATCGCGATTCACCGGGACGATCGAGGATTTTCAGTCCGGCTCTACGATCGACCTGAGGAACCTCTCCGCAGGGTCGAGCGTCGTGCTCGCTTACAACACGAGCACCGGCGTTCTCACCGTCAAACAGGGGGCGATCACCGATACGCTCAAGTTCGGCTCTGGCCTGGTGCTCGGCAACTTCGCGGCCAGCTCCGATGGCTCAGGGGGCACCGACATCAGCTGGCAGACGCCGCCTCCGGCCGCGATCGGCGGTCCCCAGCCGACCACAGCGCCCACTCATACGAGGCCCAGGGCGGTGGCGAAACCGCCCAACCCCGCGCGCCTCGTGGACGCCATCGCCAGCTTGCCCGCGCCACACGCGGCCGCGACCCTGATCGTGCCGCCACCAATAATGCAGGCGATAGTGGCGGCCGCCCATTAGTCACTTCGCCCAGAGTAGGCGGACGGGCGCGCGTGTCTGGCGCAGAATGGCGGCGACGGGCGGTGCGTAGGCCGGATCGGCGGCGATGCGCTGGATGACACCCATCTTCGCCTCCCCGGATATCAGCACGATCACCAGGGCCGTGTCGGTCAGAGCGCGCAGCGTGAGGCTGATCCGCGGCACGTAGGGCTCGAGGCCGGCCTTGGCGACTGCGATGGCGAGACGGGCGCTGTCCAGATCCAGGCCTTCCGTCAGTTCCGCGGCGTCGGGAAACAGCGAAGCCATATGGCCGTCATCGCCCATGCCGAGCAGCACCACCGCCGAGGGCAGCACCTGGCGAAGCGCCGCCTCGAACGCGGCGGCGTCGGAGGCCGGGCTCGAACCGGAGCCTTTCACGGGCAGGAAGCCCGCTCGCGCCGCCTCGCCGACCAGCAAGCGGCGGCGTATGAGCCCCTCGTTGCTTTCCTCCGACGCCGGATCGACCCACCGCTCGTCGGTCAAGGTGACGGTGAGCCGCTCCCAGGCCAGGTCGCGCCTTGCCAGGCGGTCGTAGACGGGCCCCGGCGTCGAGCCGCCGGCGGCAACGAAGAGGCGCGATTCCGCAGCGGTCAGGCGCTCGACGATCGCCACCGTGGCGGCCTCGGCGAGTTCCTCGCGGCTGGCGAAGGTTTCGATTGGGTTCATTCGGATGGTCAACGCCTCAGACGCCCCCTAGGGTGTTGAAAAAGCCGGTGACGCATTCTATGCGAACCCCAGCCGTGGGCCACGCCCTGATGGTTTGACGCAAAGGTGAGCTTGACGGTGGCCGAAGCCCTTTTAGAGACCGCCCCCGAGCCGCAGGCCGAACCCACCCGGCGCGATTTCATCAACATCCTGGCCACATCCGCCACCGTCGGGGCCGCCGTGGCCGTGGCCTGGCCGCTGATCGACCAGCTCAATCCGGCCGCCGACACCCTGGCCCTGGCCTCGATCGAATATGACCTGACCAAGGTCGCGCTCGGCCAGGAGGTGACCATCGCCTGGCGCAAGCAGCCGGTCTTCATCCGCCATCGCACGCCCAAGGAAATCGCCGCCGCCCGAGCCGACGACCACGCGCAGCTACGCGATCCGGCCACCGACGCCTCGCGCACCAAGCCCGGCCACGAGGAGTGGCTGATCGTGCTGGCCAGCTGCACCCATCTGGGCTGCGTGCCGACCTTCGGAGGCGGGGAATACGGCGGCTGGCTCTGCCCGTGTCACGGTTCGGTCTACGACACGGCGGCCAGGATCCGGAAGGGCCCGGCCCCGAAGAACCTCTATCTGCCCGACTACAGCTTCCTTTCCGACACCAAGGTGAAGATAGGCTGATGAGCGGACACTCGACCTACGAGCCCAAGTCGGGCCTGGAGCGCTGGCTCGACGCGCGCCTGCCGATCATCCGCTTCAGCGCCGACCTGCTGGACTATCCAACGCCGCGCAACCTCAACTATTGGTACACCTTCGGCGGCATCCTCTCCTTCTGCCTGGTCCTGCAGATCGTCACCGGCATCGTGCTGGCGATGCACTACGATCCCAGCGCGGCGGGGGCGTTCACCAGCGTCGAGCAGCACATCATGCGCGACGTGAACTTCGGCTGGCTGATCCGCGGCATGCACGCCACCGGCGCCTCGATGTTCTTCCTGGCCGTCTACCTGCACATCCTCCGCGGTATCTACTACGGCTCCTTCAAGGCTCCGCGCGAGGTTCTGTGGCTGCTGGGCTGCGTGATCTACGTGCTGATGATGGCCACGGCCTTCATGGGCTACGTCCTGCCTTGGGGCCAGATGAGCTTCTGGGGCGCCAAGGTGATCACCAATCTTCTGGGCGCCATCCCGGTGATCGGCCCGACCATCACGACCCTGCTGTGGGGCGGCTTCGCGGTCGACGAGCCGACTCTCAACCGCTTCTTCTCCCTGCACTATCTGCTGCCGTTCGTGATCGCCGCCGTGGTCGCCCTGCACATCTGGGCCCTCCACGTGCCGGGCAACAACAATCCCACCGGGGTGGCGGTGAAGAGCAAGACCGACACCGTGGCCTTCCACCCCTACTATACGGTCAAGGACGGCTTCGCAGTCTCACTGTTCCTGATCCTCTTCGCCCTCTTCATCTTTTATCTCCCCGACGCCTTTTCCAAGGTCGACAACGCCGTCCCGGCCAATCCCCTGGTGACGCCGACGCACATCGTGCCCGAGTGGTACCTGCTGCCGTTCTACGCGATCCTCAGAGCCATTCCCGACAAGCTGATGGGGGTGATGGCGTTGGGTGGGGCGATCCTGATGCTGTTCATCCTGCCCTGGCTCGACCGCCATCCGGTCCGCTCGATGCGTTATCGGCCCAGGCTTCGGCTCTATTTCTTCATCTGGATCGTCGCCTGCCTGGCGCTGGGCTGGTGCGGCTCGCAGGAACCCGACGGCCAGGTGATCAAGGGACTGACCACCGTTGCGCTCTGGCCGGATGGCTATGATCTGAATTCGGTCACGTGGCTGAGCCGCATCGGAGCCGCCTATTATTTCTTCTACTTCCTAATCGCCACCCCGTTCCTGAGCGGCAAGACCCTGCCGACCCCCAATTCGATCTACACTCCGGTGCTCGCGCATCCGGCCGCGGCGCCGGTCGGGGCGGTGGCGGCGGCGGAAAAGAAGGGCTGAGCGCGATGGCGATGAGATCGGCCCTCGGCGCCGCCCTGGCCTGCGCGGTCCTCGCCGGACCCTTGCTGGCCGCCACCACCCAGCTCTCGCCCAAGGACGTCCACTGGTCGTTCGAGGGGCCGTTCGGGATGTACGACCAGGCCCAGCTGCAGCGCGGCTACAAGGTCTACCGCGAGGTCTGTTCGTCGTGCCATTCGATGAACATGGTCGCCTTCCGCAACCTGGGCGACAAGGGCGGGCCGTTCTGGAACCCGAAATACCCCAATCCCAACGACAACCCGGTGGTGAAGGCGATCGCCGCCGACTACCGGATCGCCGACATCGATACGGACACCGGTGAGGCGATCAAGCGGCCCGGAACCAGCGCCGATTACTTCCCCAATCCCTACGCCAATCCGGTCGCCGGCCGCGCCGCCAACGGCGGAGCCCTGCCGCCGGACATGTCCCTGCTGGCCAAGGCCCGCGAAGGGGGTCCCGCCTACATCTATTCGATCGTCACCGGCGATGTGACCACCCACCCGGTGGGCATGACGGTGCCGGCCGGCAAGTACTATGATCCCTACATCGCCGGCGACATGGCCGCCTATTGGAAGGGCGATCCCAACAAGGTTCCGCGCGGCGGCTTCATCGCCATGCCCCCGCCGCTGGCGCCCGGCAAGGTCACCTTCGACGACGGCACCAAGTCGACAATGGCCCAGGAAGCCTGGGACGTCGCCGCCTTCCTCGAATGGGCGGCCGATCCGAAGATGGAGGAGCGCAAGCAGCTGGGCCTGGCGGCGCTGATCTTCCTCACCCTGTTCTCAGGCCTGCTCTACATCACCTATCGCGGCGTCTGGCGCGACGTGGAGCACTGAGCCGCGCCCGCCGCGCGAGCTTGACAAGACAAGCCACGACCGCGAGCCTCGCAAATCTGGGGCAACGGGAGGACTGCGATGGCTTACCAGGGCGATTGTTTCTGCGGGGCGGTGACGCTCGAGGCGGATGGCGAACCCGAAGCGATGGGCTATTGCCACTGCCGCTCGTGCCGCTCATGGTCCGGCGGCCCGGTCAACGCCTTCAGTCTGTGGAAGCCCGAGGCGGTGCGGGTGACCAGGGGCGCCGAGCACGTGGCGACTTTCGAGAAGACCGCCCTAAGCCAGCGCCAGTACTGCGCCAAGTGCGGCGGCCACCTGATGACCAACCACCCCCCTCTGGGCATGGTCGATGTCTTCGCCGCCACCCTGCCGGGCCTCGATTTCCGCCCCGGCGTCCACGTCAACTACGCCGAGACCGTCCTGCCGATGAAAGACGGCCTGCCGAAAATGAAGGATTTCCCCGAGGCCTTCGGCGGCTCGGGCGAAACAGTGGCGGAGTAGGCTCCTACCGCGCGGCGAATTCGTCGGTGGCGCGGATCAGGGCGTCGAGGATGCCCGGCTCGTCGAAGGCGTGACCGGCGTCGGCTATGATCTCGAGGCGCGAGCGCGGCCAGGCCTTTGCGAGGCGCCAGGCGGAACGCGCCGGGGTGGCGACATCGTACCGGCCCTGGACGATCACCCCGTCGATGGCGGCCAGGCGATCGGCCTGGTCGATCAGCTGGTTCTCGGCCAGCCAGCCCCTGTGGGTGAAATAGTGGTTCTCGATGCGGGCGAAGGCCAGGGCGTAGCGCTCATCGCCGAACTCGGCGGCGAGATCGTTGGGCAGCAGGGTGATGGTCGCCCCTTCCCACAGGCTCCAGGCCTTGGCCGCCGCCAGGCGGGCGACCGGATCGTCGCCGGTGAGGCGGCGGTGATAGGCGGCCACGAGGTCGCCGCGCTCGTCCTCGGGGATAGGGGCCAGGAAGTCTTCCCACAGATCGGGGAATAGCCACGCCGCGCCGCCCTGGTAGTACCAGTCGACCTCCGCCTGCGTGAGCGTGAAGATGCCGCGGACGATGAGGCCGCTCACCCGCTCGGGGTGGGCCTCGGCGTAGGCCAGGGCCAAAGTCGAACCCCAGGAACCGCCGAATACCAGCCAGCGCTCATGGCCAAAGCGGGTGCGCAAGGCCTCGATGTCGGCCACCAGATCCCAGGTGGTGTTGGCTTCCAGAGAGGCGTGCGGGGTCGAGCGGCCGCAGCCGCGCTGATCGAACAGGGTGACGCAATAGCGGGTCGGGTCGAACAGACGCCGCTGGGCCGGCGAACAGCCGGCCCCCGGACCGCCGTGCAGGAACACCGCCGGCAGGCCGTCCGCCCTGCCGCAGCGCTCGAAATAAACCCGATGGCCGCCGCCGGCGTCGAGGAAGCCGGTCTCGAAGGGTTCGATTGGCGGATAGAGAGACCGGCGCGGCGCAGCGTTGAGGGGATCCATGGCCGTGGTCTATCGCGCCGGGTGCGGCGCGCCTAGCTGCAGCCAGCCGCGCCTCAGGTCGAGGCGCATCCGGTACCGCGACCACGCCCCTTCGCCGATCGAGCCGGCCAAGCCCATGGAGGCGCCCAGGCCGGCGGGAATGTTCTCATAGAGTCGGCCGGCCACGGACAGGGCGCGCAAGCGGGCCGGCGTGTCGCCGGCCTCGGGCGGCGGGGCGCGGGTGAGGGTTGCGTCGGCGATGCGCGCGCCGAGGCGCCCGGTGTCGATCGCGAACCATCCGGCCCGGCTGGTTCGCCCGTCGGAGATGGCCGCGCGGACGGCCGGGACCCCGTCGATCCAGCGCACGGGCAGGCGCGCGGCGCGGGCGAGGCGCCTGGCGCGCCGCTCGATCCGCACGCGGCAGGGCGCCGCCTCGATATCGACCACTTCCCCGGCCAGGGCGTCGGCCCCGATGATTCCGACAAGGCTGGTGACGAGGCCGCCCTCGCGGTCGCTGATGTCGCCGATCCGCATCTCGAAACGCGCCCGCCTCAGTCCGGCCAGGCGCAGGCTCGCCCGCGCCGAGGGCGTCTCGATCCCGGCCTCCTGCGCCGCCGTGACGTGCAGGACGCTCCTCGCCGCCGAGAGGTCGAGGATGAAATCGCCGGCCATGTCGCCGAACGCCGCCGGCACGATGATCGCCCCATTGTCGAACCAGCAGGGCGTCTCGCCGGCGCGAGCGGCCCGGGCGCTCAGGGCCAGGACGAAAATCGCGGCGCGGAATCGCATGCCGCGGACGATAGGCAAAGCCGGCCGGCTCGGCCATAAAGCCTGCGTCTTCGGAAGGGGAGAACGGCGTGGCGGGATGGGTGCTGGGGGTGATCGGCGGTTCGGGGCTCTATGACCTCGAGGGCCTGGCCGGCCGCCGCTGGGTGGAGATCGCCAGCCCGTTCGGGACGCCCTCCGACGCCCTTCTCATGGGTCGCCTAGGCGAAACCGAACTGGTGTTCCTGCCACGCCACGGCCGCGGCCACGTCCTGCCGCCGACGGCGGTCAACGCCCGCGCCAACATTGACGCCTTGAAGCGGGCCGGCTGCACCGACGTGATTTCGCTTTCGGCCGCCGGCTCACTGCGCGAGGCCCTGGCGCCGGGGGATTTCGTCGTCGTCGACCAGTTCATCGACCGCACCTTCGCCCGCGAGAAAAGCTTCTTCGGCCCGGGCCTTGCGGCCCATGTGTCGATGGCGGAGCCCGTGTGCCCGAGGCTTTCTCGCCTGGCCGCCACCGCCGGACGGGCCGCCGGGGCCCGGGTCGTCGAGGGCGGCTGCTACCTGGCCATGGAGGGGCCGCAGTTCTCCACCAAGGCCGAGAGCGCCCTCTATCGGGCCTGGGGTTGTGATGTGATCGGCATGACCAACATGCCCGAGGCCAAGCTCGCCCGCGAGGCCGAGCTGCCGTATGCCAGCGTGGCCATGGTCACCGACTACGACTGCTGGCATGAGGCCTTCGCCCATGTGGGGGTGGACCAGATCCTGAAGGTCCTGGAGGCCAACGCCGCCACCGCCCGCGACCTCATCCGCCGCCTGGCCGCCGCCCTGCCGGCCGAACGCACCCCTTCGCCCATCGACACCGCCCTTACCGGGACTCTGATCACCACCCGCGAGGCCCGCGACCCGGCCATGATCGAGCGTCTTTCGGCCGTCGCCGGACGGGCCCTGGCGAGCGGTTGATGACCCTTCAGATCCTCACAGGAAAGCGCGAATGAACCTCGCCGAGTCGATCCGCACGATCCCCGACTATCCCAAGCCCGGGATCATGTTCCGCGACATCACCACCCTTCTGGCCGACGCCCGCGCCTTCCGCCAGGCGGTGGACGAGCTGGTCCAGCCCCTGGCCGGAATGAAGATCGACAAGGTGGCGGGAATTGAGGCGCGCGGCTTCATCCTCGGCGGTGCGGTGGCCCACCAGCTCTCCGCCGGCTTCATCCCCCTGCGCAAGAAGGGCAAGCTGCCGCACGCCACGCGCAGCGTCGAATACGCTCTGGAATACGGCGTCGACGCCATGGAGATGCACATGGACGCGGTCCTGGCCGGGGAGCGGGTGCTGCTGATCGACGATCTGATCGCCACCGGCGGCACGGCGCTGGCTGCCGCCCAGCTCCTCGGCGAGGCGGGAGCCGAGATCGTCGCCGCCGGTTTCGTGGTCGACCTGCCGGAGCTAGGCGGGGCCGATCGCCTGCGCGCCGCCGGGGTGAAGCTCTCGGCCCTCACGAGTTTCGCCGGGCACTGAAAGGTCCCATGTTGAGGGCGATGGCGCTCAATTACTCCTGGCGGATGTTCCGGCGGATGCAGCACACCATCCTGGCCGTGGCCGCCCTGACCTATGCCGGCGCGACCCTGGAGGCGTGGCGCCTGCCGGGCGCAGGCGAAATGCTGAAGATCGCCCGCACGGCGATCTTTCCCGGCGCCTTCCTGGCCCTTTCATTCGTCGCCGTATTGTTCGTGCCCCTCCTGCGCAACGCCGTGGTCCGTCACCTGTGGACAAGCTATCGCACCGGCTTCGGCCAGAGCGTGATCTCGGTCCTGGCGGGCGTAGGGGTGCTCATCGCCCTGGCCGGCTTCATCCTCTGGCAGATCCATGTCGCGGCCCATGGCGGGCGCTACCCCGGCGGGGCCTTCTCCGGCTACGCCGCCGGCATCGGCCTCCTGATCGCCCAGGCGGTCCTGGTCCGCCGCATTGAGCATGATCCCTCCCTGCGCCGCTGGATCGAGGAAGAGGGCTAAGGCGCTGCGATCGGCTACATTCGCGACGAGAGCGATTCTCCCTAAGGCCAGGCCGCGGATGCCCAGCTTCTACGAATTCTTTGCCGGCGGCGGTATGGCTCGGGCGGGCCTGGGGCCCGGGTGGTCCTGCCTGCTCGCCAACGACTTCGATCCGGCCAAGGCCACGGCCTACGAGGCCAACTGGAGCCGCGGCGAATTCCGCCTCGCCGATATCCGCGATCTTCGCTGCGCCGATCTGCCTGGGAGGGCCGATCTCGCCTGGGGATCATTCCCGTGTCAGGATCTCTCTCTGGCCGGCGCCGGCGCCGGCCTCGCGGGCGCCCGCTCGGGAACCTTCTATCCCTTCTGGGATCTGATGCGCGGTCTGGCGGCGGAGGGCCGGGCGCCCGGGGTCATCGCCCTGGAGAACGTCTGCGGGGCCCTGACCTCGCACGGCGGCCGCGACTTCGAGGCTATCGCCGCCGCGTTCACAGAGGCGGGTTATCGGCTCGGCGCGCTTGTCATCGACGCGGCGCTGTTCACGCCCCAATCAAGGCCGCGATTGTTCCTCATCGGGGCCCATGCTTCGCTGGCCATCGATCCGGCTCTTCTGGCGGCCGGCCCGATCCCGCCATTCCACACCCCCGCCCTGCAACGAGCCGCCGAGGGCAAGGCCCTCCTATGGTGGAATCTGCCCGTCCCTGAGCGGCGCAACCAAGGTCTCGCCGACCTCATTGAGCCATCGCCGGCCGGCGTCCGCTGGCATTCCAAGGCCGCCACCAGGCGTCTCATCAGCCTGATGTCACCGGCCAATCTCGCCAAGCTGGAGGCGGCTCGGCGGAGCGGCCACAGAACGATCGGGACCCTTTATCGGCGCACCCGACCGGACGGGAAGGGCGCGCGGCGGCAAAGGGCCGAGGCGCGCTTCGATGATATTTCCGGCTGTCTCAGAACCCCGGCCGGCGGTTCGAGCCGGCAAGTGATCCTCGTCGTCGACGGCGAAGACGTTCGCTCGCGCCTCATCTCGCCGCGCGAGACCGCCCGCCTGATGGGCCTTGCGGACGACTATGTCCTGCCGAAGGGTTACCACGCCGCCTGCCACCTGACCGGCGACGGGGTGGTGGTCGACGTCGTCCGCCACCTGGCGGACCATCTGATTGAGCGGCTGCTGGCCCCCGGCGCAGCGGCGCGCGTGGCGGCCTAGTTTCCTCTCACACCGTTCGCTTGGCGCGGTCCTTTTCGTTGGCCCCGCGGATCATTTCGCGAGCCTCAGCCCACTGGGCGTCGTCCCATTGGTGGAGGCGGGAAAAACCGCCGCCGCCGGCGTTCCAAGCCCCGCCGTCGATGGCGATGGTCTGGCCGTTCACATAGGCCGACAGGGGATGGAGCAGGTAGACGGCGAGGTTGGCCAGCTCGCGCATGTCGCCCACCCGCTCCATGGGATTGCCGCTCATGTCGCCGAAATTGCCGCCGCCGCCGGGCGCCAGGCGGGCGCTCGCCCCTTCGGTGGGGAAGGGCCCCGGCGCGATGGCGTTGAAGCGGATGCCTTTGTGGCCCCACTCCACGGCAAGCGACTGGGTCATGACGTTGAGGCCGGCCTTGCTCATCGCCGAGGGAACGGTGAACGGTCCGCCGCTCCACACCCAGGTGGTCAGGATCGACACCACCGAGGCCTTGCGTTGCTCGGCGATCCATCGCTTGCCGCAGCCCAGGGTGACGAAGAACGAACCGCGAAAGACGATGTTGGCGATGGCGTCGAAGGCGCGCGGCGAAAGATCCTCGGTGCGGCTGATGAAGTTGCCGGCGGCGTTGTTGATGAGACCGGTGAGCGGGCCCTCGGCCCACGCCGTGGCGATCATGTCGTCGATCGCTTCGGGCACTCGGATGTCGCAGGCGATGGGCGTGACGTTACCTCCGTGAGCGCTCGTCAGTTCCTTGGCCGTCGCCTCCAGAACTCCGCCGCGGCGCCCGCAGATGACGATCTCGGCCCCAAGCATCAGGAGGGCCTCGGCCATGACCTTGCCGAGCCCCGTGCCGCCGCCGGTGACGAGGATACGCTCGCCCTTCATCAGGCCCGGTCTGAACATCAGGTCGTCTGGGGTCATCGCGCCTCTCCCGCTCGCTTGGACGTCACACCCAACGGCCTTTCCGCGACGGGCGTCAAGCGGCGGGCGGCGGCGGTCCCAGGCGCTGAATCAGGGCCAGGGCGCCGGCCGGGGCGCGCGGCTTGCCGCTGTTGATCAGGAAGGCGAACACCTCGCCCCGCTCCGCCAAGCCACGCAGCCTGGCGGCCCAGGCGTCGAGCTCGCCGGACGGATAGCAGGTGACGATATCGTCGGATCCGCGCATCAGCCTCACATAGGTGAAGTCGGAGGTGGCCTCGTCGATCATCGGATAGACCGCGTGGTCGGTGAGGCAGATGGCGACATGCTTCTTGCGGCACAGGGCGACGAAGCGCCGATCGATAAAGCTCTCGTGGCGGACCTCGACCACGTGGCGCAAACGACGCTTGCCGATCTTCGGCGGCAGCAGGTCCAGAAAGGCGGCGAAATCGGCGGGATCGAACTTCTTGGTGTTGGCGAACTGCCAGAGGATCGGGCCCAGCCGGTCTCCGAGTTCACCGATCCCCTGGGCCAGGAAGATCTTCATAGACGGCGCCGCCCCGGCCAACTCCTTGCGGTTTGTGCAGAACCTGGATGCCTTGAGGGAGAAGACGAATCCGTCCGGGGTCTCGCTGGCCCACCTGGCGAAAGTCGCGGGCGCCTGGCTCGAATAGTAGGTGCTGTTGATCTCGATGGCGCTCAGCGCCCGGCTGGCGAAGGCCAGTTCATCTTTCTGCCGCACGCCCTTGGGATAGAAGGCGCCGCGCCAGGGCGGGAAGTTCCAGCCGCCGATTCCGACCCGGATCACACCCGCCATCGCCTGCTCTCGGTTGGCCGCACCTGTCCTAGGGTTAATTTGACACTGTTCACTTGGCCAATGAAATTCCGCCCGATCCGGGTTAATGGGGCCCGGCCCGCGGGTTTCGGCCTCGAAAGCGCGGGAATGAGGGGCTGCCGCGAGACCTGATGCGCCACTTTAGACGCCTTGCGACTCTGACCGTGCTGGCCGCGTTCGTGGCCGCCTGTCAGACGACCCGGCCGCCGCCGCGCATCGCCATGCCCACGGCCTACGACGGGGCGGGCGCCGGCGCCGCGCTCAGCGCCGCCCAGCTCGACCGCTGGTGGCTGTTGTTCAACGATGCCGAACTGAACACCCTCGAGGACGAGGCCTTCGCCCACAGCCCTGACGCGCGCACCGCCGCTGCTCGGGTCCTGGAGGCCAGGGCGACGCGCAACGCGGCCATCGACCAGACCCTGCCAACCGGCCAGATCCAGGCCAACGCCACGCGGCAGCGGGCGTACAACATCGGCTCGGCGTCCAATGCCCTCTTCCCCGTCGGTGGGACCACAGATACCGAGCAGGCGAACTTCGACGTCTCCTGGGAACTCGATCTCTTCGGCCGCTTGGCCGACAAGCGACGGATCGCCAAGGCCAATTTCGTCGCCGCCCGCTTCGATATCGAGGGAACCCGCGCCAGCCTCGCGGCCAGCGTGGCCGACAGCTACTTCCAGGCCCGCGGCCTCGCCATCCAGCTTGCCGACGCCGAGGAAAGCGCCCGCATCGAGGGCGAACTGCAGACAGTGGCCCAGGAAAAGGCGACGGTTGGCATCGGCGCGGCCACCGATGCCGACCGCGTGGCCGGCGATCTCGCCCAGGCCAGGGCCCAGGTGGAGACCATCCAGGCCCAGTTGCACGCCGCCCGCCGCGAACTGCTGATCCTCGTCGGCCGGCCTTTCGAGCCGACCGCCAACCTCCCCGTCGACGCCACTGTCTACGATCCCCCCGCCACGCCCGCCGCGGTGCCCGGCTCTCTTCTGGCCCGTCGGCCCGACGTGCGCGAGAGCGAGGCGCAGTTCCGCGCCGAGGCGGGCACGGCCACCCTGGCCCACAAGGCCATATTCCCCACCTTCACCCTGCTGCCAGGTCTGGGGGCGAGCAACACCACCCAGCCGGGTGTCGCCTTCATCCCGCCCGCCACCCTCATTCCCCAGCAGCAGACGACCAGCCTCGGCTTCTGGAGCCTCGGAGCGGGCGTTACCGTGCCGGTACTCGACATCCCCCGCCTCCTGAGCGAGGCCAAGGCCGAGGACGCCCGCACCGAGCAGGCGGCGATCAAGTACGAGAAGACCGTCCAGACCGCCTATGGCGAGGCCGAAAACGCCCTGGTGACCCTGGGGGCCGAAGAGCGCGGGGCGGTCATCCTCGCGGCCGGCGAAGTCCGCGCCCATCGCGCCTCCGACGCCGCCCGCCGCCTCTATGGCATGGGACTCAACGACATCACTGCCGCGCTCAGCGCCGAACAGGCCTGGCGCACCACCCAATCCGCCCTCACCTCCGCCCGCGTGACGGCATTGCGGCAGGCGGTGACCACCTATAAGGCGCTCGGCGGCGGCTGGGCCTATTCGCTTGCCGACGCCAGGACCCGATGATGCGCCCCCTCTCCTCCCGACATTCCTGGACGCTCGGCGCCTTGGCCTTGGCTCTGGTTTTCAATGCCGGCTGCGCCGCCAAGAAGCCCGCCCAGACGGCCCGCGACCAGGCCAGGGCGGTGAGTGTGGTCGCGGTCGAGCCGCGCCAGATCCAGGGCGGCCTGGCGGCGTCGGGCGCGCTTGTCCCGCGCGAGGACGTGGCGATCTTCCCGCAGCTCACCGGCTATCGGGTCGCCAAGGTGTTCGTCGATGTTGGCAGCCAGGTCCGCGCCGGCCAGCCCCTGGTCCAGCTCGACGACGTGCTCCTGCGCGCCCAGCTCGCCCAGCAGGACGCCCTGGCCGCCCAGCAGCGGACCCTTGCCGCCGAGGCCGACGAGCAGTCCAACCGGGTAAAAGGTCTGGACAACGAGGGCCTGCTCTCCAAGGAGCAGATTGACCAGCGCCGTTTCGCCGCCAAGGCCGCCGAGGCCCAGGCCCGGGCTCAGGCGGCGGCGGCCAACGACATCCGCACGCGCGAGCGACTGACCATGGTGCGCGCCCCATTCAGCGGCCTCGTCTTCGAGCGCGACGTGCGCTTCGGCGACATGACCGGATCGACCACGCCCCTCTTCCGCATGGCCCGCGACAGCCGGGTGGAACTGGCCGCCGACGTCAGCGAAGATGCCCTGGACAAGATGCGTCCGGGGGCCGCGGCCATGGTCACCTTGGCCGACGGTTCGGAGGTCCAGGGCTTTGTCCGCCTGATCAGTCCGGCCATCGATCCGGCCACCAAGCTCGGCAAGGTGCGCATCGCCCTGCCGGTGCGCCCCGACATCCGCGCCGGCGGCTTCGCCAGCGCCCGTTTCGTCGGCTTCACCCGTTCGGCCAGCGCGGTGCCGGAAACCGCCGTGCGCTATGACGCCGAAGGGGCCAGCGTGATGGCGGTCGGGGCCGATGACCGGGTGAGCCGGGTCCCGGTGACCACCGGCCAGCGCGGCGGCGGCTACGTCGAACTGCTCACCGGTCCGCGCGACGGGACCAAGGTCGTGGAGAAGGCCGGGGCGATGATTGTGCCGGGCGACTACATCCGACCGACTCCGGGGCAATGAGGCCAAGGTGGTGAAAGCGCCCGTTCCCTCCCTGCTCGGCGCCAGGCCCCCGGCCCTGCGCATCTCGGCCTGGGCGATCAGGAACCCCACGCCGGTAGCGGTGCTGTTCATCGCCGCTGTGCTGGCCGGACTGTTTTCCTATTTCTCACTGCCGATCAAGCAGTACCCCAACATCGAATTCCCCGCCGTGATGATCCAGGTGACGCGCAGCGGCGCCGCGCCGGCGGAAATGGAAAACCAGGTGACCAGGCTGGTGGAGAATTCGCTCACCGGGCTCTCCAACGTCCAGTCGATCGACTCGACCATCAGTCAGGGCTCGTCGATCACCATCGTCCAGTTCCAGCTCGGCCAGAACGTCCAGAAGGTCACCGACGACGTCCGCTCCAAGATCGACCAGATCCGCAACACCCTTCCCCGGGAGATCGACCCGCCGGTGGTGCAAAGGCTGGAGGTCGATAGCCAGCCCATCATCACCTACGCCGTTTCGGCGCCGCAGATGTCCGAGGCCAGCCTGTCGTGGATGATCGACAATTCGATCGCCCGCACGCTCCAGGCCCAACCCGGCGTGGCCCAGATCTACCGGATCGGCGGCGTCGACCGCGAGATCAATGTCCTGCTCGATCCCGACCGCCTGGCCGCCCAGGGTCTCACCGCGTCGCAGGTCAACGCCGCGCTCGCCCAAATGAACATCGATTCGACCGGCGGCACCTCCAACATCGGCGGTCGCGAGCAGACCGTGCGGGTATTGGGCGCGGCCACCAGTCTTGACGCCATCCGCAACCTCACCATCCCCACGCCCGGCGGCCGGTTCGTGCGCCTTTCTGATGTCGCCGATGTCGGCGACGGCACCGCCGAGATCCGCACCTATTCCCTGCTCGACGGCCGGCCCGTGGTCGGATTCGAGGTCAGCAAGACCAAGACCTCCAGCGAGGTCACCGTCGAGGACGAGGTCGACAAGACCATCACGAAGATCGAACACGACAACCCCGGGCTCACGGTTCACAAGATCGTCTCGCGGGTCGATTCCACCCGGGCCGGATTCAGCGCCACCGTCCACACCCTTCTGGAGGGCATGGCGCTGGCCGCTCTAGTGGTCTGGCTGTTCCTGCGCGACTGGCGGGCGACGGCGATCACCGCCATCGCCATGCCGGTGTCGCTGGTCCCGACCTTCGTGTTCATGAGCCTCGTCGGCTTCAGCCTCAACGTGGTGACGCTGCTCGGCCTGACCCTGGTCATCGGCATCCTGGTCGACGACGCCATCGTCGAGATCGAAAACATCGAGAAGCGCGTCTTCATCGGCGTCAGACCCTACCAGGCGGCCCTCGAAGGGGCCGATCAGATCGGCTTGGCCGTGGTCGCCTGCACGTTCGCCATCGTGGCGGTGTTCTTCCCGGTCGCCTTCATGCCTGGAATTCCGGGCCAGTTCTTCCGCGAGTTCGGTCTGACGGTTTCCGTCGCCGTCCTCTTTTCCCTGGTCGTGGCGCGCCTGCTGACACCACTCCTGGCCGCCTATCTGCTCAAGCCCAAGCCGGCCCGCGAGCGCGCCCCGCTGCCGAGATTCTACACCGTTCCCCTCGCCTGGGCGCTGGACCACCGCTGGTTGTCGGCGCTCATCGGCATGATCATCTTCCTTGGCTCACTATTCCTGTTCGTGCCCCTGAAGAAGGGCGTCCAGCCGGAGGGCAACCCCAACTACTACTACATCAACGTCCAGGGTCCGCCGGGCGCGACGCTCGACGACATGAAGGTGGTGACCGACAAGCTGCAGGCCCTGCTCATGGCCCAGCCGGAGACGGCCCACGTCTACACGCAGATGGGCGGCCAGAATGTCTCCTCCGGGGCCGGTGGCGGGATATCCGGGTCGGCCGGGACCAACCAGGGGGCTGTCGCCGCCATTCTCAAGCCTGACCGCAAAGCCAAGGTCGAACAGATTCGCGATCGTCTGCGCGACCAGCTGCGGCTGATTCCCGACGCCCGGCTGAGCTTCGACACTTCGGGCTTCGGCGTCGCCGGGGTCCAGGTGATCCTGACCAGCGAAACGGGCGAGAATCTCGACGCCGCGGCCCTGGAACTCCAGCGGGAGATGCGCGGGGTCCAGGGCCTCTCCGATCCCCGCCCCGACACCCCACCGCCCGGTCCCGAACTGGTGGTTCGCCCGAAGATCGACGAGGCGGCGCGCCTGGGCGTGCCGGTGCAGGTCATCGCCGACGCGGCGCGGATCGCCACCGTCGGCGACATCGACGCCAATGTCTCCAAGCTCGACGAGGGCGAGCGCCGCATCCCGGTGCGCGTGCGCCTGCCCCAGGCCGATCGCACCAATTTGAGCATCATCAAGAACCTGCGGCTGCCGACGGCCTCGGGCGGCGTGACCACGCTCGACAGTGTCGCCGACGTCGGCTTCCAGGCCGGGCCGGCGGTGATCAACCGCGTGGCGCGCAAGCGCAATCTGACCGTGATCGCCGACACCACGGGGGGACTGCAGATCGGCGACGCCACGGCCAAGGTCGCCAGGCTGCCGATCATGAAACATCTGCCGCCTGGCGTGGGCAAGGCGGAGGAAGGCCAGGAACAGGCCTTCACCCAGCTGGCGGTGGGTTTCATCACCGCCCTGGGGTCGGCGATTGGCTTGGTTTATGCGGTGATGGTGCTGCTGTTCCGCAGCTTCTTCAAACCCGTGATCATTCTGACCGCCCTGCCGACGGCGATTGGCGGCGCCCTGCTGGCCCTGCTGATCACCGACAAGGCGCTGTCGATTCCCTCGGCGATTGGATTCCTCATGCTCATGGGCCTGGCGGCCAAGAACTCGATCCTGCTGGTCGAATACGCCATCGAGCGCGAGCGCGAGGGCCACACCCAGCGTCAGGCCTTGCTCGAGGCCTGCCGCGAACGCGCCCGGCCGATCGTCATGACGTCTGTCGCCATGGCCGCCGGCATGCTGCCCACGGCGTTGACCCTGGGCAAGGGCTCGGAGTTCCGCCAGCCCATGGCCATCGCCGTGATCGGCGGCCTTATCACCTCGACGGTGCTCTCCCTGCTGCTGGTGCCGGTTGTCTATGAATTCGTCGACGACTTCGAGCGCTGGCTCACGCCCCTGTTCGGCCGCCTCGTCACCCCGCGCGCCGCCGCCGTCCCGGCCGCCCCGCAGGATCGGCTTTAGGACCCCTCAGCGGCGTCGGGGCACTCCTTGAGGCGGTCGATGAACCACCGGCCGGCCGGGCCGGGCGGGGCGTCGGCCGGATAGACGACCGCCATCTCCAAGATCGGGCGCGGCGGCTCATCCTCGATCGCCAGTTCGACGAGGCGGCCGGCGGCGAGATCCTCGGTCACCGACAACAGCGGCATGCCCCCCCAGCCGAGGCCACGGAGCAGGAAGGCGTGCTTGGCCCCCAGGTCGCCGAGCCGCCAGGTGTTGGGTGAAAGCACCCCGAACTCGCGTCCGGCCGAAAGCTTGGAACGGTCGGTGAGGACAAGCTGCACGTGGCGGGCGAGCTCGGCCTTGGGGATGATCGCCTTGTAGTTCGCCAGGGGATGATCGGCGGCGGCGACCCTGACCATCACGATGCCCGGCATCCGCTCGCTGGCAAGGGACGTAGGGAAAAGAGGCGTCGCTCCGACCAGGCCGAAGGCGCACTCCCCGCCCAGCACCCTCTCGTAGGTGGCGCCCAGCACCTCGACATATAGCCGCAAGGGGATGCCGGGGAATTGCATCGCAAAGGTCCGCGCCGCTTCGGCAAGGCCGGCCATCGGGGCTAGGACGTCGGCGGCCACCGACAGCTCCGCCTCTAGCCCCTGGGCCATGCCCTTGGCGCGCGCCTTCAGGCCATCGACCCCGGCGACGATGGCCCGGGCGTCGGCGATCAGCACCGCCCCCTCGGGCGTCAGCTTCGGGTAGCGGCCGGAGCGGTCGAAGAGGGCGATGCCGATCTGGCCCTCCAAATTGGCGATCTGCTGGCTGACCACCGACTGCGCCCGGCGCAGCTTCCGGCTGGCCGCCGAGAAGCTGCCCTCATCGGCGGCGGCGAGGAAGGTGCGAAGCTGGTCGAGCGAGAGGCCGTCGAGCATATATCTGTTCAGACGATGGATATGATCGAAATATAGCGCCTTTTGCGAATGATCGCCAGGGCCTATCTCATCCAGGCCAACATCGTCCGCAAAGGAACCCGATCATGAAACTCCTCCACATCGATTCCAGCATCCTCGGCCTCAATTCCGTCAGCCGGCAGCTTTCCGCCCAGATCGTGGAGCGCGAGAAGGCGCTGCACCCAGACCTGGAGGTGACCTATCGCGACCTCGCCGCCAATGGCTCGGCCCACCTCACCGGAGCCCACATGGCCGCCTGGCAGGGCGCCCCGGTGGAGGATGCGTCCCTGGGCGAAGACCTCGCCAAGGGCGGGACCTATCTCGACGAACTGTTCGCCGCCGACGTCCTGGTGATCGGGGCCCCGATGTACAACTTCACAGTCCCCACTCAGCTCAAGGCCTGGATCGACCGCGTCGTGGTAGCCGGCAAGACCTTCAAGTACAGCGAGACCGGGGCCCCGATCAGCCTTCTGCCAACGGGCAAGAAAGTGTTCATCGCCTCCTCGCGCGGCGGAGCGGCCTACGGCGAGGGCGCGCCGGCGGCGTTCCTGGAGCACCATGAAACCTACCTGAAGGGCATACTGGGTTTCATCGGTCTCACCGACGTCACCGTCATCCGCGCCGAGGGCCTGGCCATGGGCCCCGACGCCCGCGCCGCCGCCATCGACAGCGCCCGAGCGGCCATCGAAGCCCTGGCCGCCTGACCCTCGCCGGCGCGCCCCTTCCCGCCGCTCAAGCGAGGGGCGCGCCGGCGAAACCTTACCTCGAATTATGTTGGCGGGCGGCCACCGAAGGGACACAAGCGCGCGGCCGGATGGGGCTTTAAGACCCGGAGCACGTCGCCTTGATTCCAATGATCGCCGCTCTCGTCATGGGGCTGACCGCAGAGTTGCCGAGCCTGCCGCCGATCCGCCGCGAGCCCCAGATCACCTATCTCGACCGCTCCGGGGCGGTGATCGGGGTGAGAGGCGGCCGCTACGGCCCGCCGTTGAACATCGACCGGCTGCCCCCTTACGTTCCCGCCGCCTTCGTGGCCATCGAGGATCGCCGCTTCTATTCCCACGCCGGCATCGACCCGCTGGGCATGGCCCGGGCCCTTATGGCCGACCTCGGGGCCGGCCGCGCCGCCCAGGGTGGCTCGACGATCACCCAGCAGTTGGCCCGCAACCTCTACCTCACCAGTGATCAGACCCTGGAGCGCAAGGGTCAGGAGATGATCTACGCCGCCGAGCTCGAGCGGGTGTACAGCAAGAAGCAGATCCTCGGCCTGTACCTCAGCCGGATCTACTTTGGCTCGGGGGCCTATGGGATCGAAGCCGCCGCCCACCGCTATTTCAACAAACCCGCCGAACGCCTCACCCTGCGCGAGGCGGCGATGCTGGCCGCCATCCCCAAGTCACCGACCGCCTACGATCCGGCCGAACAGCCGGCGAGGTCCGCCGAGCGGACCGCCCTGGTGCTTGCGGCCATGGTCGAGACCGGGGCGATCACGGCGGGTGAGAGGGCCCGTGCCCTGGCCCGTCCAGCCAAGGTGTGGCCGAACGCCCAGGCCTCGGCCGGACAGTATTTCATCGACTGGGTCGACGGGCCGGTGCGCCGGACACTGGGCGCGGCGAAAACCGATGTCGTCGTCGACACCACGCTAGACCTGCCGGCCGAGCTGGCCGCCGGCCAAGCCGCCAAGGCGGTGGTCGGCCGCTTCGCCCGAGCCGGCGTGAGCCAGGCGGCGGTGGTCGCCATGGACGGGAATGGGCGCGTGCGGGTGCTGATCGGCGGCATCGACCACGACAGCGGTCCCTACGACCGCGCGGTGAGCGCCCATCGCCAGGCCGGCTCGTCATGGAAGCCGTTCGTCTACCTGACGGCCATGGAAGCCGGCCGCACGCCCGACACCATGGTGGTGGATGAGCCGGTGACCATCGCCGGCTGGTCTCCGCGCGACTTCGAGCCCGAATTCATGGGCCCGGTCACCCTGCAGACGGCGCTGGCCCATTCGCTTAACACCGTCGCCGTCCGCCTCGCCGACGAGATCGGCCGCCCCAACGTCGTCGCCGCCGCCCATCGCGTGGGGATCGTCTCGCCGATCGGCACCGAGCCAGCCATGGCCCTGGGCGCCGAACTGGTCACGCCCTTGGAGATGGCCCAGGCCTACGACGCCTTTTCCAACGGGGGGGCCCGCGTCTCCGCCTATGGGATCGAGCGCATCCGCACGGCATCGGGGCGCCTGATCTTCCGCCACCAAGGCCCGGCCCCCCAGCCGGCGATCGCCAATCCAGCTTTGACCGAAATGAACCAGATGCTGCGGACGGTGATCACCGCCGGCACAGGGACGAGGGCGGCGATTGCCGGCTATGACCTTGCCGGCAAGACCGGCACCACCAGCGATTTCCGCGACGCCTGGTTCTGCGGCTATACCGGCGGCCTCACCACGGTTGTGTGGATGGGACGCGACGACAACGCCCCCATGCGCGGGATCACCGGCGGCTCTGCCCCCACCGAGCTCTGGCGGCAGGTGATGCGCGCCGCCCTCCCTCGCCTGCCGCACGGCCCGATCCCGGCTGGCGCTCCGGCCCCCGTTCCGCTTGTGCCCGTGGCCCAGCCCCTCTCGCCGACATCGCCCGAGCCGGCCCCCGAACCCACGCCCGACATCCCGCCGACCTAGAGAGTCCCTTCTCCACCTGACTCCCCACCGAACCGCCGCCGGGCTATGGACGAACGGCGATGAGCGACACGGCTTCTCCCGACACGCCTTCCATCGGCCAGGTGCGGGCCAACAACCGCTTCGACGCCGAGCGGCTGCGCGCCTGGCTGGCCCCGCGCATCGACGGCCTGGAGGGTCCGCTCGAGGTCTCGCAGTTCACCCGCGGGGCATCCAACCCGACCTTCCTGATCACCGCCGGGACGCGCCGGCTGGTGCTGCGCAAGAAGCCGCCGGGCCAGCTCCTCGCCAGCGCCCACCAGGTCGACCGCGAATTTCGGGTAATGAAGGCCTTAGGGGAGATCGGCTTTCCGGTCCCGACCATGCGCGTCCTGTGCGAGGACGAGAGCGTCATCGGCCAGGCTTTCTACGTCATGGATTTTCGGGAAGGCCGGATCTTCCGCGACGCCCGCATGCCGGGCCTGGAGCGCGACGAACGGGCGGCGCTCTACGATGACCTCAACGCCACCCTGGCGCGCCTGCATCGGGTCGACTGGCGGGCGGCGGGTCTCGAGGACTACGGCCGGCCGGGCAACTATTTCGAGCGCCAGATCGGCCGCTGGGCCCGGCAGTACCGCGGCGCCCAGACCGAGGAGATCGAGGACATCGAAGTTCTCATCGAGGCCCTTCCGGGGCGCGTCCCCGCCGACGACACGGTGACCATCGCCCACGGCGACTACCGGCCCGAGAACGTGATGTTCCACCTCACCGAACCGCGCGTCGTCGCGGTGCTCGACTG
Source organism: Caulobacteraceae bacterium (assembly GCA_036498165.1). Classification (GTDB taxonomy): domain Bacteria; phylum Pseudomonadota; class Alphaproteobacteria; order Caulobacterales; family Caulobacteraceae; genus Acaudatibacter. The sequence continues at coordinate 26,268 of DASXIE010000276.1, forward strand.
GGAGCTGTCGACGCTGGGCCATCCCCTCGCCGATCTCGCCTACAACTGCATCCTCTATCACTCGACCTCGGAGAGCTGGGGGACCCTGGCCGGGGTGGACCTCGCCGCCGCCGGCATCCCCGGCGAAGCGGAGTACGTCGCCGCCTATTGCGCGCGGACCGACCGAGCCCAAGTCGAGGATTTCAACTTCTACCTCGCCTTCTCGCTCTTCCGGCTGGCCTCGATCGGCCAGGGGGTGTTCAAGCGCAACCTCGACGGGATCGGCAACGCCGACGCCGGGCGCGACAACACCGGCACGCGCCACCTGGCCAGAACCGCGCGGGAGATTCTCGAGCGCTAGCTGTGCCCCAGCCCCAGGGCCAGCAGCAGGGGCACGATGACCGCGACCATGGCTTCGCCGGCGATGAGACCCGAGGCCAGGGGGATGAGATAGGCGGCGGCCGAGCGCGGGCTCCGGCGCAGCCATACCTCGCTGATCACCCCGCCGACGAAGAGGGTGCTGACTGAGGAGAAGGGGATCAGCATGCCGAGGCTGAGGCCCGTCGGCGAGGGCGCGTAGCGGCGCAGGGCCGGCTTGGTCTCCATGATCGCGAAGACCGCGCCCAGCACCGCGGCGATGATCATGGCCCACATGGCCGACGCCGGCAGCTTATCGACCCCGCCGCTGAGAAGTTCGGCGAAGCCGGCCGCGCGCCGCGAACCGGGGGCGGCGAGCTTGGCGTGCTCGCCGATGATCCCGTAGGTCTCCACCAGGGCCGGATAGACCACGGCCAGGACGGCGGCCCCGATCGGCGCCCCGATCAGCTGGGCGATGGTCATCGAGCGCGGAGTCGAGCCGATCATGTGGCCGGCCTTGTAGTCCTGGATCAGGCCCTCCGATGTCACCGCGATGGTCCCGGTCGTGCCGTTGCCCATCATGTTGGCGACCACGTTGCCCGGCGCGATGAGGGCGAAGAAGCCCTGCATCAGGTTGGAAAGAGCCCCGATCGGCCCCCAGTTGGTCTCGCCCAGGGCTCTGAGGCCGACCAGCATCAGGGGGATGGAGAGCGCGGTGGCCACCAGGGTCATCCACACCGGCAGGCCGAAGAAGGCCTGCTGTATGAAGCACAGGATCACGGTCAGGGCCGCCACCCCGGCCAAGATCCACTGCAAGGGAAACTCCTGGCCGGCCGACCCCGCCGCGCCCAGGGCGCGGAAGGCCTCCACGAGCAGGCGCCAGCGGATCGCCAGGGCGGTCAGGCCGCCGGCCATGATCATGCCGATGCCCGGCCACATCACCCAGTAGAGCACCTGGGTGCGGGTGGCGTGTTCGGGAAGGATGGCGTAGGCGATGAGCAGCATCGGCGCGATGATCCAGGCGATGATCGCCCCGACCAGCATCCAGAAATTGACCCGGAGGCCGACGATCATCCCGGTGCCGATCGAGAGCAGGCTGTAACCCACCCCCACCCCCATGGACGCGACCACGAAAGAGGCGCCCACCGCGCCCAGCGTGAGGGCGCCCGGGTCCCAGCCTTCGGGAACCAGGGAAAAGATCCGGGCGTCGTCGCGCAGCAGCATCAGGAGGCCCGAGGCCAGCAGGCCGGCCCCCATGATCATCGCCGCCGTCCGGGCGTGGCGGGCCTGGGCCTCGTCCTTGCCGGGGCCGCGCGGCGGGTCGAGGACGATGAGGGTCTCGCCAGCCGCCATGCCGTCGGGAAACGGCAGCTTTTCGTCGACCACGAAATGGCGGCGCATCGGCGCGGCCAGCAGGACGCCCAGCAAGGAAAGGGTGGTCAGCCAGACGAAGGTCTGCAGCGGGGTGGGATTGATGTGGAACACCACCACCTTGGAGGCGCGCAGCATATCGAACGCGGCCAGCACGCCGCACATGAAGGCCGTCTGGGCCGCCGAGGTGCCGGCCGTCTGGACGATGTTGTTCTGCCAGCGGTCATAGCTCTTGCGGGCGATGACCGAGAGGATGATGAAACCGAAGAAGGCCGAAACGATCGAGACGTTGGGCCCGAAGCCGAGCTTGAGCACCATGTAGGGGTAGGCCGCGCCCATGATCGCGGCGACCACCACTGCGGCGGCGATCGACTGGACGGTCAGCTCCGAGCCGCGCGGCCGCGCCGGCGCCTCGGCCCCGAAGCCCTCCGCCGTCAGCTCTTGCGCCATCCTCGAGCCCCTCCCGCCGTTCCGCTCATCGTGGCGGATTCCCAGCCGGCTATGAAGCCTAGTTCTTGACCTGCGTCCACGCCGCCTGGGCCCCTGGAGGCAGCTTGTCCATGTGCTTGAGGAAGGCCGCCAGGGTCCAGATCTGCTGATCGCTGAGGCCGCTGGACCACGAGGGCATGCCGGTCAGGCGGATGCCGTGCTTGATCTTCCAGAATGTCACCCCCTCGGGGTCGTCCTCCACCCCGTCGGTGGCCAGTTGCGGCGGACGCGGATAGAGCCCCTTGGCCAGGGGCGTGGCCGAGGCCTCACCGGCCGACGTACCGTGGCAGAAGACACAGTGGTCGGCATAGAGCTTGACGCCATCGGTGAGGTTGGCCTCGGTGGGGGCGACCGGATTGGCCCCCTTGGGCGCTTCGCGGGCCAGGGTGGCGTGCAGCGACGTGCCGGCGGCCCACAGTTCGAAGCCGCCCGGCGTGGCGTCGGCGTTGGCCGCCACCGCACCGGACTTGAGCGCCAGCCAGACCCCGCCGACCGCGACGATCACGGTCACGATCACCCCAATGATGAACCCTCTGAGCATGTCGATCTCCGAAAAGCGCCCGGATCGACAACCTTTGCCGCGACGGGAGGTTCCCGCCTGGAGACTGATGGCGTCCCGTACAGGACTCGAACCTGTGACCCCCGGTTTAGGAAACCGATGCTCTATCCTGCTGAGCTAACGGGACGGGCCGGGGCGTCTCATACGACCTCGTCCGCGCCGCCGTCCAGGGCGGCCCTGGCGCGGGACGGGGCGGGCGCTATAGCTTGGGCGCATGAAGCTCGTCTCGTCGCTGTATTTCCAGGTGATCGTCGGCATCCTGTTTGGCGTGGTGGTGGGCCTCGCCTGGCCGCATCTGGGCGTCTCGCTCAAGCCCTTGGGCGACGGCTTCGTGAAGCTGATCAAGATGCTCATCGGCCCGATCATCTTCTGCACTGTGGCCGGGGGCATTGCCCGGATGAGCGATCTCAAGCGGGTCGGCACAGTGGGCGTTCGGGCCCTCGTCTACTTCGAGGCGGTCTCCACCCTCGCCCTCGTCGTCGGCCTGGTGGTGGCCGAGCTCGTCAAGCCCGGGGCCGGCTTCAACGTCGACCCGGCCAGCCTCGATCCGGCCGGCGTCGCCGCCTACGTCAGCAAGGCCCATCAGATGGGTTCCGTGGCCGACTACCTCCTCCATCTGATCCCCGACACCTTCGTCTCGGCCTTCGCCGACGGCGAGGTGCTGCAGATCTTGCTGTTGGCAATCCTCACCGGTTTCGCCATCGCCGCCCTCAAGGCGCGGGCCGAGGCCGCCGCCGCCGGGCTCGAGCGGATCGGCGAGGTGTTCTTCGCCATCATCCGCATCGTAGTTCGCGTCGCCCCGCTCGGAGCCTTCGGGGCCATGGGCTACACCATCGGCAAATACGGCCCCGCGGCGCTGATCAAGCTGGGGGCGCTGGTCGGCTGCGTCTACCTGACCTCGGCGCTCTTCGTGGCCGTGGTGCTGGGCCTGGTGGCCCGGGCCTGCGGCTTTTCCCTGTGGCGGTTCCTCGTCTACATCCGCGAGGAGTTGTTCATCGTCCTGGGGGCCTCGTCCAGCGAGGCCGCCCTGCCCCAGCTTATGGCCAAGCTCGAGCGGCTGGGCGCGCCCAAGGCGGTCGTCGGCCTGGTGGTCCCGGCGGGATATTCCTTCAACCTCGACGGCACCAACATCTACATGACCCTGGCCACCCTCTTCCTCGCCCAGGCCACCAACACCCCGCTCAGCCTCGGCCAGGAGGGTCTGTTGCTGGCCGTGGCCATGCTGACCTCCAAGGGGGCCAGCGGTGTGGCCGGTGCGGGCTTCGTGACCCTCGCCCTCACGCTCTCGGCGGTGGGGGTCATCCCGGCGGCCGCCATGGCCCTGATCCTCGGGGTCGACCGCTTCCTGAGCGAAGGCCGGGCCCTCACCAATGTTATCGGTAACGGCATCGCGACCCTCGCCGTGGCCCGCTGGGAAGGCACGCTGGACCGGGCCCGCCTCGCCGCCGAACTGGGGCGGGGGCCGGAGGCGGCGGGAACGCCTGAGTTCCCTCGGGGCGCTCTCTAAGCCGCTTTCTGAAGGGACTTGTGCAGGAGGCTGATGGCGGCGTCGCGGTCGATGCGCTCGATGGCGGCGACTTCGCGGGCCATGCGATCGAGGGCCGACTCATAGAGCTGGCGCTCGGAATAGGACTGCTCGGGCTGGGTCTCGGACCGGTGCAGGTCGCGGACCACCTCGGCGATCGAGATGAGGTCGCCGGAGTTGATCTTGGCTTCGTATTCCTGGGCCCGGCGGCTCCACATGGTGCGCTTCACCCGCGCCCGGCCCTTGAGCGTGGTCAGGGCCTGGGAAACGACATTGCCCTCGGCCAGGGCCCGCAGGCCGGCGGTGCGCGCCTTCTTGGTCGGCACGCGCAGGGTCATCTTCTCGTGGTCGAAGGTGATCACGTAGACCTCGAGCGACATGCCGGCGACGGCCTGCGTCTCGACGCCGATGACCACGCCCACGCCATGGGCGGGATAGACCACGTGGTCGCCAATCTTGTAGTCCAGTTCGATCTTCGTGCTCACGATGCAATAGTCCCTTCATTCACGCCACGGAGAGCACAAATCCTTGTTCGCCGCATGGCGCCTTGGATCGGCCGTGCTCTCTAGGAACGGTTTTCCGATAGGCCTCTGGCGACCGCACAGGGGTCGCGACCTCGAAGAGAACCTAGCACAAAATCGTGCGGTTTGAAAGCATTGCGCGCCGCCCCGGCGGCGGGACCGAAGCTCAGGATCCCGAGCCAGGCTTCTCGCTGAAGTATTTCTCCAGCTTACCGGTCTCACGCTCGAATTCGGCGGCGTCGGCCGGCGGCTCGCCCTTGACGGTGATGTTGGGCCAGACGCGCGCATAGTCGGTGTTGATCTTCAGCCACTTGCCGTCCGGATCGTCTTCGGTGTCGGGCTTGATGGCGTCGACCGGGCATTCCGGTTCGCACACCCCGCAGTCGATGCATTCGTCCGGGCTGATGGCCAGGAAGTTTTCGCC
>DASXIE010000277.1:0-2039 GCA_036498165.1 Caulobacteraceae bacterium
GCGGGCCGGCCCGGCCGGCGACCGCGCGCGGACCGGGGCCGGCAATGCGGCGGCGGCCTTGCGGGGCGGCGGAGCGGTCACCCGCACGACGAGGTTCCAACCGATCAGGGCGGCCAGGAGGGCGATCATCGTCAATCCCAGTCGGCCGATGCGCATCTGGTGGCGGAACTGCCCGCCCAGCGGGGCGCGAAGATCGGTGTCGCCCTCGCCGGGCGTCTCGTGGCGGAAGCGGGCGGCGACCATCTCCGGATCGAGGCCGAGGGCGCGGGCGTAGGCGCGCACGTAGCCGACCGCGAAGGGCCGGGCCGGCAGGGGGCTCAGATCCAGGGTCTCGATGGCCTCGAGGTAATCGGCGCGCACGTGGGTCGCCAGGGCGATGTCGTCGAGGCCGAGATCGAGGCTTTCGCGCGCTCGCTTGAGCGCCGCCCCGACATGGCCGTCCTCATCGAGCACCAGGGGGGAAGGACGCAGCGATGCCAGGCGATCGCGCTGTTGCCGCGCACGCGCGCCACCCGCCGAAGAAAAAAGCTTACTCACGACTCACACGTCCCCCGGACATTCCTCGCCTACCAGAGGACCGGTGAGCGTTCAACGCGCGATCTCCCGCTCAAGCTTCCACATGGAGTTTTCGCGCCAGGGCCTCGATCTCGGCCCTGACCGATCCGGCCGAGCTCTTGAGCAGGCCCTCGACCCCGCGCATGGCCGCCCCGCGGTCGCAGGAGAGGACCATCTGCTTGACCGGGCCGATGCCGGCCGGCGGCATGGAAAGGCGATCGAAGCCGAGGCCGACCAGGGCGAAGGCCTCCATCGGCCGGCCGGCCATCTCCCCGCACACCGACACCGGCGCCCCGGTGCGCGCGCAGGCTTCCTGGATGGTCTTCAGGGCCCGCAGAGCCGGCGGCGAGAGGGGATCGTAGCGGTCGGCCACGCGCGGGTTCCCGCGATCGGCGGCGAAGAGATACTGCATCAGGTCGTTCGTCCCCACCGACACGAAGTCGGTGAGCGGCAGCAGGGCGTCCAGGTGCCAGAGGAGCGAGGGGGCCTCGATCATCGCCCCCACCGACAGGCGCGACGGGCTGGGCCGGCCACGGCGCTGCGACCAGGCGATTTCGTGATCCACCAGGGCCCGGGCGGCGCGGAACTCCTCGACGCTGGCGACGAGGGGGAACATCACCCTCAGCGGTCGGCCGGCGGCGGCGGCGATGAGGGCCCTCAGCTGCATGCGCAGCAGGGCCGGGCGGTCGAGGCCCATGCGGATCGCCCGCCAGCCCAGGGCCGGATTGTCCTCCCGCTCGGCCTGCAGGTAGGGCAAGACCTTGTCGCCGCCGAGGTCGAGGGTGCGGAAGGTGACCGGCCGCCCCTCCGCCCCGTCGAGCACCTTGGCGTAGAGGTCGGCCTGGGCGTTGAACCTCGGCAGGTCCTCGGAGACCATGAACTGGAATTCGGTGCGGAAGAGGCCGATGCCCTCCGCCCCCGCCTCGGCCAGGAACTCGAGGTCGACGGCGAGGCCGGCGTTCATCAGGAGCTCGATCTTGGCCCCGTCGCGGGTGAAGGCGGGGGTATCGCGCAGGCGGGCGAACTCGGCCCGCCGCTCGGCCCGCACGCTGATCCGCGCCGCGATCGCTTTGACGACGTCCGGGCGCGGACGCAGGTACGCCTCGCCGATCTCGGCGTCGACGACGACCGGATCGCCTTCGCTCAACCGGTCGCGCAGGCCGGCGATGCGGCCCACGCACGGGATGTCCAGCGCCCGGGCGACGATGGCCGCGTGGCTGGCTGGCGAGCCCTCCTCGAGCAGCAGGCCGCGTAGCTTCGTGCGGTCGAATTCCAAGAGGTCGGCCGGGCCGAGGTTGCGAGCGATGAGGATGGCGTTGTCGGGCAGGACGCGGGTCTTGCCTCCGTCGCCGGCCAGGTGGCGCAGCAGGCGGTCGTTGAGGTCCTCGAGGTCGTGCACCCGCTCGCGCAGGTAGGGATCGCGGGCCGATCCGAGGCCGGCGCGATGCTCCGAGCGGACCCGCTCGACGGCCGCCTCGGCGGTG
>DASXIE010000278.1:0-9287 GCA_036498165.1 Caulobacteraceae bacterium
CGGCCAAGGACCAGGACTACTTCTGCGACGGCGTGGTGGTGGAGATCGTCACCGCCCTCTCGCGTTTCCGAACCCTGTTCGTGATCGCCAGCGGATCCAGCCTCAGCTATCGCGACGCATCGATCGCCCGGCTGCCGGCGATCGCCCGTGAGCTGGGAGTCCGCTTCCTGCTCGAAGGCAGCGTCCGCAAGGCGGGCGATCGCGTGCGGATCGCCGTCCAGCTGGTCGATTCGCACGACGGCGCCCGGGAGGTCTGGGCCGAGCGGTTCGACGACACGCTGCAGGACCTGTTCGCGCTGCAGGACCGGGTCGCGAGCGCGGTCGCCAGCCAGATCGAGCCTACCATCCTGGCGATCGACACTCAGCGGGCCAGCGCCCGCTCCACCCACGACCTCACAGCTTATGATTGCTACCTGCAGGGCAGGAAGGCTTTCGGGGCGATGGGCAAGGCGACCCACGCCCGCGCCCTGGAGCTGTTCGACCAGGCGATCGCCCGTGATCCCCTCTACGCGGAAGCCCTATCGATCTCCGCCTTCGCCCGCGCCAACCGGATCGTACTGGGGTGGAGCGACGATCTCGAGGAGGACCGCCGCGTCGCGCTCGACCATCGTGGCCGGGCGCTGGCGGCGCTCAGCGACGACCCGGAGGTGCTCGCCACGGTGGCGATGACCAGCATGCAGATGGGCGTCGACAAAGCCGGCGCGCTGGCCTCCGCGCAGCGCGCCCTGGCGCGCCATCCGGGATCGGCGACGGTCCAGATGAACAGCGCCTGGGTGTTTCTTTACGCCGGCGACGCCGGCGCGGCCCTGGCGGGCTTCGAGACCAGCCTTCGGCATGACCCGCGGTCGCCCTGGCGACAGATCATCCTGTTCGGCATGGCCTTCGCCAACGTCTTCCTGCACCGGTTCGAGGCCGCCGTCCCGCTGGCGCAAGAGGCCGGCGAGCTGATGCCGGATCTTCGACCCTATTGCGCCGGGGCCATCGCCGCAGCGCTTGGCGCCCTGGGCCGAGTCGAGGCGGCGCGCGCGGCCATGGTCGGCGTGGACTTCGCCGCCCAAGGGGCCATGCTCGCCGGCTTCGCCGAGCAGGACCGCGACACCGTCCTCGCCGGACTGAACAGGGTCGTCGCCGATACCTGACGAGCTCGGAACATGGGCTTGCTCATCGCGAGCGCAGGTTCGGCGGATGACGCCCGTCCCTGGATTGAGAAAGCGATTGCACTCGGCCTTCGCGGCGATCTCCCCCAGCGACGCGCCTTGCCCGGCGCTCATGGGGGTAGGTAAGGTTACGCCGGCGAATGGGGCAGGGTCGCCTTCAAGATGTCCGACGTCTTCATTTCCTACGCCAGGTCCACCGAGAGCCAGGCGCGGCAGGTCGCCGAGGCGCTGCGGGCGCTGGGCTACGGGGTATGGCGCGACGACGAATTGCCGGCCCACCGCGCCTATTCCGAAGTGATCGAGGAGCGGCTGGAGGCGGCCAAGGCGGTCGTGGTGCTGTGGTCGGCGGAGGCGGTGAAATCGCAGTGGGTCCGCTCCGAGGCGGAGCGGGCGCGCGGCGCGGCCAAGCTGGTGCAACTCGTGCTCGACGGCGCCCGCCTGCCGATGCCGTTCGACCAGATCCAATGCGCCGATCTGGCCGGCTGGAGCGGCGACGCCGGCCATTTCGGCTGGCGCAAGGTCGTCAACAGCGTCGCCGACCTGATCGAGCCGCGCGCCGCCACGGCCGAAAGCGCGGCCGCATCCCCGCCTCGACGGCTGGCGCCGTCCGAGCCCCTGCTGGCGGTGCTCGCCTTCGACAATCCGTCCGCCGATCCGGAAATGGTCTATTTCTCCGATGGCGTCTCGCAGGAGATCCTCGACACGGTCGCCCGCCGCTCCGGCGTCAAGGTGATCGGCCGCGCCTCCAGCTTCGCCCTTCAGGGCGAGGCCAAGACGCCCGGCCGGGTCGCCGCCGCCCTGGCGGCCACCCACGTGCTGGCCGGTTCGGTGCGCCGCGCCGGCCCGCGGGTGCGGATCTCGGCCGAACTCTGCGAGTGCGGCGAGGGACGCACACTATGGTCCGACCGGTTCGACCGCGACCTCTCCGACATCTTCGCCGTGCAGGACGAGATCGCCGGCGCCGTGGCCCACGCTCTGAAGGCCGTCTTCGCCCAGCCGGAGCGGGGTCCCAGCGCGATCGATCCGCGGGCCTACGACCTCTTTCTGCAAAGCCGGGTGGGGCAGATGCCCCTGGCCGATCGCGTCCGCCTCGCCGAACAGGCGGTCGCGCTGGCGCCAGGGTTCGGCCAGGCCTGGGGATGGCTGGGCCTGATGCGCGCCCGCCATGCGGTGGTGGATCGCGGCGCCGCCCCGTTCGCACCCCTGGAGGCCGGCGCCCGCGAGGCGATCGTCCGGGCGGAGGCCCTGGGCCTGAGCAGCGGCATAACCAGGGCGGCCGCGTCGCTCCTGGAGCCGTACGCCGCCTACGCCCGCCGCGAAGGCCTGCTGGACGAGGCCCTCAGCGCCTCGCCCTCGGATCCGGACCTGCTGGTGGAAAAGAGCCTGCTGCTTTCGAGCGTGGGACTTTTCGGCGACGCCCTGGCCGCCGCGCGCCTGGCCAGGTCGCTGGATCCGGCCCTCCCGGAGCCGGTCAAGCGGTGCGCCATCCTGGCGCTCCTGATCGGCGATTGGGCCGAGGGCCAAGCCGCCTGCGACGAGCTGCTGGCGCGCTGGCCCGACGACACCGCCGGCATCACCTTCGGCGCTCCGGCGGCCGCTCACGCCGGCGATTGGGAGAGGCTCGACGAGCTGGCGCGTTTCGCCGCCCAGCAGGATCCGCGGCGCACGTACAAGCCCGCGCGGGCGGCCACCGTGCTGATGTTCGGCCAGGCCATGCGCACGAACGACGCCGGCTTCGCCAACCTGGTCCAGTCTGTGGTCGAGGGCGAGCTGGCGCGCGACGGCGCCCCGGCGATGGAAAAGCTCTATGTGCTGGCCGCCCTTGGGCGGGTCGATGCGGCCTATGACCTCGCCGAGCGCGCCTCGTTCGCGGGGATGTTCGAACCGGGCGACTTCTATATGAGCCGCGGCTTCAACATGGATTTCCTGTGCTCGGCCTCGCACAACGCGGCGATGATCGAGGATCCGCGCTTCCCGCGGCTGTGCGCCAGGATCGGCCTGATCGACTATTGGGTGAGCAAGGACCGCTGGCCGGCCTGCGCCGACGCGGTCGGCTACGACTTCCGGAAGGAGGCGCGGCGCCTGGCGACGGCCGCGCCGGTCGAGGCGGGCTGACGGCGATCCCAGGCGGCGTGTGCGGCGACAACGCCTCTCAGAGGACCCCGACGACGCTGAGCCACAGGAAGACGAGCGCGGCCATGGTCAGCTGCATGTCGGCGACGACGATGCGCCTGCCGTGGCGCTCGAAGAAGCGGCCGACGCCGGGGTAGCGCCGCGAGAGCGGGGTGAGGCAGGCCAGGGCGAAGCCCAGGCCGTTGATGCAGAAGACGACGAGGGCGAGATAGAGCGGCCCATAGCGCGAGTGGGCGGCGGGGATCACGAAGGCGACGAGGCCGGCGTAGGCCAGGGCGATGACGATCGCCACGAGGGCGGAGAGGTAGGTCTCCCACACCCGCAGCAGCCCAAGGCCGTCGGACGCCATCGAGACGAGCACAGATCCGCACAGCAGAGAGGCCGGCAACAGGAAGTCGAGAACCGGCGCGAGCCGGCCAAAACCGTTCGCCTGGAGCAGGGGCAAGAGGGCGAACCAGGACAGGAAGACGGTCCGATACTCCAGGGTTGTCGCCAGGCTGAAGTGCACGCGAGGGGCCAGGCCGCCGGCCGCCTCGGCTGAGGGAAGGAAGGAGATCAGGAAGGCGCCGCCGATCCACCACAGGTAGGCGACGAGAAACATCGTGATGACGATATCGAGAGCCGTGTCGCCGGCGGCGGTGCGGTCACGGACGAGGGTGACGACGAGCACGACCCCGGTGAAGGCGAAGCCGGCGAGACCGGCCAGGATGTTGACGTGCGATTTCGCCGTTTCGTCGAGCAGCCACGGATGGCTGTCGAAGGCAGCGGTCCTGGGCCCGGCCAAAGCGAGCACCACCGCCAGGCCGATCACCGCCGCGACGACAAAACCCAGCACGATCCACATTTCGCCCCCCTGGGCTCCAGGCTGATTCACAGCTTAGCCGACGAGACGGGCGAGAGCGACGGCGGAGCGGAAGCGGGCGGCGACGAAGACGCCGCAAGACCTGACGGCGCCCGGTTACGCCGACAATGCATTATCTCATCCGCAATGGGTGGATTCCGGAGGTTGCGCTCGGCGTGCAATGCGAACGTTCGGGACCTTTCCCTTGCTCGCTCATGACCGGCCTCGCTAGGGTCGCATTCGCATGGCCGATGTCTTCATCTCCTACGCTCACTCGACGGCGAAGCAGGCGCTGGGCGCGGCGGCGGCGCTGCGCGCGCTGGGCTACACCGTCTGGCTCGACGACGACCTCAAATCCCACCGCGCCTACACCATCGCCATCGAGGAGCAGCTGGTCTCGGCCAAGGCCGTGCTGGTGATCTGGTCGGCGGACGCGGCGAGGTCCGAGTGGGTGCTCTCGGAAGCCAACCGGGCGCGGGAAGACCACAAGCTGGTCCAGCTGGTCATCGACAAGACGCGGCTGCCGATGCCTTTCGACCAGGTCCAGTGCGCCAACCTCGCCGGCTGGCCCGGCGACGGCGAACATCCAAACTGGCGCAGGGTGGTCGCCACCATCGCCGAACTGGTCGGCGGTGCGGGGCCGGCCACCGCGGCGCCGACGCAGGAAGCCCCTCCACTGCCGTCGAAGCCCTCGATCGCGGTGATGCCGTTCGCCAACCTCAGCAGTGATCCTGAGCAGGAGTACTTCGCCGACGGCATGGTCGAGGAGATCGTCGCGGCCCTGTCGCGGATCAAATCGATCTTCGTCATAGGGAGCGGTTCAACCCATGCTCTCAAGGGCAAGACCGATACGCCCCAGGAGGTCGCCGGGAAGCTCGGCGTTCACTATGTGCTGGAAGGCAGCGTGCGCAAGGCGGGGGAGCGTGTCCGCATCGCGGTGCAATTGACCGACGCGGAGGGGGGCGGAACGCAGATCTGGGCCGAACGGTTCGAGGACACACTGGAGGACGTCTTCGCGCTTCAGGACAAGGTGGCGCTCAGCGTCGCCGCGGTCATCGAACCCACCGTGCAAAGCGCCGAGGTGCGGCGCGCGGCCCGACGCCCGACCGAGAGCATGGGCGCCTATGATCTCTACCTACGCGCCTTGCCGCTCGTGCTGGGCTATGCCCACGCCGAGAACGCGAAGGCGCTTCCGCTGCTGGATCGCGCGCTCTCTCTCGATCCTGACTTCGGTCCGGCGCTTGTCGTCGCGGCGGAATGCTACAACCAGCGGGTCCAGTTCGGGTGGTCGAATGACCCCGAGGGCGATCGCCGTCGGGCGGTCGACCTGGCGCAACGCGCAGTGCGCGTCAGCGCCGACGACGCCGAGGTGCTGGCGCGGGCGGCCACCCCGCTGGCCAGATTGGAAGGCCTGGATGCGGGCGCCCCACTGATCAGGCGCGCCATGGCCCTGAACCCCGGCTCGTCCTACGTGCGCAGGGCGGCGTGCCTCAACCATGTGTTCCTGGGCGAGCCGGACCTCGCGCTTCGGGAGCTCGAGGTGGCGGCCCGCATGGATCCGCTCACTTCGGATGTCGGAGCCAATCTTCGTTTGCTGATGGGCATTGCCCGGTTCCAGCAAGGGCGGTTCGCAGATGCGCTGCCGTTGCTGCACGAGGCGATGCGTCAGACCAACCAGCCGGGCGCCCCGGCCTTTCTGGCGGCGACATGCGGCCATCTCGGACGGATCGGCGAGGCGCAAGCGGCGCTGGCGCGGTATCGGGCCGCCTCATTAACGCCCATCGAGACCCGGGCCATCGGCAAGACCGAACACCGGAAGCTCTTCGTGGACGGCATCGCCTTGGCGGAAGAAAGGGCTCCGGCCGCCGATAGTTGACTTCGCCAGCGCCCGCTCAGGGTCGGCGCCGGCCGTCGCCATCACCGGAATACCTGACCACCCGCGGCCCGGCCACACGCTATACGGCGTTCATGGGTGGCCGGGACGGACGTCCGGCCATGACGGTCTTTTTCGGATCGGCCGCCGACGAGCGGCCCTATGGCTCTCAGGCGATCGTGGTCGTATCCTCCCGGTCGAGGAGGGGCGATGCCGCGCGCCTTGTTTCTTGCCGCCATGATGATGGCTCTCGCGCCCGCGGCCCAGGCGGCGCCGGGCGACGAGATCTATCTGCGGCCCGGCCGGCTCGTCGAAGCCGACGGAGCAAGGCTCAATCTCTACTGCACGGGGGCCGGCTCGCCGACCATAGTGCTCGACGCCGGCCATCAGGACTGGGCGCCGGCCTGGGCGGTGATTCAGCCGCGGATCGCCGCGTGGGCCAGGGTGTGCAGCTTCGATCGGCCGGGATACGGTTTCAGTCCGCCCGGGCCCATGCCGCGCACGAGCGAGCGGATCGCGAGCGAGCTCCACGACGCGCTCCGAGCGCTCGCCGTCCCGGGCCCCTATGTGCTCGTCGGCCATGCGTTCGGCGGCTACAATATGCGCGCCTTCGCCTTCCGCTATCTGCCCGAGGTGGCGGGGCTGGTGCTGATCGACCCCGACGCCGGCGACACCGCGCCCCCCGACATCGTCGCCAGGACGCACGACGTTTTCATCGCCCAGGCCGCCGAAATTCAGCAGTGCCGCGACGCCCTGGCCGCACATCTGCCCAGTCCGGCCGCTCTCGCCTGCGACCAGCGGTTCTTTCGCGGCTTCCCCGAGCCTGGATGGTCGCCGGCGCTGAACGCGGCGCTGGCCGAGGCCGTCCACACCCGCCCCGATCTCTCCGACGCCGCCAACGCCGAGCTCGAGCAGCTTCCGGGCGACGAGCTGTCTCTACGCGAGCACCGGATCTCGCTCGGCGCGCGGCCGGTGCGGGTCATCACGGCGGCGCAGCACAAGCCCGCGACCATCGTCGCTCAGGCCGGCCTCCTGGCGCTCTCGTCGAACGCCAAGCAGATCCTCGCGACCCACAGCCCGAACGCCTACGTGCAATTCGACGAGCCGCAACTGGTGCTGGACGCCATAGCCGAGGCCGCCGGCCGCAAGGCGCCAGGGCCATGAACTGTCAGGGACTTCGATGCCGATAGCCGGATCGATGGCGGCGGCCTGGCTGGCGATCGCCGCCCTGGGGACGGCCGGCGACCCGTTCGTGGGAAAATGGAAACTGGACGTCGCGCGCAGCGTGATCGTCGATCGGATGGTGGTCGAAGCCGCCGGGCCGAACCGGTACGCCTTCCGGTTCGAAGGCGCGCCGGCCGAGACGGTCGTCGCCGACGGAACCGATCAACCGGGTCTCCCGGGGACCACGCTGGCGGTGAAGGCGGCGGATTCCCGCACGCTGAAAGTGGTGCGCAAGCAGGCGGGCCGGGTCGTGGTTTCGGCGGCCTGGAAGGTTTCCGAGGATGGCAAGACGCTGCGCGACGCCTTTACCGCCGTGCAGCCGGACGGTTCGTCCCTGACTACGCACTATGTCTACCGGCGCACGGCCGGCGCGGCGGGCTTCGTGGGCACCTGGGAAAGCACGACCCAGCCGGTCGGCCTGGTCTTCAGGCTCCAGGTCCAGCCCTATGGCGGCAAAGGGCTCTCGTTCGTCAAGCCAGGCTCGGTCAAGAGCGTGACGTTCGATGGGAAGGACCATGCGGTCACTGGCGCGGCCCGGGGCCAGACCGCGTCCGGCCGGCGCCGCGGCGCGCGGACCATGGAGATCACCGACAAGATCGCCGGCAAACCCCTCGACACCCAGGCGCTGGCGCTCTCGGGCGACGGCAAGACCTTGACGATGACCGTGCACCGGGCCGGTCAGGCGAGGCCAGACGTGCTAGTTTTCGAGCGGGAATAGGGCGGACAAATCACGGACCGGGAGGGAGCGTTCGGGCCACGCGGAGCAAGCGACAATGTCGACCCGGCTGGGTATGGTGACGCTTGCTGGCGCGGCGTATATCGGACCATCGGCGGTTCGCCGCGGGCAGGTCCAGGGTGAGGAATTGAAGATGCGCGCGATCGTGCTGGGCCTTCTGGCCTCTCTCTGGCTGGCGGGCGCCGCAAGGGCCGACGACAAGACGGACATCCAGGCGCTGAACGATGAGTTTTCGGCCGCCGCCAACCGCGGGGACGGCGCGGCGATGGCGGCGCTCTATGCGCCCGGCGCCACGATGCTCCCGCCCGACAACAGCGTCGTGACCGGCGCCGCGATCGGCCCCTACCTCGCGGGCTTCGAAAAGAGCGTCGCTCATCTGAAGTTGGTCACGACCGATGTCGTCCGCTTGTCGCCCGACTATATCCGCGAGATCGGGATCGCGAGCTTCGAGACGCTCGGCGACAAGCCCACCAAGGTGAAGGGCACCTACGTGGTCGTCTGGAAGCGGGTCGGCGGCGCCTGGAAGCTGTGGACCGACATTTTCCACTGACCGGCCCGCGCGCTGGCGGAGTGGGAGGCTACCGCGGCGGTCGACGAGGCGATAGCGTCGCGAAAGAGCGGCGGCATGGCGACCGCGCCGGAAAGGCGGAGGCATGAAGGACCTGGCGGGCAGGACGGCGTTCATCACCGGGGCGGCGTCGGGGATCGGCCTGGGGGTCGCCACGCGCCTGGCCCAGGCCGGCGTCAAGGTGATGATGTGCGACATCGAGGAGGGCGCGCTCGAAAAGGCCGTGGCCGAGCTGAAGCGCACCAACGCCGATGTCGAGGCCGTGGTGGCCGATGTCTCCCTCAAGGCCGAACTCCAGGCGGCGGCCGAAGCGACGCTCGCCCGCTATGGCGAGGTCCACATCCTGCACAACAACGCCGGGGTAGCCGGCGGCGGCGCCTACGACGCCTGGACCGACGCCGGCTGGAACTGGACCATCGGCGTCAACCTGATGGCGGTGATCTGGGGCGTCGAGATCTTCGGCCCGCTGATAGAGCGGCACGGCCAGGGCGGCCACATCGTCAACACCGCCTCGATCGCGGGGCTGATCTCGGGCAGCGGCAACGCCTACAACGTGACCAAATACGGCGTCGTGGCGCTGTCGGAGGGCCTGCGGGTCGAGCTGGCGCCGCGCGGCATCGGCGTGTCGGTGCTGTGCCCGGGCTTCATCCGCACCAACATCCTCGAGTCGCAGCGCAATCTGCCGGACCGCTTCGCCGGCGAACTCGGCTCTGCGCCGCCGACCTCCGGCCCGATCGCCGACCTGATCCGGTCGT
>DASXIE010000279.1:0-3282 GCA_036498165.1 Caulobacteraceae bacterium
GTGCTGGGTGATCCCGCCGTGCTCGCCGCCGGCGACGTCGGTGGCGCGCAGGACGTCCAGGAGCGAGGTCTTGCCGTGGTCGACGTGGCCCATGACCGCGACCACCGGCGGACGCGGCTCGAGATGATCGTCGATGTCCTCATCGGCCAGGAAGCCGGTCTCGACATCGCTCTCGGAGACCCGCCGCACGGTGTGGCCGAACTCGGTGGCGACCAGCTCGGCGGTGTCGGATTCGATGATGTCGCTGGACTTGAGCATCATGCCTTCGCGGGCCAGGAACTTAATGATCTCGACGCCGCGGATGGCCATGCGGCCGGCCAGCTCGGCGACGGTGATGACGTCGGGAATGACCACCTCGCGGGCCGCCTTGGCTTCGCCGGCCCCGCCCTTGCGCTTTTCACGCTCGCGCTCGCGGGCCCGACGCACCGAGGCCAGGGAGCGCATCCGTTCGACGGCGCCCTCGTCGTCGCCGGCCACGGCCTGGATGGTCAGGCGCCCCTCGCGGCGCTTGGGCTCGCCGCGGGTGCGCGAGACGGCCTTGCCGGCCCCGGCCTTCTTGCGGCTGTCCTCGTCGTCGAAATCGGGCCGGCGATCGAGGTTGAGGCTGCCGGGGCGCGGGGCCTGGCGGCTGGCGCGCTGGAATTCGGGCTCGGCCGGGGCGGCGGCGGCGCGCGGCGCGCTCGGACGGGCGCCGCCGGGACGGGCCCCGTCACGGGCCGGGCGCGGGGCGGTGGCCGAATAGCGGACGGTTTCGCCCGGACGGGCCGGACGCTCGCGTTCGCCGGGGGCCCGATCGGCCGGGCCGCCCTCGCGCGGGCCGCGGGCCGCGAAGCCGGCGTCGGAGCGGGCGACGCGCTGGTTGAAGGCGACGCCGGACGCGGCCGGACGGTAGGTGGTGGTGGTCGGGCGATCGTCGCGGCGTTCGCGGCCCGGCTCATAGGTGCGCGTCTGGCCAGGCGCGGTGGGGCGAGCGGGGGCGGCGGGCGCGGCGGCGCGCGGCGGGGCCGGGCGCGGGGCCGGCTCGCTGGCGGGCGCGGCCTCGGCGACGACCGGCTCGGCCTCGGGGGCCGGTTCGGGCGCGACGGCGACCACCGGCTCGGGGGCGGGCGGCGGCGGCGCCTCCGAGGTTGGTTCCGGGGCCGGGGCGCCGGAGGGCTCACGCTGGGCGGCGGCGCGTTCCTGGGCCCGGCGCGCTTCCTCGATCACCCGCTGGCGGGCGCGGCGTTCATCCTCGGAGAGACCGCGCGCGGCGGCCGGGGTGGCGGCGGGGGACGCGGTCGGAGCCGGGGCCGGGCGCGGCGGCGGCGCGCCGCGCACCTCGAAGGCCGGGCGGCGCTCGGCGACCGGGCCGGGGGCGTCGACGCGGCGCCGCTTGGTCTCCACGACCACGGTCTTGGAGCGGCCGTGGCTGAAGCTCTGCTTGACCATGCCCGAGCTGACGGCGCCGCCGAGGGTGCGCGGCTTGAGCGTCAGCGGCGCGCGTCCGCCGGGCGTTGAAGAAGGTCGGCCGCTGTCGTTCTCGTCCGTCATGCGCTCGTTCGGCTATGTCCGCCCGGCTTGGCCTGGCAAGATCGTTCAAAAATTCGCTCGAGGGCCCGGCATGGGTCGCCGTCCCTCGCCCCCAGGCCGCTCATCGCAGCCTCAAGAGTCCTCGCGCCAACCCTCTGGGAAGAGCGGGCGAAAGCCTGATAGCCGCTCGACATCGGATGTCCAGCGATCAGCGCCTCGCCCAGCAAGGAAGGCGGTGTGTATCACATTCTCTCCGCCCAAGGCCAAACCCAATTGCTCCGAGGTGAAGAGGCCGATGAGGCGCGGCGGCTTTTCCAGGCGAGACGCGGCGGCGAGGAGCTTGCGCCGGCCGTCTTCGGCCCCGTCGGTCGCCTCGATGAGCACGGCGGCCCGTCCGGCGCGCACCTCGGCCAGGATTTTCTCGAACCCCAAGGTAAGTTCGCCGGCCTTGCGCGCAAGCCCCAGGCCGGCGAGCAGGCGGGCCAGGAGGCGGGATTCCACCTGATCGGCGAGGTCGGGGGCGGCGGCGAGTTTCGCCTTCGCGGCGCGGGCGAAGAGGCCCTTGCGGACCGCCGTCTCGACCGAGGCCCGGTCGGCGGCCACCCACAGGCCCCGGCCCGGCAGCTTGCGGGCGAGGTCCGGGATCGCCTGGCCGTCGGGCGAGGCCACGAAGCGGATCAGCCGCGCCTCGGCCATCACCTGGCCGGAGACGATGTCGCGCCGCTCTAAAGTCCGCTCGCTTTTCTTCGTCATCCCGGGCGAACCGCAAACGAGGGCAGGGCGATCGCATATGGAATTTGCCCCTGCTTTCTCACCCGCTCATCCCGGCGAAAGCCTCCGCTTTTCTTCGTCATCCCGGGCGAACCGCAGGTGAGGCCCGGGACCCAGGGGTCCAGGCGCCGGCGCAAGCCGCCTCTGGGTCCCGGCTCTGCGGACGTCTGGCGACGTCCTTCGGCCGGGATGACGCCGCTCTAGGCTTCGCGGCTTCCATCGCCGAACACTCGCGTGGCCTCGTCCTCTTCGACGACTTCCGGCTCGGCCTCTTCGGTTTCGACCTCCGGTTCGGCCTCGATCCAGCCGGCGGCTACGCGGGCGCGCATGATCAGGGCCTCGGCGTCCTCGGCCGAAAGGGCGAGCGTCTCGAGGATGCCCGGCTCGCGCACCCGTTCGGCCCCCTTGGTCTCGTACCAGCCGCGCAGATCGTCGGGCACGAGGCCGGCGAGGTCCTCGAGCGTCTTCACCTCGCCTTCGCCGAGCGCCACGGCCATGGGCAGGGTGACGCCCTCGACCTCGAGGACGCCGTCCTCGACCCCCAGTTCGCGGCGACGGGCGTCGAATTCGGCCGCCTCGCGGTCCAGGTAGTCGCGGGCCCTGGCCTGGATCTCCTCGGCGGTGTCCTCGTCGAAGCCCTCGATGGCGGCGATTTCGCCGAGGTCGACATAGGCGACGTCCTCGACGCTGGCGAAGCCCTCGGTGACCAGGAGCTGGGCGATGACCTCGTCGACGTCCAGGGCCTCCTGGAAGAGGGCGGTGCGCTCGGCGAACTCGCGCTGGCGCCGCTCGCTCTCCTGGCTCTCGGTCATGATGTCGATCTGCCAGCCGGTGAGCTGGCTCGCCAGGCGGACGTTCTGCCCGCGGCGGCCGATGGCCAGCGACAGCTGCTCGTCGGGGACCACCACCTCGACCCGCTCGTCCTCCTCGTCCATGACCACCTTGGTGACCTCGGCCGGAGCCAGGGCGTTGACCAGGAAGGTCGCCTCGTCGGGGTTCCAC
>DASXIE010000280.1:0-23549 GCA_036498165.1 Caulobacteraceae bacterium
CCTCACCCGCCAGACGGTGGCCGCCATCGAGCAGGGCAAATATTCTCCGACCCTGGAGGCGGCCTTCCGCATCGCAGACGCCCTGGGCCAGCCCCTCGACGCGGTCTTCCAGTGGCAGGGCGACGGCAGTCGCGAAGGTTCTAAGGACGGGCGGAGGGAGCCGGGCTAGCCACACGCGCGCTCAGAGTCGGCAGCACGGCCTTGAGCGCCGCCTTGTCGGCCTTGTCGCCGCCCATGTCCTCGCCGGCGTTGGCGGCCACGAGCGCTCCGGACCGGCGGCTCGGGAAGAGCACGACAAGCGCGTACCAGTTGCCGTCGGACCCGGAGTGGGTGAGCCCCGGTCCCTTGTAACCGGCCACGGGGTCGACGACCCCCCAGCCGAACCCGGCATCGCCGCCGCCCGGCTGCACGGACTGCATCAGGCGGTAGGTGGCGGGCTTCAGCAGGCGGCCGCCGCCGTTCGCGCCGGCGATCTGGTCCAGGCAGAAGCGCGCCCAGTCGCCGATGCTGAAATACATGTTCCCCGGCGGGGCGAACATGGCCGGATTGGACTGGTCGGGCCTGGAGACCGGCTTGCCCCCGGTGTGGCCTTGCGGCTGGCCCGGCCCCGGAACCCCGAAACCCGCGCTGGTCATCTTTAGCGGCCCGAACACTTCGCGGCGCATCAGGTCCTCGAAACTTACGCCCGTGGCCCGTTCGGCGATCGCGGCGGCGATCAGGAAGCCGGTGTTGCTGTAGCTGAACTTCGTGCCCGGCGGCGCCACCGGCGCCTCGGCCAGGGCGCGGGCGATGTAGGCGAGCCGTTGTTCTCGGAGGGGCCTCGTATCGCTGTAGAAACCCTCGAAGACCTTGGTGTCGCTGATATCGTGGGGAAGGCCCGCGTGATGCGACAGCAGCTGGGTAAGGGTGACCGGGCGGTATTCGGGGCGCATCCCGGCGGCCAGGTCGGGCAGCATGGCCGAAAGCGGCTTGCTCCACGAAAGCACGCCCTTGTCGACCAGCCTGGCGATCATGGTCGCGGTCATCGCCTTGCCGTCGGAGCCGATGAGCCAGACATCGTCGATGCGGGCCGGATCGGGGCGATCGTTGCGCCTGACGCCGGCGACGCCGACGTCGGCCACCGCGCCGTCGCGGATCACCGCCATGGCCATGCCGGGTGTCGCGGTTCCGGCCATGGCGGCGACGAGCGTGTCGTGGAGGTCGCCGGCCCATGCCGGCGCGGCGAGGCTGAAGGCGATGCAGAAAGCGGCGACTAGCTGGCGCATGCCATCTTCCCTGTGTTCGTGGCGTTGATCCGAAAGCGCAGGATCACGCCGTTCCAGCGCGCGTCGGAGAGGTCCAATTCCTCGAGATCTCCGACACTCGGGTGGCCGGCGACCGCCTGGCGCCAGAAGGCGAGGGCGCCTTCGTTCCGACGCGCCACGGCGGCCTCCCACTGTCCGGGATAGAGGCTGAAGATCGCCCGCGCCGCGGCCGCGCCCACCCCGCCACGCCGATGCTTCCTGACGATGAAGAATTCGGCCACGTTGCGATCCACCGGCCGCCCGCTGTGCGAGGCGTCATTGACGAGGGCGAAACCCGCGAGCGATCCGCCGGCCCGGATCAGCAGCGGAACGCGTCCGCTCTCCCGCCAATAGGCGTCGAGGTATGGGTATTCGCCGAACCGGCCATCCTCGCCGAGTTCGCCGTCCGCGGTGCCACCCCAGAACTGCGAGAAATCGTGCATGTAGAGCTGCATCAGATTGGACAGGGTTTGCCGCGCCGCCGACGGCGCGAGGCTCACCCCGACCTCACCGGCGGCCATCAGATCGGTCCCA
Organism: Caulobacteraceae bacterium; assembly: GCA_036498165.1. Classification (GTDB taxonomy): domain Bacteria; phylum Pseudomonadota; class Alphaproteobacteria; order Caulobacterales; family Caulobacteraceae; genus Acaudatibacter. The sequence goes on from DASXIE010000280.1 coordinate 1,818, forward strand.
GCGGCCTGCGCGGCTGCGGCGGGAGGATGACGCGGATCGCATCGCCGGCCTTCACCACGCCTGAGCCCGTGGCCACCGCCATCACCCCGGCCTTGAGCATCGCCGCCGCCCCGGGCGGTCGCTCGATCATCGCCTCGAGGAGGCCGGCCTGATAGTCGTCGAGCTGATGGCAGGGCGTGCGTAGCCCGGTCAATTCGACCTCCGCGTCGGCGCCCAGGATCAGGCGCGCGCCGCGCGGCAAGGCGAGAAGATCGATTCCGCGGGTGGTGATGTTCTCCCCCACCACACCCGGGCCGACGCGAAAGCCGCGGCTCATCAGGCTCGCGAGCATTTCCTCCGAGAAGAGGTGAACCTGGCGCAGATTGGGCGACACCCGGCCGGCCTTGAGACGAGAGCGATGCTGGACCGTTGCGCCGGCATGGCAATCGCCCTCGACGCCGATCCCGGCCAGCAGGCGCACTTCGCCGGCCACCGGCTTGGAAAGCTGATGGGTTGCGCAGCGCGACACCGAGACCACCTGAGCGGCCACTCGCCCCTCCGTGCAGATTCGGCCGACCTTAGCATCCGCCGGGCTCCTTGTCGGGGAAGGCGAGGGCGCGGCATAATTCGGCCGATGCCTGAACTCACCATCGCGGCGGGGATCGCCCGGGGCCTGATGCGCTTCGCGGTCTTGCGTGGCGCGAGCCAGGACGCCCTCGTCGAACGATCCGGGATCGATCCGAAAAACCTCGCCGACCAGGACGCCCGCGTACCGCTTTCCCGCTACATAGCCCTGATGAAGGCCGGTCAGGCCCTCAGCGGCGATGCGGCGCTGGCCCTGCACTATGCCGAGGCGATCGATTTTTCGGAGATCTCCATCGTCGGCCTGATCACCCTGGCCTCGGAGACCATGACCGACGCCTTCATCCAGATGAATCGCTTTGGCCGCCTGGCGGTTGAGTGGGAAGGGGAGGGCGACCGCTTCAGGCTCTCCCGCGAGGGTGACGGGCACTGGGTGACCGACACCCGCCGCAATCCCAACGCCTTTCCGGAACTCACCGAAACGACTTTCGGCCGCATGGCATGCGGCACGCGCGCCTTCGGCGACACCCGGTTTATCGAGGCGGTCGAGGTCACCCATCCGGACCCGGGCTACCGTGACGAATACGAGCGGATTTTCCAGGCCCCGGTGACATTCGAGGCCGGCCGCAACGCCCTCAGGCTCAACGAGGCCTGGGCGACCTACAAGATCGCCCGCCAGCCGCGCTATGTGTTCGGAATTCTCAGCGACCACGCTCGCGCCCTGCTCGAAAAACTGGCGAGCGCCCAGACCACGCGCGGCCGGGTCGAGAGCCTCCTGATGCCTGGGCTTCACACCGGCGACGCCAGCATGCCGGCGATCGCGGCCAAGCTGGGTCTCAGCCGCCAGACCCTGTTCCGCCGCCTCAAGGCCGAGGGCGTCACCTTCGAGAAAATCCTCGACGGCCTGCGCCACCAGATGGCGCTGAACTACCTCAGCGGGGCCAAGGTCTCGGTGAACGAGACCGCCTATCTGGTGGGGTTTTCCGATCCGGCCGCCTTTTCGCGCGCCTTCAAGCGCTGGACCGGCGCCAGCCCCAAGGCCATGCGCGACGCCGCTTCAGCCTCGCTATGATTCAAGGGGAGGGGCTTTGGCATGCTGCAAATTCCCAGGACGAGCGATACGCCATTCGTCAGGACCGATTTCTCGGACGAACGGGTCTGGCAGGAACTAACCGCGGCGGTTGGCCGCGAAACGGAGGAAGGGTTCCGAGCCTCTATCTCAACTGTAAATGACGTCGGATTTAGCGGCGCGAGCGTGAGAGACCTCGCCCGCTCCGCGGCAGGCGCCGCGGCTCATCGGCTGCTACTTGTGGCCGATGAAACGACGATTCGCCAGGACGAGTGGCCAATCCTGTGCATCGACCTGTTGTCGCCCGAACGTTCGATCCGTGTTGTGCCGGGCGCACTGTGGGAGATCGAAAACAATCTGACGCTCGGAAATATGGATTTCGATGATTTCGTCCACGCCGCGGGCAGCGACGAGATCTTTCGCGGCTTCACCTGATGCGAGCAGCCAGTCGATCAGGTTAAGGCGCGGCGGCCAAACCCTCGATTCGATTGCGCAAATAAGTCCGGACGGCGGGATCGTCGGCGAGGCCGAGGGCGCGGGTGAGCGCGTCTCGCGCCTCGGCCGGGCGGCCGGCGCGGTCGAGGAGGGCGCCGCGCGCCGCCCAGTAAGGCTGGTAGGCCGCCATGCGCTCGTCGGCCGCCAGCGGGTCGAGGGCGGCCAGCGCCGCGACGGGGCCCTCGGTCTCGGCTAGGGCGACGGCCCGGTTGAGCGCCACGACCGGCGAGGCGGTGAGGGCGAGGAGATGATCGTAGAGGGCGACGATGGCCGGCCAGGTCGGCGCGCCGTTCAGCCGCCGGGCCACATGGGCCGACTGGATCGCCGCTTCGATCTGATAGCGGCCGCTCGGGCCGGCCGCGCTCGCCGCGCTGAGGAGCCGTTCCGCCGCGGTGAGCGCGCCGCGATCCCACAGGGCGACGTCCTGTTCCCCCAGCGGCGTGAACGCGCCATCGACGCCGCGCCGGGCGGGGCGGCGGGCCTCGGCATAGTACATCAGGGCCAGCAGGCCCTTGGCCTCCGGCTCGTCGGGGAGAAGTCCGGCCAGGACCTCGCCGAGCCAGATCGCCTCCTCTGCGAGCCTTGGCGCGCCGTCGTCGAACTCGCCCCAGCCCCGCGCGTAGGCGGCGTAGATCGCCTCGAGCACGGCCGCGAGCCGCTCGGCCAGCTCCTCGCGCCCCGGCGTTCGGAAGGGAATGCCGGCGTCGCGGATGCGGCTCTTCGCCCGCACCAGGCGCTGGCCCATGGTCGCGGGCGGGACGAGAAAGGCCTGGGCGATGTCGTCGGCCGAGAAGCCCAGCACGACCTGCAGCATCAGCGGCGCGCGGACGGCCCGATCGATGGCCGGGTGGGCGCAGGCGAACATCAGGGCGAGACGCCGATCGGGAATCGCTTCGGGCGACGCCACCGCTTCCTCCAGCTCCTCGGCCATCAGGGCGAGGTGGTCCGCGCCGCCGGTTTCAACCGCCCGCCGGCGGGCAAGGTCGGTCGCGCGGCGCCTGGCCACCGTGAGGAGCCATGCGGCGGGGTTGTCGGGAACCCCGCCGGTGGGCCATTGGCTAAGCGCCGCGGCGAAGGCGTCCGCGAGGGCGTCCTCGGCGGCGGCCACGTCGCCCGTCCGGGCGGCGACGAGAGCGACGAGCCGGCCGAAGCTTTCCCGCGCGATCCGTTCGGCCGCCCGGCCGGTTTCATTGCCTGCCCTAGGCGCCACGTCAGGCCGTGAAGAAAGGGCGGATCTCGATGGCCCCATAGCGCGCGCTGGGGCAGCGGGCGGCCCAGGCGATGGCCTCGTCGAGATCGGGCGCGTCGATCAGGAAGTAGCCGGCGAGCTGCTCCTTGGTGTCGGCATAGGGTCCGTCGAGGACGGCGGTCTTATCGGCCGCCACGCGGACTGTGGTCGCCGCCGAACTCGGCTGGAGCCGGTTCCCCGGCTGATAGGCCACGCCGGCCTTGGCGATCGCCTCGTTGAAGGCGGCGTAGTCGCCCCATAGGGAGGGCGGGGCCGCGGCCAGCGCCGCTTCGTCGTGGTGGATCAGCATCATGTAGCGCATTTCAAATCCTCCGCATCGACCGGACATCATGTCCCGTCATGGCGATGTCGGGGAAGGGGCGAGGTTTTCGACAGCCGGCCTTAGATTTTCGTCACCCGGCTTGGAACACCAATATCGCGCCTAAGATGTATTATCAGAAATTATAGATAGGACGAGCTAGCGCAGGCAAGCTATTGAATTCCCTGAATCAGGCGCAAATCCCCCGAAACGATGCGCCGGAGGGTCTCCACCAGGAGGCGCGGTTCGGCCGCGGTCACCCGCGCTTCGAGGGATCCAGCGTCATCGCCGGCCGTAACCGAGATTTCCACGCGGGCCAGGATCTCGCCGTGGTCGTATTCGGCGTCGACCAGATGGACGCTGGCCCCGCTGAGCGTATCGCCGGCTGCGATCACGGCCTCGTGGACCCGGCGGCCGTAGAGGCCCTCGCCGCCATGGCGCGGCAGCAGGGCCGGATGGATGTTGATGATCCGTCCGCAAAAAGCCGCCAGGGTCAGCGGCCCCAGCTTGCGCAGATAGCCCGAGAGGACGACCAGGTCGGTCCGCGCCTCGCTCAGGGCTTGAGCCAGGCGGGCGTCCGCGCCGTCTGGATCGCCGAGCGTCGGAATGACAAGGGTCGAAACGCCGTGATCGCGGGCGAATTCCAGGGCCGGCGCGCCCTTCCTGTTGCTCACCGCCAGGACGGCCCGTGCGGCCAGCTCGCCGGCTTCGATTGCGGCGAGCACCGCGCGCATTCCCGAGCCGTTGTTGGAGGCGAGAAACGCGAGATTCATCATGAGCTTGCCGGGCCTGTCGGAACCTCAAAGGTGAGCCCGTCATAGGCCGGGATGACCCCGGCGGGCAGCCGCCGCGACAGCTCGCCATAGTCGAGATCGATGTGCATGTTGGTCAGGATCGCCTGTCTGGGCTTCACCCGCTCGATCCACGAGAGGGTCTTCTCGAGGTGAGCGTGGGTCGGGTGGGGCGTATAGCGCAGGGCGTCGACAATCCACACATCGAGGCCCTCGAGGGCGGCGAAGGAAGCCTCGGGCAAGTCCACCAGATCGCTGGAATAGGCAACGGACCCAAAGCGATAGCCCAGAGATCTCAGCGGCCCGTGGTCCTGGTCGAAAGTGACCACGGGAATCGCTCCGGATGGCCCGGCGATCTCCCAGGCCTCGCCGTGCGGCGGCACGGGATGAAGATCGGCGATGGCCGGATAGATTCCCTCCCCCGAAAACACGTAGCCGAAGCGGCTCATCAGGGTGGCGCGGGTGGGCGCATCGGCCCAGCAGGCGATTCGGGATCGCTGGCTGATCGCGAAGGCGCGGATGTCGTCGATGCCATGGCACTGGTCGGCGTGGTCATGGGTGAGCAGCAAGGCGTCGAGACGGCGCACGCCGGCGGCGTTGACCTGCAGGCGGAACTCCGGCGTCGCGTCGACCACGACCGTCGTCTCTGGCCCGTCCGCCGCGCGGCGGCGGACCATGAGCGAACAGCGCGAGCGGCGGTTGCGAGGCTCGGCCGGATCGCACGCCCCCCAGTTCCCGTCGGCCCGCGGCACCCCCGCCGAGGCCCCGCAGCCGAGGATCGTCACCTCCAGCCTTGCCTGCGAAGCCTCGCTCAAGGTCCCGGAACCTTGTCGAAAAGAGCGAAGAACGCCGCCTCGGTGCGCGCCTCCGCCTCGGCGAGGTCCCAGCCGCGGATTTCGCCGAGCCTGGCCAGCACATGGGGGAGAAACGCCGGTTCATTGCGCCGCCCGCGCACGGGAACCGGGGCGAGGTAAGGGCAGTCGGTCTCGACCATGATCCGTTCGGCGGGCATGTCGCGTATCACCGCCCTCACCGCCTCGGCGGCCTTGAATGTGGCGATGCCGGAGACCGAAAAGGCCGCCCCCAACGCCGCCGCTCGTCGGGCCAGCTCGGGCCCGGATGTGTAGCAGTGCATGAGGATGCGGAACGGCCCGGCGGCGAATTCCTCCTCCAATATGTCGCCCATCGTCTCATCGGCCTCGCGGGCATGGACGATGAGTGGCAGGCCGGTGGCCCTGGCCGCGGTGATGTGGGTCCTGAAGACCGCGACCTGCACGTCGCGCGGGCTGAGGTCGTAGTGGAAATCAAGACCCGTCTCGCCGATCCCGACGACCTTGGACGCGCCCGCCAGCTCGCATAAGGCGCCCGGCGCAAGGCGTGGATTTTCCTTGGCTTCGTGCGGATGAGTTCCGACGGTGAGGAAGATGTCGTCCTCGCCCTCCGCCACCCGGGCGACAGCCTCGAAGTGCGAGACCTTGTCGCAGATGTTGACCATCAGGGCGACCCCGGCCGCCCTCGCCCGCTCGATCACCGCCGCGCGATCGGGATCGAAGTCGGCGTGGTGCAGGTTGACGTGGCTGTCGATCAGCACGGCTGGGCGGCGAGGCGGGCCAGGGCGGTGTAGAAGACATCGGCGCGGTCGAGGTTCACGCCCTCGGCGGCGCGGGGAAGGTCGATGAGGGTTTCGTAAGCCTCGGCCCAGCCCTCCAGGCCCTCCCCTTCCCCGGCCAGGGCGCGCTCGGCGGCCATGGCGTGGACCCTTTCGGCCAGGCGCTCGAAGAGGAGGGCGAAGCGCTCGGCGCCCTCGGCCCCGCGGAAACCCTCGGCCAGGGCGAGCATGGCGGCCGGATCGGGGCTGGGCAGGCTGGCCAGGATATCGCCGGCCGCCTCGTCCGCCGCCAGGGCGTCGAGCCCTGCGAGCCGCCAGGCCCGTCCCGGCGCGCCGCCAGCCATGGCCGAGAGCCGCCGCGCCTCGTCTGCTCCGCTCCCCGCCTTCTCGTGAAGCCACGCCGCAGTCTCGCCCTCGTCGGGGGCGGTCAGGCGCAGCATCCGGCAGCGCGAGCGGATGGTCGGCAGCAAGGCCCCCGGCCGATGGGAGATGAGGAAGATGATTCCCCGTTCGGGCGGCTCCTCGAGAATCTTCAGAACGGCGTTGGCCCCGTGGGGATTGAGGTCATCTGCGGTGTCGACGATCGCCACCCGCCACGGGGCGATGGCCGGGGTCTTGGCGAAGAACTCCGGCAGGCCGCGGGCCTCCTCGACCGGTATCTGCTTGCGGCTCTTGCCGTCCTCGGGGTCGAGTTGCAGGGCCAGAAGGTCCGGATGGGCGCGGGCGGTGATCAGCCGACTGACCGGATCGTCCGGCGAAGCGCCCAAAAGGCCGTGGGCGCTCGCGGGCGCCGCGCCCAGCAGGCGGCGGGCGGCGCGATAGGCGAAGGTCGCCTTGCCGACCCCGACCGGGCCGACGATCAGCCAGGCGTGGTGCAGGCGTCCGCGGGCCATGGCGTCGAGGAAGGACTGCTCCGCTCGCTCGGCGCCCAAGAGTTCATGGGAATCGCGCGGATGCGGCGCCGTCTCGCCCATCTAGAGCCGCCCCTCCACGGCCCGCCAGACGATCTGCTCGACGGCGCCGACGCCCTGAGCCGTGTCGATGACCACGCAGCGCTTTGGCTCGGCGGCGGCGATGGCCAGGAAGCCCTCGCGCAGCCGCTGGTGGAAGGCCAGACCCTTACCCTCGAAGCGGGTCTCCGCCCCTTCCCGGCCGGCCGCGCGGGCCAGGCCCGCGGCCGGGTCGAGGTCGAAGACGAAGGTGAGGTCCGGCCAGCAGTGGCCGCGGACTTCGCTTTCCACGGCGTCGATGAGTTTCGGGTCGGCGCCCCCGCCGGCTCCCTGGTAGGCCCGGGTCGAATCGGCGAAGCGGTCGCAGATCACCACCGCCCCGCGAGACATGGCCGGGACGATCACCCGCTCCACGTGGTCCAGGCGGGCGGCGTACATCAGGAGCGTTTCAGCCCCCGCCGACCAGCGGTCGGTCTCTCCGGTGACCAGCAAGGCGCGGATCGCCTCTGCTCCAACCGAACCGCCGGGCTCGCGCGTCGCCACCGCCTCCCGTCCGGCGGAACGCACGCGCGCGGCTAGCCGGGCGGCCTGGGTCGACTTGCCCGTCCCCTCCCCGCCCTCGAAGGTGATGAACAGCCCGCGCGCCATGGCCGCCACATTGGCCGCTTCGGGCGCCTTGTCAAAGCGCCGAGGGCTCAGCCGGCGTCGCTGAGCTTCGCCGCCGGCAGATCGGCCGCGCTCGCCCGGTCGCGCGCGCCTGGGGCCGGACCGACATAGCGCACGCGCACCCTGGCCACGCCCTTGAAGCCCAGTTCCTCCGCCCCTTTGCGCGAGACATCGAGGATCCGGCCGCGGGTGAACGGTCCGCGATCATTCACCCGCAGCCGGGCGGTGCGGCCGTTGTCGAGATTGGTCACCTCGACGATGCACGGCAGGGGCAAGGTGCGGTGCGCGGCGGTGGCCAGATGCTCGTCGAAATGCTCGCCATTGGCGGTGGTGTGGTAGCGCGACTGCGCCCCGTACCAGGAGGCCAGGCCCGTTTCGTCATAGTGCGGCTGATAGGCCGGGCGATAGCGCACCCCGCCCACTTCGTAGGGACGCATGGTCCCGTTGGCCTCATAGCCGCCCCGCGCCGGCCTTGGCCCGCCGGCGCACGCCGCCAGGACGGCCCCGGCGCCCACGATGAGCGCGATTCGCGCCGCGATTTTTCCCCCGCCCCAGGGCATGGCCGCTGTCTCCGTCCGATGTGGACGATCAGCCTAGGGTTCGAGGCCTTGCGAGACGGTTAAGCGTCAGCCGGTTCCCACCGGTGAGTCAGTCGGGCCGGTCCGCGCGTCGATCGACCCGTGTATCGATCTGATGCTGGACCATCTTGACGTGGTTTATGCGCCGGTGATCGCGCCGGGCGACCCGGGTCGAAATCTGACGCTGGACCATCTTGACGTGGTTTATTCGCCGGTGGTTTCGCCGGGCGACCCGGCTCTGGATTTGATCCTGGACCGCTTCGGCGTGGTTCGCCCGCATCTGGGCGGTCTGGCCCAGGGCGCCGCCCGCCATGGGCATGCCGAGACTGATCGTGACGGCGCCGAGCGCCAGGAGAGTGCGGATTTTCATTAAACTTGACCTTCGGCAGCGGTTGTCCCCGGCTAGGGCTCAATGGCCCAGTCCGGGGCGAGGTTCCCTGGACGGCGAAAGCGACCCGTGCCATCGGTCGCGCCGTCGCGGGGACCAGGCGATCGAATCCCCGCGCCGGACGGGTGGCCGAGTGGTTGAAGGCAGCGGTCTTGAAAACCGCCGTGGGTTCACGCCCACCGTGGGTTCGAATCCCACCCCGTCCGCCACGGCCATCGCCATTGCCGCCACGATTCCGCGCGTGTTAGCGTCGCCCCTTAGGGAGTCGCGCAGGGGGGAGCGGCGATGAGCATCATCTGGCCGAACCGGGTGACGGTGAATCCGACCGGGTTCCAGGTCCTGTTCCGGATTATCCACTGGGTCTGCGCCATAATCGCCCTCTATTTCGTTTTCCAGTCGCTGGCCTACGCGATCCACGCCCGCGGAATCATCAACTGGACCAAGCTGAGCCAACTGATTTTTGTGGCGATAGCCTTCTGGCTGGGCGGGCGCGGGGTGCGGTACATGTTCGGCCGGGAATGACCTAGCTCCTCAAGCTGGTCTCCAGCGCCCGCGCTAGGGCCAGCAGGCGCGTGTCGGTCATGGGCGCGCCGATCACCATTAGGCCGGCGCCCGGCGCGGCGGCGAGCGGCAGGCTGATCGCGCAGCGGTCGAGGATATTCACCACCATCGGATTGCGCAAAACCAGGCCGTTGAGACGGGCGAATTCGGCCGGCTCGGCGATGTCGGCGAAGCGGGGGGCGAGGATCGGGCTGGTGGGGGTAAGCAGCGCGTCATAGGGCGCCAGGACGAGCTCGATTTCGCTGATGAGGCGGTCGCGCTCGGCGAGGAGATCGAGATAGTCGGCGGCCGGCATGGCCTTGGCCAATTCGATGCGGGCCAGGACGTAGGGATCATACCGGTCACGCTCATCCAGAAGGCCCAGGCGCCGGTGGAGGGCGAAGGACTCGGCGTTGGAGATCGAGCCGCGGGCGTTCATGGCCGGGATGCGCGCCAGCGGCGGCAGGGAGATGGGCTCGACGCTCGCGCCGGCGTCGGAGATGGCGGCCAGGGCGGCCTCGAAGGCGTGGCCCACGGCCGCGTCCATGCCGGCCAGGAAGTAGTGATCGGCCGTGCAAAGTCGCAGGCCCGCCAGCGTCACCGGCGGATGCGGCGCGGGCGGGACATCGGCGATGATCGCGTCCAGGGCCGCGCAGCAGGCCGCGGTGCGGGCGATCGGGCCGATGGAATCGAGTGTGGTCGACAAGGGAAACGCCCCGGCGCGGCTGACCCGTCTCTGGGTCGGTTTGAATCCCGCAAGGCCGCAGAAGGCGGCCGGAATGCGCACCGACCCGCCAGTGTCGGTGCCGAGCGCTCCGGCGGCCTGGCCCAGCGCCACCGACACCGCCGCCCCGCCGCTCGAGCCGCCGGGCACGCGCGCCGGATCGATGGGATTCACCGGCTGGGGCGTGTGAGGATTGAGGCCCAGGCCCGTGAAGGCGAATTCGCTCATCTGGGTGCGACCGACGACGACGAGACCGGCGGCTTTCAGGCGGGCCACCGCGGGCGCATCGGCCGTGGCCGGCGGGGCGTTGGCCAGGATGGCGGAGCCGGCGGGGGTGGGCTGGCCCGCGACGTCGAAGAGGTCCTTGATCGAGACCGGTATTCCGGCCAGCGGCGAGGCCGCCCTCCCCTCCCGCCGCGAGCGGTCCGCCGCGTCCGCCGCCGCCCGCGCTCCGGCGACGTCGATGCGGGTGAAGGCGCGTGGGTCGACCTCGATGGCTTCGAGGGCGTCCTCGACCAGGGCGCGGCTGGTGGTCTGGCCGTTTTCCAGCCCGGCGGCGAGTTCGGCGAGGGTCGATCCCTTGACTTTCATGCCCGTCCTTTTGTCTCTGAAATCGGCCGGCTTCGCATTATAGTGACGGCTCCTCCCCCTGCTGTTGAGTCACCGATGTTCTGGACCCGTCGCGCCGCCTTCGCCCTCTTCGCCGCCGCCGCCCTGCCGCTGGGCGTTCGCGCCGCGCGGGCGGCGGAGGAGGAGGAAAGCAACATCCCCAACCTGTTCATCAGTCCGTGCGGAGAGCCGTTCCGCGCCGCGGCGAACGCCCCCTATCCCGTGGGGGACTGGTTCCGCGGGGCCGACACGAACGCCGACGGCAAGCTCGACCACGGCGAGTTCATCGCCGACGCCGAACGGTTCTTCAAGCGCCTGGACGTGAACGGCGACGGGGTGCTCAGCCGTTTGGAGATCTCGGCCTATGAGAAAAACGTCGCACCGGAGATCGTCTCCCTGCCTGAGCAGGTGGGGTGGTCGGCCGGCCGGCTCTTGCTGGCGCAGTACGGCGTCCCGGGCGCCGGACGGGCCGCGCCGCCCATCGATCCGGACGCAGCGCACCGGGCCCAGCCAACGCCCAAGGCGCCCGGTCTCAACGAATCGATGAGCGGCGCCTCGCCCTACAGTTTCTTCGAGGAACCCGAGCCGCTGCTCGCCGCCGACTTCAATGTCAACGGCATCGTCACCCGGGAGAATTTCCTCAAGGTCGCCGACGGCCACTTCACAAGTCTGGACGAGGCCGGCCGGGGCTACCTGACTCTCCAGGGCCTGCCGACCACGACGGTGCAGAAGCTTCTGCGCAAGGATCGCCGACGGACCTGAGGACGGCGCCTCTCACCAGCACCCGCGGGCGAGGGCGTCGCGCCGGGGCCCGGCGACGAGGAAGACCGCATAGGACTTGCCCTTCTCTCCCGGATCGCCCCGGGTGACGACGCCCAGCGGCGTCACTGCCGCAAAGCAGCCGGTCAGCGAAGCGGCGCCCAGCCGGCGGGTCAGGTCGACGGCGAGGCCGGGGCGGGCAAGGTCCGGCGCCGCGCCGAGCCCGTTCCAGCGGTCTCGCTCGGCCAACTGGAAGACGGGCGCGCCAAGGCCGCGCTGGTCGGCGAGCTGGGCGGCCAGACCATAGCTGGCGGTTCCCACCCAGGCGGCGCCCGAACCTTGCCGCATGGCTTCGAGCCGGGCCGTGAATGGGCCCCAGCCGCGCACCGGCAGGGCCGCGTCGTAGCGGCCGTACACGCCGCCCGGAGTCGCCAGCACCACAAGGGCGACGGCCCCGAGCGAGACGCCCAGCCAGGGCGCGGCCATGGCCAGTCGCCGCCAGACAGTCTGGTCCGCCAGCCGCGCCGCCCCCTCCGCCGCGCACACCGCCAGCAGGGGATAGAGCGGGGCCGGCCAATGGGCCTGCACCCGGTCGTGCAGGCTGTGCAGGATGAGATAGGCCGCGAACGGCGCGGCCAGGGCGAAGAACGCCGTCAGGTCGGCGCCGGCCCGATCGGGCCTTGGCCGCACCACGATGGCCGCGCCGGCGAAGAGGGCGATCAGCGGATTGAGGAGCAGGGCCTGGGCGGCGATCAGGTCGGTGAGATATCGCGGGGCGAAGCGGTGGGCCGTCACGCGCCCGAACTGCTTGGCGAAGGTCAGCCAGTGATGGTCGGCGTTCCAGGCGAGGTTGGCGGAAAACAGCGCCGCCGCGATCGCCGCCGCCAGCCAGGGCCCAGGGGTGCGCAGCTGGGCCCTCCCCTTCGCGGAGACGGTCAGCCAGATCAGCACGCCGGGGGCGATGAAGAGGGCGGAATATTTCGACAGGCAGGCGAGGCCGGCCGACGCTCCGGCCAGGGCCCACCAGGTAAGAGAGCGGCCTCCCACCGCCCGCAGCGCGCACCACAGGGTCGCGGCCCAGAACAGGCTGGCCGGCGCGTCGGGTACGGCCAGGAAGCCGCCGGCCAGCACCAGCAGCATGGCGTTGAACCACACCCCGGCCCGGCTGGCCGTGGCCCGCGTGGCGCCGGCCAGGCGCCCCGCATCGAAGACGAGGAGGCTGGTCGCCGCGCTGGCGAGGATGGGCAGGAGCCGCACGCCCAGCGCCGTGTCGCCGGCGACCTGACGACCGACCCAGATCCACCAGGCGATCATCGGCGGGTGGTCATAGTAGCCGAAAGCCGGGGCCATGGACCACAGGCGGTAGTAGGCCTCGTCCTCGGTGAGCGGGGTCAGGGCGCCGACGACGAGGCGCAGGGCGATAGTGGCGGCGATGACCGCGAAGAGGAGGGCCGGCGGGGCGCGCTTCTCACCAGACGGCAAGGGACGTGCTCACATAGTTCCACACCGCCCCGAACAGGGCGCCGAGGAACCCTGCCGCCCACCACAGGTGGAGATGGCGCTCAGCGAGGTCGGCGACAGCGACGTTGGCGATCAGCCCCACGCCGCACAGGGCGCAGAAGCGCAGGTAGCCGACCAGCAGGCGCAAGCCTCTCAGTCGCCGGTCGCGATAGGTGATCTCATTGTTGATGAGATAGTTGGAGGTCATGGCCGTGACCGCCGCCAGCCCCTGGGCGGTGGCGAAGGCGAGGCCGAGGCCAAGAAAAAGGCGCAGGACGCTCAGGTGGACCACCAGGCCGCTGGTCCCCACCGCGAAGAACATCAGGGCGCGTGGCGGGACGAGGTTCCCGCTCAGCCGCGAGACGATGAGGCCGAGGTAGTCGCTCACCGCCATGGCGTCGAGCTTGCTCTCCCCCGCGTGGCGCGGCGAGAAGGCGAAGGGCAGTTCGAGGATCCGCAACCCCGGCGGGCGCGAGGCGATGAGGTCGAAGAGGATCTTGAAGCCCTGGTCTGACAGGCGCGGGGCGGCGGCCTCGAAGGCCTCGCGGCGGATCATGAAAAAGCCGCTGACCGGGTCGGCGACAGGGGCTCGAAGCGTCCGGCGGGCGAGCCAGGCCGCCACCCGGCTGCCAATCCCGCGCACGGCCGAGAGGCCGGCCGCCGCGCTCCCCTCGGCGACATAGCGGCTGCCGATGACGAGATCGGCGCGGCCTTCGCGAAGGCATGCCAGCATTGGGCCCAGCAGGGTCGGATCGTGCTGCAGGTCGGCGTCCATCACGGCCACGAAGGGGGCGGCGCTGGCCATCACGCCCTCGATCACCGCCCCGGCGAGGCCGCGGCGCTTCAAACGTCTGAGGCAGGAGATGCGGCCATCGGCCAGGGCAAGGGCCTTGGCCGTGGCGGCGGTGCCGTCGGGGGAATCGTCGTCGACGACGATGAGCTGCCAGCGCACACCCTCGAGGGCGGCGGCAATGCGCCTGGCCAGCTCGGCGACATTGGCCGCCTCGTTGAAGGCCGGGGCGACGATGCTGAGCTCGAAGCCCGGCGGGGCGTCCGCGGATGGCGATGATGGAATGAGAGCGCACTCCGCAGGCGTGGCGAAGGAGAGCATGTATCGGCTTTGCGCCCCTTGCTCTAGAGTTCGGTCGCAATTGAGCCGCGCTCTCTTCCCCCCGCATCGGGGGGAAGTCCTCGCGAAGCGGGGGATGGGGGGACGGAAGCGCCGGCGTATCCGATCCCCCATCCCGCCCTTCGGGCGTACTTCCCCCTTGTGAAGGGGGAAGAGAACGGGCCGGGCGAGAATCGAGAACAGGCCGGGACCCATGTCGATTTCACGGAAAGATGAGATCGTCGTCGACGCCCGCGGCCACCGCTGCCCGGTCCCCACCCTTCGCCTGCGCCGCGCCGCCGCCTCCGCCGCGCCAGGAGCGATCCTCATCCTCATCGCTGACGATCCCATGGTGCGGATCGACGCGACTCATTTCGCCGGCGAGGCGGGCCTGGAGGTGCTAAGCGTGGAGGACGAAGCGGGCGCCCTCGCCGTGCGGGTGCGCAAGCCCCTGTAAGAAAGGAGTACGGCGCGCCGTGGGGGTACGGCGCGCCGCCAGGAAAACTCCTGATCGACCACCGCCGCAACGAGGGACGGGAGAGCGCGAACGGCGACCGACGTTGAAGTGTCTAAGCTTCGCTGGCTGAACCCCGCATGAACGGTGCGTTCAGAGCGCGCCGGCCTCCTCGAGATCGGCGATTTCCCGCGCCGAGAACCCCCAGTCCGCCAGGGCCTCGCTGTTGTGGGCCCCGATCGCCGGCGGCGGACCGGCGATGGCCCCGGGCGTGGCCGAAAATCGCGGGGCCGGGGCCGGCTGAGTGACGCCGGCGACCTCCACGAAGGTCTGGCGGGCTTGGTTGTGGCGGTGAGCAGGCGCCTCGTCGAGGCTGAGGACAGGGGCGAAGCAGACATCGGTTCCGTCCATGATCTCGCACCACTCATCGCGGGTCTTCGCGGCGATCACGGCGGCGAGGCGCTCATGCAGCTTCGGCCATGCCGAGCGGTCCATCTGGGCCTTGAAGTCAGGATCATTGATCCCTGTTTTCTCTAGCAAAAGCGCGTAGAATTGCGGCTCGATCGAGCCGATCGCAATCCATTCCCCGTCGGCGCAGCGATAGGTGTCGTAGAAGTGCGCCCCGCCGTCGAGAATGTTGTTGCGCCGGCCGCCGCCCCACACCCCGGCCGCCTTCATGCCGTAGAACATCGCCATCAGGGAGGCGGCCCCGTCGGTCATGGCGCAGTCGATCATCTGGCCCTGGCCGCTGGCGCGGGCGTGGATCACCCCGGCCAGGAGGCCGAAGGCGAGATAGAGGGCGCCGCCACCAAAGTCGCCCACCAGGTTGAGCGGCGGGATCGGCTTGTCGGCCGTGCCGATGGCCCCCAGCGCCCCGGAAAGCGCGATGTAGTTCATGTCGTGGCCGGCGGCCTTGGAAAGCGGCCCGGTCTGCCCCCAGCCGGTCATCCGCCCGTAGACGAGCCTGGGATTGCGGGCCAGGGCGATCTCGGGGCCCAGGCCCAGGCGCTCCATCACCCCGGGGCGGAAACCCTCGAAGGCGGCGTCGGCCCCTTCCATCAGCTTGAGGCAGGCCTCCACAGCGGCCGGCGACTTCAGGTTCAGCGCCACCGAGCGGCGACCGCGGGCGGTGACGTCGGTGGGCGCGCCCCTCCCCGCCCCTTTGCGGTCGATGCGCACCACGTCGGCCCCCAGGTCGGAAAGCAGCATGCCGCAGAACGGCCCCGGCCCGATGCCGGCGAACTCCACGATCCTGAGATCGGCGAGCGGTCCCTGACCCATGGGTCGTCTCCTTAGGCGATCGAACGATGCGAACCTTGGCTGCCTGCCGCATGGTCAGGCAATACGCTTTCTCCTCCCCCACTGGGGGAGGGGGACCCCGAAGGGGTGGAGGGGGTGTTCGGGCAAGGTGCCGACGCGCTTCTCCGCGACCCCCCTCCCCGGCTTCGCCGGTACTCCCCCCGCAGGGGGGAGAGAGGTGGGATGGGAGCACCGGATGCGCTAGCATCGCCGCAGGGAAAGAGCGGGAGAGATCGGATGGGACCGGGCAGCTATGGCCACGGAGGGGTCAGCGGCATCGTCGTCACCCTGGTGGTGGTGATCGCCGTGGTCATGCTGCGCAACAGCCGGCCGAGGCGCCTGCGCCTGGAGGCCATGTGGATCCGGCCGCTGATCTTCCTCGTCCTGATCGCGGTCAGCGCGTTCGCCGCCCCGCCGCCGCTGACCCCGGTGAGCCTCGCCGCAATGGCCCTGGCCCTCGCCGTCGGGGCGGCGCTCGGCTGGCAGCGCGGGCGTTTCATGCGCATCGAGGTCCATCCGGAGACCCACGACATCACCTCGCGGGCCTCGCCGATAGGCATGTTGTTCATCCTGGCGGTGGTCGCCGCCCGCATGGGCCTGCGCGGCATGGCCTACGAGAGCCGCGGCGTCGCCGGTCTCACTACCGCGGCCATCGCCTCGGCGCTCATCCTGCTGGTCGGGGCGATGATGATCGCCCAGAGCATCGAGATGTGGCTCCGGGCCCGCAAGCTCCTCGCCGAAGCCCAGGCCGCCAAGACCCCCCTCGCCTCCCGAGCCGCCAACCCGCCGATCGTCAGCTAGGCCGCCCGGGCCATAGCGGCGATTTCGGTGAGCAGGCGCTCGGCCGCCGCAAGGCGCGCCTTGGGACTCTCCCACTCGCCCTTGACGGACAGCTTCTGGTCGGGGCGCAGGCGCCAGGCCGCCGGGTGTCTTTGGATATGGGCCACCAAGCCGGCCGGATTGGCGAAATGGTCGCCGCGGAAAGAGACCACCGCCCCCTTTGGCCCGACATCGATCTTGGCCACGTTGGCCTCGCGGCACAGGCCCTTGATGGCCACCACCTTGAGGAGCTGGTCGGCTTCCGGTGGCAAGGGGCCGAAGCGGTCGATGAGTTCGGCGGCCAGGGCTTCGCGGTCGTCGGCCCGCTCGGCCTCCGACAGGCGCCGGTAGAGGGCGAGACGGACGTTGAGGTCGGGCACATAGGTCTCGGGAATGAGCACCGCCGCGCCGGTGTTGATCTGGGGCGACCAGCCGCGGTCGAGTGAGATCGCCTCGCGCGCCCCCACCGCCTTGAGCTCGGCCACCGCGTCCTCGAGCATCTGCTGGTAGAGTTCGACGCCGATCTCGCGGATGTGGCCGGACTGTTCTTCGCCCAGCAGATTGCCGCCGCCGCGGATGTCGAGATCGTGGCTGGCGAGCTGGAAGCCGGCCCCCAGGCTGTCGAGCGACTGCAGGACGTGAAGGCGCCGCTCCGCCGCCGGGGTGATCGGCCGCTCGAAGGGCGTGGTCAGGTAGGCGTAGGCGCGCGCCTTGGCCCGACCCACCCGGCCGCGCAGTTGGTAGAGCTGGCCCAGGCCGAACATGTCGGCGCGGTGGACGACGAGGGTGTTGGCGGTGGGGATGTCGAGGCCGGACTCGACGATGCTGGTCGACAGGAGAACATCGTAGCGGCCCTCGTAGAACGCAGCCATGACATCTTCCATGCGGGTCGGCGGGAGCCGGCCGTGGCCGACGACGAACTTCACCTCGGGCACCTGTTCGCGCAGGAAGCGCTCGAGATCGGGCAAGTCGCGGATACGCGGGGCGACATAGTAGGCCTGGCCGCCGCGGAATTTCTCGCGCAGCAAGGCCTCGCGGATCGACACCGGGTCCCAGGGGGTGACAAAGGTGCGCACCGCCAGGCGATCCACCGGCGGGGTCGCGATGATCGACATCTCGCGGATGCCTGAGAGGGCCATCTGCAGAGTGCGCGGGATCGGGGTGGCGGTCAGGGTCAGCATGTGGACCTCGGCGCGCAGGGCCTTCAGCGCCTCCTTGTGCTTGACCCCGAAGTGCTGCTCCTCGTCGACGACTACGAGGCCGAGATCCTTGAACCTGGTCTGGGCGGCGAGGACAGCATGGGTGCCGATGACGATCTCGGCCTCGCCTTTTTCCAGAGCGACGCGGGCCGCCGCGGCCTCGGCCGGCGGAACCATCCGCGAGAGCCGCACGATGCGCACCGGCCAGCCCTGGAAGCGATCGGTGAAGGTGGCGAAATGCTGGCGGGCGAGAAGCGTCGTGGGGCAGACGACGGCCACCTGGCGCCCGCTCATGGCCATGACGAAGGCGGCGCGCAGGGCGACCTCGGTCTTGCCGAAGCCCACGTCGCCGCAGATCAGCCGGTCCATGGGCTTGCCGTCCGCGAGGTCGGCCAGGACATCGCCTATGGCGGTGAGCTGGTCGTCGGTCTCCTCATAGGGAAAACGGGCGCAGAACTCCTCGAAGAGCCCGTGCGGCGGCGTCGTGACCTCCGTCTCGCGGGTGGCCCGGGCGGCGGCGATGGCGATCAGACCCTCGGCCATCTCGCGCAAGCGCTCCTTGGCCCTGGCCTTGCGGGCCTGCCAGGCCGCCCCGCCCAGGCGGTCGACCTGCACCCCCTCGCTTTCGGCCCCGTAGCGGGTGAGGAGGTCGATGTTCTCCACCGGCAGGTAGAGCTTGGCCTCGTCGGCGTAGTGCAGCTCCAGGCAATCGTGCGGCGCGCCCATGACGTCCAGCGTGCGCAGGCCCTCGTAGCGGCCGATGCCGTGGTCGATGTGGACCACCAGGTCGCCCTGGCCCAGAGCGGTGGCTTCGGCGAGGAAGTTGGCCGCCCGGCGACGGCGCCTCGGCCGGGCCAGGCGGTCGCCGAGGATGTCGGTCTCGGAGATCACCGCCAGGGTGTCGGTCTCGAAGCCGGCGTCGAGCGGCAGGGCGGCGCGCTGCAGCTTCCTCGGATCGGCCGCCTTGGCCGCCTGCCAGTAAGGGGCCAGCGGAATGTCGTTCAGCCCGTGATCGGCGAGCATGGCCGCCAGGCGCTCGGACGATCCCTCCGACCACGAGGCGAAAATCACCCGCTTGCCGGCGCCGGCGAGCGCCTTGGCGTGGGCGGCGGCGGCCTCGAAGAGGTTGACGCTGTCGCGGGCCCGTTCGGCGGCGAAGGTGCGGCCAAGCCGGGCCCCGAGGTCGACGATCCCCTCCCCTCCCTCGCGATGGAATGGACTGAACTGGCGGCGCGGATGGGCGCTCAGGCGCTCTTCCCATTCGACGTCGTCGAGGTAGAGGGCCGAGGGCGGAAGGGCGCGGTAGTGGACCTTCCGCTCGGTCTCGGCGCGGGCCTCGAAGGCGTCGGCGATCATCGCCCCGCGCTCGTCGCGCGCCTCGCCGGCCAGATGGTCGAGGGCGATCAGGGCCTCGCCCGGCAGATAGTTGAAGAGGGTCTCAAGGCGCTCGTAGAACAGCGGCAGCCAGTGCTCCATGCCGGCCCGTCGGCCGCCGGCGCTCACCGTCTCATAGAGGGGGTCCTCGCCCGGCGCCCCGAAGGCGGCGAGGTAGCCGGTTCGGAAGCGGGCGATGGCCGGGGCGTCGAGCAGCGCCTCGCTGACCGGCAGCAGGTCGACCGACTTGAGCTGGCGCGTCGAGCGCTGGCTCTCGCGATCGAAGGCGCGGATGGATTCCAGGGTGTCGCCGAAAAGGTCGAGGCGGACCGGTTCGGCCGCGCCGGGCGGAAAGACGTCGATCACCCCGCCGCGCACCGCGAACTCGCCGCGCTCGGAAACCGTCGAGGCGCGCTGGTAGCCGTTGATGGCGAAGTAGCGCTCGAGCTCGGCGAGATCGACGATGCCCCCCACCGCCGCCGAATAGGCCGCCCCGCTCACCGCCGCCCGCGGCGGAACCCGCTGCATGAGGGCCGCCGCGGTCGTCACCAGGAGGGTCGGCCTGGCGCCCTCGAGGCCCCGGGCCAGGCGGGTTAGGACACTCATCCGTTCGGCCGCCGCCCCGGCCGAGGGTCCGACCCGGTCGTAGGGAAGGCAGTCCCAGGCCGGGAACTCCAGCACCGTGGTCTCGGGGGCGAAGAAGGTCAGGGCGTCCAGGAAGGCTTGGGCGCGCGAGCCGTCGCGGGCGACGAAGACGGTGAGGCCGCCGCGGGCGCGGGCGATATCGCCCATGACCAGGGCGTCGAAGCCCTCCGGAGCGCCGTCCAGTTCGAGGGCGCCGGGCGCGGCCGCCACGCGCCTGAAATCGGCCTGGGGCGACACGGCTAGTGTCCCGACGCCGAATTTCGCATGTGAGTGTGGCGGGCTCCGGCGAAAGTCGGCATCGCCAAGGACATTGGCGAATCGCCGGTTTCTAGAGCGTTCGGCGCTCGGGTGGATTCGTTTTCGCCTCCCCCATCCCAACCGTCATCCCCGGGCGTCAGTCCCGGGGACCCATGATCGCGTGAAGCGGGGTGACGATGCGAGAGTGTCGTCATTCGTCGCCGCCGCCGCGCTCGCGGCGACCGCCACTGCATTGGCCGCGCTCGCGCGCGGCCACACCTGCGCCAGTGTGCATGGGTCGCCGGGACTGACGCCCGGCGATGACGGTGTTGCTAAGGCCGGCGTGGGCTCGAAGCTGAGCCAAAACGTCGTCGTCGAACTCAGCCGGGACCGGAGCGGTCCCGACGATCCAGGCATAGACGTCCTGGTCGTTCTCCTCGAGCAGGCGCTCGAAGCTGGCGAGTTCCGTCGGGCTCAGTGCGGCGGCCCTGGAGTCGGCGAACGGACCCAGGATGAGGTCGGCCTCGCGAATCCCGCGGCGCCAGGCGCGAACGCGGGCCCTGCGGACGCGTATCTCATCCATCGGTGGCGTCGCGAAAATAGGGCTCGACGGGGCCCTGCAACTTGATGGTCATGGGCTTGCCGCGGCGATCGGTGGTCGTTCCCACCGTCAGGCGCACCCAGCCCTCGCTGACGCAGTATTCCTCGACGTTGGTCTTCTCGACGCCCTTGAAGCGCACGCCCACCCCCCGTTCGAGCAGGGCGGCGTCGTGGAACGGCGAATCGGGATCGGCCGCCAGGCGGTCGGGCGGGGTGTCGGTCATGGGAAGGTCTCGTCTAGCAGCCGGCTGCCGGCGCTCAATAGCCCTCCCGCAGCGGTTTGACGATGGCTTGGCAAGCTCCAGTTGCCGCTATAGTCACGCCATGCGCCCCGAGAGTCTGTTTCCCCTGTTCGCCCCCGTGGCCAGCCTCAAGGGGGTGGGGCCTAGGGTCGCGCCGCTGCTGGAGCGAGTGGCCGGGCCACTGGTGCGCGACCTTCTGTTCCTCGCCCCGCACGGCCTCATTCGCCGGAGCCCGGCCAAGGCGGCGAGCGCGCTGGAGGGAGAGGTTCAGACTCTGAGCCTGACGATCGCCGTCCATGAGCGGCCGGGGCGGGCGAGCACGCCGTGGAAGATCCGCGCCTTCGACGATACCGGCTTCATCACCCTGGTGTTCTTCAAGGGCCACGGGCCGCACCTCGAGCGCGCCCATCCGGCCGGGGCGGCGCGGGTGGTGAGCGGCAAGGTCGAGCGCGACACCTTCAGCGGCGGCCTGCAGATCGTCCATCCCGACTACATGCTGGCGCCCGAGCGGGCCGGCGAGATTCCCGAGGTGGAGGCGGTCTATCCGGCCACCGCCGGTCTCGCCTCGCGGGCCATCCGCCGCTTCGCCCTCGAGGCGGTGGAGCGCGCCCCGGACCTGGTTGAATGGGCCGATCCGGCCCTGGTGACGCGGGAGGCCTGGCCGCCCTGGCGAGAGGCGGTGGGCGCCCTCCACGCCCCGGCCGGCGAGGCCGATCTTTCGCCCCAGGCCCCGCCCCGCCGTCGCCTGGCCTACGACGAGCTCTTGGCCCATCAGCTGGCCCTCGCCCAGCGCAAGAAGAGAGGCCGCGCCGAGGCCGCCCCGGCGATCGGGCCCTCGCAGACGGCGGCCGTGGCCGAGAGCGCCCTCCCCTTCACCCTCACCGGCGCCCAGCAACGCTGCCTCTCGGAAATCCGCGCCGACCTGGCCTCCGGCTGGCGGATGACCCGGCTCATCCAGGGCGACGTGGG
>DASXIE010000281.1:0-5779 GCA_036498165.1 Caulobacteraceae bacterium
GCCTGGTGTGCGTCGCCGCGACGCGCCTCTTGAAGATGAGGCCGTTCGACGTGCAGATCGCCGGCGGCGTGGTCATGCACCAGGGGGCGCTCGCCGAGTTGGCCACCGGCGAGGGCAAGACGCTGACCGCCTGCCTGCCGACCTTCCTCAACGGCTTGACCGGCAAGGGCGTTCACGTCACGACGGTCAACGACTACCTGGCCGCCCGCGACGCCGAATGGATGGGGCGGATCTACAAGTTCCTCGGCCTTTCGGTGGGAGTGATCGTCAATGGCCTCTCCCAGGCCGAGCGCCAGAAGGCCTACGGGGCCGACATCACCTACGGCACCAACAACGAATTCGGCTTCGACTACCTGCGCGACAACCTCGTCTACGACGCCGCCGAGATGGTCCAGCGGGGGCACAACTTCGCCATCGTCGACGAGGTCGACTCGATCCTCATCGACGAGGCCCGCACACCGCTGATCATCTCCGGCCCGACCGAGGATCGCTCGGAATTCTACCGGACCATCGATCTGCTGGTGAAGGACCTGATCAAGGATCCGGCCACCTTCGAGCACGACGAGAAGCAGAAGCAGGTTTTGCTCACCGAACACGGCTCGGAGACCATCGAGGAGACCCTGGAGAGAGCCGGCCATCTCGCCGACGGCTCGGCCGGCCTCTACGATCCGGCCAACGTCTCGGTGGTCCACCACGTCAACCAGGCGCTGAGGGCCAACATCCTCTACCAGCTCGACCGCGACTACATCATCCGCGACGGCGAGGTGATGCTGATCGACGAGTTCACCGGCCGGATGATGCATGGGCGGCGGCTCTCGGAGGGCCTGCACCAGGCCATCGAGGCCAAGGACGGGGTCGATATCCAGCCCGAGAACCAGACCCTGGCCTCGGTGACCATCCAGAACTACTTCCGCCTCTACAAGAAGCTCTCGGGCATGACCGGCACGGCCGCCACCGAGGCCCAGGAGTTCTTCGACATCTACAAGATGGACGTGGCCGAGATCCCGACCAACCGGCCGGTGATGCGCACGGACGAGGACGACGAGGTCTATCGGACCGCGGCCGAGAAGAACAAGGCGATCATCGAGCAGATCGAGGATTGCCATAAGCGCGGCCAGCCGGTGCTGGTCGGCACGGTGTCGATCGAAAAGTCCGAACACCTCTCCGAAATGCTCGCCGGCCACATGTGGGAACGGGACGGCAAGAGCGTCCGCGGCCTGCCGCACAACGTCCTCAACGCCCGCTACCACGAGCAGGAAGCCTACATCATTGCCGACGCCGGGGTTCCAGGCGCGGTGACCATCGCCACCAACATGGCCGGGCGGGGAACGGACATAAAGCTGGGCGGCAACATCGACATGCGGCTCACCAAGTGGCGGGCCGAGCAGGCGGGCTTGGGCGTCGAGCCCTCGCCCGAGGCCGAGGCCGAGGAACGCACCTCCCTGGAGGCCGAGATCGACGCGGCCAGGCAGAAGACCCTGGCCGCCGGCGGCCTCTTCGTGCTCGGCACCGAGCGCCACGAGAGCCGGCGGATCGACAACCAGCTGCGCGGCCGCACCGGCCGCCAGGGCGACCCGGGCCGGTCCAAGTTCTTCATGTCGTGCGAGGACGACCTCCTGCGCATCTTCGCCGGCGATCGCCTCGATTCGATCATGCGCACCTTCGGGGTCGAGGAAGGCGAGGCGATCACCCACAAGTGGCTCAACAGCGCCATCGCCACCGCCCAGAAGCGCGTCGAGCAGCGCAACTACGAGATCCGCAAGAACCTCCTGAAGTACGACGACGTGGTCAACGACCAGCGCAAGGCGGTGTTCGAGCAGCGCCACGAGTTCATGGTCTCCTCCGATCTCTCCGAGATCGTCACCGAGATGCGCTACGACACCATCGACGACATGGTCGGCCGCCACCTGCCGCCCAAGGCCTATGCCGACCAGTGGGACATCGAGGGCCTGAAAGAACAGGCCAAGGCCCTCTTAGGCCTCGATTTGCCGATCAAGGACTGGGCCGCCGAGGAAGGAATCGCCGACGAGGAGATCGCCGAGCGGATGCGGAAGGCCTCCGACGCCAGGGCCGCCGAGCGCGAGGCCATGATCTCTCCGGAGCAGACCCGCCAGCTGGAGAAGAACTTCCTGCTCAACATGGTCGACATGCAGTGGCGCGAGCACCTCACCCACCTCGACCACCTGCGCAACGTCATCGGCCTGCGCGGCTACGGTCAGCGCGATCCGCTCAACGAATACAAGACCGAGGCCTTCGCCCTTTTCGAGACCCTGATCGGCGATCTGCGCCAGAACGTCACCCGGTGGATGATGACCGTCGAGTTCCAGTTCGCCGAGCCTGAACCGACCCCGCCGCCGATGTTCGAGATCCATATGGACCCGGTCACCGGGGCCAATGAGCGGGCACTGGAGAGCGTCGGCGCCAGCCTCGCCTTCGGAACCCCGGAACAGCGCCAGTCCGTCCCCTTGGCCGACATGCCGGCCGGCTTCGAGTCCACCGGCCGCAACGCCCCCTGCCCGTGCGGCTCGGGCAAGAAGTTCAAGCACTGCCACGGAGCCCTGGTCTAGGACTGTGCTGACCACGCCCTCTGGTCGGCCGCGGGCGCGGGCGATCGGCATCCCCTTGGCCGGCGAACCGGGGCCCCTGAACGCCATCACCGACGTCGCCGGGTCGAGGTCGGCTACCGCACGATGATCAAGGGGCACGGGCCCCTTGTCGTCGGCCAGGGGCCGGTTCGCACCGGCGTCACGGCCCTCTTCCCGCGCGGCCGGGCCGGAGCGGGGCTTGGCGTGTTCGCCCAGATGTTCAGCCTCAACGGCAATGGCGAACTCACCGGCTCGCATTGGGCCGCGGAGGTCGGCCGTTGCGATGGACCGATCACGCTTACCAACACCCATTCGTGCGGCCTGGCTCGCGACGCGACCATCAAATGGCTCTACCGCAACACCGGGATCGAATCCTTCGCCCTGCCGGTGGCCGGCGAGACCTATGACGGCTGGCTCAGCGACATCAACGGCTTCCATGTGACCGAGGAAGATGTCTTCGCCGCGCTCGACGGCGCCGCCGGCGGGGCCATCGAGGAAGGCAGTGTCGGCGGCGGGACCGGCATGATCGCCTATGGCTTCAAGGGCGGATCGGGCACAGCCTCGCGAAGGATCGAGCTGGCCGGGCAGACCTTCACCGTAGGCGCATTCGTGCAGGCCAACTTCGGCCGCCGCGAGCAACTCGTCATCGCCGGTGTTCCGGTCGGGCGGGCATTGATGGACTGGGTCCCCGCTGACCGGCGCGACAGCGAAACCGGCTCCATCATCGCGATTGTGGCCACCGACGCCCCCCTGCTCCCCCACCAGCTCGGCCGGTGCGCCCGCCGCGTGGCCCTGGGCGTGGGGCGCGGCGGCGCCATTTCCGGACACGGCTCGGGCGATATTTTCCTGGCCTTCTCGACCGCCAACGGTGAGGCCGTGGCCGCCGGAGAAACGATCGCCAAGGCCGATTTCGTCCCCGACGCGGCCCTCAATCCCGCGTTCGCGGCGGTGATCGAGAGCGTCGACGAAGCTATTCTCAACGCCATGATCGCCAACGAGGACATGACCGGCGCCGACGACCGCTTCGTTCCGGCCCTCCCCCACCCCGAACTGCGCCGCCTGCTCGGCCTGGAATGAGATGACCGCCTGTGACTTCCTGATCGTCGGCGGTGGAATCGCCGGGGCCTCGATCGGCGCCGAGCTGGCGGCGCATGCGTCCGTGACCATCGTCGAGCAGGAAAGCGCGGCCGGCTATCACACGTCCGGGCGCTCGGCGGCCATGTACATCCTCTCCTATGGCGATCCGGCGGTGCGTCGCCTGACCGCCGCCAGCCGCGACTTTTTCCACGCCCCGCCGCCCGGTTTCGCCGACTATCCGCTGCTCACCCCGCGCGGCTGCCTGACCATCGCCCGCGCCGAGCAGAAGGGGGAGTTGGCGGCGCTGGCCGCCTCGCTCGAGGCGCTCGGCGCTTCCTTCGACACGCTGGATTCCGATCAGGCCAGGAAGCTCGTCCCGCCGCTGCACGCCGAGGCGGCCGCGGCCGCGCTCTACGAGCCCGAAAGTTTCGACATCGATGTCGGCGCCCTGCATCAGGGCTATCTGCGGCTGGCCAGGGCGCGCGGCGCCTCACTCCGCCTGGACGCCGGGGTCAGCGCGCTCGAGGCGCGCCCCGGCGGCGGCTGGCGGGCGCAACTGGCCGACGGCGAGAGCCTGGAGGCCAGCGTCGTCGTCAACGCCGCCGGCGCCTGGGCCGACACCCTGGCCGCCCTCGCCGGCGCGGCCCCCAAGGGCCTCACCCCCAAACGACGCACGGCCATCCTCATCGACCCGCCACAGGGCGTAGCCATTGACGCCTGGCCCAACGTCATCGACGTGGCCGAGCAGTTCTATTTCAAGCCCCAGTCGGGGCTCATCCTCGCCTCGCCGGCCGACGAGACGCCGTCGCCGCCGCTGGACGCCGCGCCGGAGGAACTGGACATCGCCATCTGCGTCGAGCGCATCCAGGCCGCCGCCGACATCCCGGTCCGCCGCGTCGCCCGCGCCTGGGCGGGCCTGCGCACCTTCGCCCCCGATCTGACGCCGGTGATCGGCTATGATCCGCACACGGACGGTTTTTTCTGGTGCGCCGGGCAGGGCGGCTACGGCATGCAGACCGCCCCCGCCGCCGCCCGCCTCGGCGCCGCCCTGGCGCTCATGCAGGACGTCCCCGCCGACCTCGCCGGGCACGGTGTAAAGGCCGCCGACTATTCGCCGGCGAGGTTCGGCTAAAGCAACCCCGGAAACTGGCCGCCGTCTATGAGGAGGTTCTGGCCGGTGATGTAGCCCGCCCTGGCCCCGCACAGGAAGGCGCAGGCGTCGCCGAACTCGGCCGGGTCGCCGAACCGTTGGGCCGGTATCTGGGCCCTCTGGCGCTCGCGCGCCGCCTCGTCGCCGCCCTGCAGGGCGCGCAGGCGGTCGGTGTCGAAAAGGCCCGGCAGGACATTGTTCAACGTGACATTGTGGGCCGCGACCTGGCGGGCGAGGCCGCCGACGAAACCGGTCAGTCCGGCCCGCGCTCCGTTGGAGAGGGCAAGTTGGCCGATCGGAGCCTTCACCGCCCCGCTGGTGATGTTGACGACGCGCCCAAAGCGCCGCTCGATCATGTCGTCGAGGGTGGCGCGGATCAGGAAGATGGCGGCCAGCATGTTGGCGTCGATCGCCCTGATCCAGTCCTCGCGTGAGAAGGTGCGGAAGTCTCCCGCCGGCGGGCCACCGGCGTTGTTGATGAGGATGTCGGGGCTGGGGCAGGCGGCGAGGACGGCGGCGCGGCCGGCCTCGGTGGTGACGTCGGCGACGACCGGCGTGACCTTCACCCCGCTCTCCTGGGCGATCTGATCGGCCGTCCCGACCAGGCGATCCTCGCCTCGAGCGGCTATGGTGATCTCCACCCCCTCCCTGGCCAGGGCGGCGGCCGTGGCCCGGCCCAGCCCCGCGCTGGCCCCGCAGACGATCGCCTTGCGGCCGGCGATCCCGAGATCCATGGCGGCGCTCCTTATGAAACCTCTCCCATAGGGAGAGGGAGGGGCCCGACGAAGCGCGGAGCGCTGAGTTGGGAGGGTGAGGGGTTACGTGGCATAGCGACCTAACCCCTCACCTTCCCACGCCCTGTCGGGCGCGGGCCCCTTCCTCTCCCTATGGGAGAGGTTGTTTAGACCAGTAGGCGTCGCGGATCAGCCGCTTGTAGAGCTTGCCGGTGGCGTGGCGGGGCAGTTCC
>DASXIE010000282.1:0-9139 GCA_036498165.1 Caulobacteraceae bacterium
TCGCCGAGGGCCTCGACCTGGCCGCCGCCGGCGACGACCTCGGCGTCGACCCGATGACCCCCGAGCGCCGCCGCACCATCGACGCCCTCGTCGCACGCGGCCGTTTGGAGGTCGACGGCGCCCGCCTGCGCATCCCGCCGCGCGCGTGGCTCTTCGCCGACGACACCGCCGATGCCGGCCGATTCTCCGCCGCGATCATCCATTCCCTCGACCGCAAGGCCTGCAACACCTTGAATGTCTGCTGCCTCATCGCCGCGCCGGGCTTGATCGCGATCTTTCTGAAGGCCCTGCATACGGCCGGCGCCCGCCGCGGCCACGGCTGCAAGCTGCACATTGTCGAAGGCGGACGCGACGCCCTGCCCCCGACCTGGCGCAAGGGGCGCAACACCGTCAGGCGCGCCGACGGCGACCACGACGAGGCCCTCGTCGAGGAGATCGCAGCCGACGAACTCGGGCGCGAATGGGAGTGGGAGGAAACGCCCGAGGTCTCGCTTGTCCTCGCCAAGGACCTGGACGAGGGGATCGGACTCTTCAACGCCACGAGCCCGCGCTTCATCGCCTCATTGCTCTCGAACGACCCCAAGGCCCAGAGCCGCTTCGCGGCCCGGATCGACGCCCCTTTCACCGGCGACGGATTCACCCGTTGGGTCGACGGCCAATACGCCCTCGGCCGTCCCGAGCTCGGCCTTTCCAACTGGCAGGGCGGCCGGCTCTTCGCCCGCGGGGCGTTGCTCAGTGGCGACGGCGTCTTCACCGTCCGAGCCCGGATGCGCCAGACCGATCCTGATCTAAAGCGCTAGGGACGGCGCCGATCAGTCGTCGGTGGGTTCCACGGCGCCGATGAGCAGTTCTTCCTCGATCTTGACGGCGTTGCCACGCACCTCCGCCTCGATATCGGCGGCAATATCGGGGTTGGCTTTGAGGAATTCGCGGACGTTGTCGCGGCCCTGGCCGATCCTCTGGCTATTCCACGAGAACCACGAGCCGGACTTCTCGATCACCCCGGCCTTGACGCCCAGGTCGATGATCTCGCCCAGTTTGGAGATCCCCTTGCCATACATGATGTCGAACTCGACCTCGCGGAACGGCGGGGCGACCTTGTTCTTGACCACCTTGACCCGGACGTTGTTGCCGACCACTTCGTCGCGCAGCTTCACCGAGCCGGTGCGGCGGATGTCCAGGCGGACCGAGGCGTAGAACTTCAGGGCGTTGCCGCCGGTGGTGGTCTCGGGGCTGCCGTACATCACACCGATCTTCATGCGGATCTGGTTGATGAAGATCACCAGGGTCTGGGTCTTGGCGATCGAGGCGGTGAGCTTGCGCAGCGCCTGGCTCATCAGCCGCGCCTGCAGGCCGGGCAGGCTGTCCCCCATCTCGCCCTCGATCTCGGCCCGGGGGGTGAGCGCCGCCACCGAGTCGATGACAATGATGTCGATGGCTCCCGAGCGGACGAGGGTGTCGGTGATCTCCAGGGCCTGTTCCCCGGTGTCGGGCTGGGCGACCAGCAGGTCGTCGAGATTGACCCCCAGCCTATGGGCGTAGGAGGGATCCAGAGCGTGCTCGGCGTCGACGAAGGCGGCGGCCCCGCCGGCCTTCTGGACCTCGGCCACCACATGCAGGGCGAGCGTCGTCTTGCCCGAGCTTTCCGGCCCGAAAATCTCCACCACCCGGCCCTTGGGCAGGCCACCGATTCCCAGGGCCAGGTCGAGGCCGAGCGAGCCGGTGGGCACAGACTCGATCTCCACGATCTTGCCCTTCTCGCCCAGCTTCATAACCGCGCCCTTGCCGAAGGCCCGGTCGATCTGGGCCAGCGCCGCCTCCAGGGCCCGCTGCTTGTCGCCGTCGTCTTTTCCCACCAGCCTCAACGCCGCGTTGTTCATTGCCGATCCCGCCATCTCTATCCCATGATTCCGCTTTGCCTACCTGCGAACCTGATCGCCCGCGACATTGCGGCTATGAAGGGTTTCGTACCCGTTTTGTTCCGGGTGCGCAAGCGACTTGTGAGGGCGGAACGGACCGGCGCTACGAGCCGGCCTCGAGGCCTATTCGTTGGTGCAGTAGGAAGCGCCGGAGACGCTGATGCACTCGCGCTTGTGGTGGCGACCCCTGACCGCCGCCGGCGTCGGGGCCACCGCGACCACGGCGGGATGACTGGCTGCGCTGCTGGCCACCGAATCGGTCGGCTTGCCGAACACCAGGTAGACCAGGATCATCGCCGAGAGGGCCCCACCCACCACGTAGAGCACCCGCCTGACCCGCTGGGAATTGCCGGAGGTGTGGAAGCGGTCGGGGGCGGAAAAGACCAGCTGGGCGTCCATGAACGCCGCCACGGCGGCGGCATGGGCGTCCTCGCCTTCGCCCCAGCCGAGATGGTGATCATGCTCCGGAGCGATTGGCGAGGCCGGGGCCGGGGCGGGACGTTCGCGGTTGAACCATTCTTCGGCCTGGCTCGGGGCGCCTTCCTGAGGCAGCTCGGAGAGCGGCTGCGCCGGGGCGGCCGGCGGGAAGCGGACCTGGAACTGGGCGTTGAGCTCGATAGCGAAGGCGCTCGCCGAATCGGGGCCTTCGGTGATGGTCGCCAGGGCGGCGGCCGGATCGGTCTGGGCGCTGATCGCCACCATGGCGGCGCTGGCGTGCAGCATGCGCATGGCCGCCAGGGCGGCGTCGAGCTGGCGGGGATTGACCGCCGGCATGGGGATGGCGGCGTGGATCTGGTTGATTAGTTCCACCAGGGCGGCGACGTCGAGGGCCCGATGGGCCGCCGCCAGGGGTCCCAGGAAGGCCGTCGAGCGCAGGCGCGCGCAGGCGTCGGCGGCGACATTGGAGCGGGTGAGCGGCGGCTGGCCCGCCAGGGCGTCGAGCAGGGCGGTCTCGTTGCCGCCGGCCATGGCCCCCAGCAGGGCCACCGCTTCTCGCGGGCCGACGTCGATCAGCCAGGCGACTTCCGAAGCCAGGCGGCTGTCCGGCTCGAGCAGCAGCGTCTTGGCGCGGCTGAGCGCCGCCTCGTCCTGCGGGCGGGCGGCCAGACGACGCTGATAGGCGTCCTCTACGTCACGTGCGGAGGCGCGCAGCGACACAGGAAGGACGACGAACGGATTGTACGCGAACGAGAACGCTGCCATCAGTTATTGCCCCCCTCGGGGGCCGCGGGCTTACCTAAAACCACGCAACCACCGAGTATGCCCTTAAGAAAACCGATTGAAACTTACCCCAGAGTCGACGGGCCGAATTTAGCTCGTCTCGCAAGGCCTAGCCATAGAAGCGCCCGCGACGCATGACCGCACCCCACCCCGCCGGCCCGAGGGCTCCGGCGAGGCCCTGCGGCCAGTCTTGGCCGATCTGCTGGAGATCAACTGCGCGGCAGGGCGCCGGCCTGGAAGGCGCCGGGGGCCGTGCGGCGGCGCGTCAGGCCTGACCTGGCCCCGGCGGGGCGCGCGATGCTGAAGGGTCAAAATCCGCCATCATCCAGCTACGTTTATTGATTTTTATCAAGAATCCCGCGCAGGCGGGCGGCGAGATCGGCCGGCCAGATGGATTCCGTCGTCGCCTCGAGTTCGGCCACCGACCACCAGCGCACCTCGTCGACGAATTCGCGCTCGAGGGCCTGCCAGCCGTCGCGGCTGATCTCGCCGCCGGCGCAGCGGGCGAGGATGAAGGTGTCCTTGAAGAGAACCGGGCGCCGCTTGCGATCAAGCAGCGTCACTTCGCCGCACCAGGCGATTTGGCCCAGTTCGATGCCGGTGAAGCCGGTTTCCTCCGCCACCTCGCGGGCCGCGGCCTCGTAGAGACTTTCGCCAGGTTCGACGCCGCCGCCGATCGTGAACCAGGCGCCCGGCGCGTCGGGGCTGCTTGGCAGGCGGCCCTTCATCAAAAGGATGCGGTCCTGGCGGTCGAGAAGGAGCACCCGCGCCGTCGGCCGCTCGCGCCGCCCCGTCTCAGGCGACCCAGTCTCGCGCGACGCAAAATCGCTCACGCGGCGCGGCCGGGCGGGCGCAGTTGGGCCTTCACCCGCTCGGCGAGGGCCTGGATGCTCAGCGGCTTGGGCAGGAAGGAGACCCCCGTCTCACCCTCGAGGAGTTCGGAGAACTCGGCTTCGGCATAGCCGGAGATGAACATCACCGGCGCCTCGCCGAGCCACGGCCTCGCCGCCTTGAGCAGGGTGGGACCGTCCATTCCCGGCATGATCACGTCGGAGATCATCAGGTCGATGGTCCCGGCGTGGACCTTTATCAGCGCCAGGGCCTCCTCGCCGTCGGCCGCCTCGATGACCTCGTAGCCGCGGGCGCGGAGCAGGCGGGCGGCGACGCCGCGCACGCCGACTTCGTCCTCGACGAAGAGGATCCGGCCGACTCCGGAAAGGTCGCGCGGGGCGGCGCGGGCCGCCTCCGGCTGGGCGGCCGGTTCGAAGGCGAGCGGAGGATGATAGGCGGGCAGGAAGATGCGGAATATCGCCCCTTCCCCGAGGGTCGAGGCGGCGGCGATCCAGCCGTCGGCCTGCTTGACCACCCCATAGACCGTGGCGAGGCCCAGGCCGGTGCCTTCGCCCAGCGGCTTGGTGGTGAAGAAGGGCTCGAAGATCTTGGCGAGCGCCTCCGGCTCTATCCCAGGTCCATCGTCGGCCACTTCCAGGAGGGCCAGCTCGGCTGCCTCGAGGCCGGCGTAGCCCAGCGCCCGGGCCGCGGCGAGGTCGAGGCGGGCGGTCCGGATGCGGACCTGGCCGCCGCCCTTGGCGCGCAGGGCGTCGCGGGCGTTGACCACCAGGTTGATGATCGCCGTCTCCAGTTGCGAACGGTCGATCCGGATCAGCGGCAGGTTCTGGCCGTACTCGATCTCGAGCGCCACGTCCTCGCGCACCAGGCGGCGGAGCAGGACGGCGGTGTCGGTGAGCGCCTCGCCGAGGTCGACGACCTCCCTTTGGAGCGTCGCCTTGCGCGAGAAGGTGAGCAGCTGGCGCACGACCCCGGCGGCCCGCTCGACGGTCTCGCGGATCTCCGCCAGGCTATCGAACGACGGATCGCCGAGCGAATGGCGCAGCAGCAGTTCGTCAGCCCTCAGGCGGATGGCGGTGAGCAGGTTGTTGAAATCGTGGGCGACGCCGCCGGCCAGCTGGCCCACCGACTCCATCCGGTTGCGCTGGGCCAGGCGCGACTGGAGCTGCTTCTGCTCGCTGACGTCATGGAGATAGGCGAGCGAGCCGGCCCCCGCGGCCACGAGGTAGAGGTGCGCGGTCCGCTCCGGGCTCGAGGCCAGCCCGACCTCGAAAGGTCCGGGGCCGGCGGCGCGCGCTTCGCCGAGGCTGGAGGCGGCGATGAGATCGGTTAGCCGAGCCCCCGGCCGGGCCGCCTCGCCGGCGATGGCCACCATGGCTGGATTGACCTCGACGATTTCGCCCGCGAAGGGGTCGCGGCCGGCAATGAGGGCGGCGCCGAAAGGCGAGCAGGCGTCGAGATTGGCGGCCGGTCGCGCTTGCGCCGCGTGGCTTGGGGCTTCCACCCGCACCAGGAAAAGGCCTAAATCGAGCCGACTCACCGCGATCTCGCCGGCCGGAGCTGAGGCGAGGCCGCGGCCGCCGGCCCGGGCCTCTTTGAGGGCGCCGTAAAGGTTCCAGGCCGGCGGCAGGCGCCGTCCGGGCCCGATCGCCGCGCGCCAGGCCGCGTTGCTGGCTTCGATCGCGCCGTCGAGCCTGACGAGACAGGCCGGACCATCGAGGGCCTCGAGCCAGACCGCCGGACCAGGCGTTGATCGGCGCAGAATCATGTCGGCGAGTTTAGCGCCGTGGCCCCGCCGGCGTCTGCAACCTTGCGGCCGCGGCGAGGTTGGCCGCCGCCCGGGCGGGGGTCAGCTTGTCGGCGTCGCGATCGACGCTGTAGTTGGCCTCGCGCATCGCCGTCACGTCGATCGCGCCAATGAGGGGCCTGAGGGCGGCGAGCAGGCGCGCGTCATGGGCTCTTTGCGGCGAGACGAGGATCACCGCGTCGTAGGGCGGCAGGGCGTGGCGCGGATCGGTGAGCACCGCGAGGTGGTCGGCCTCGATCCGCCCGTCGCTGGAGAAGGCCGAGATCACGTCCGCTTCGCCGTCGGCCAGGGCGCGGTACATGAAGGTCGGCTGGTAGTTGGTGAGCCTGCGGAACTTCAGGTCATAGGCCTTTTCCACCGCCGCCCACTCGGGGCGCGAGAGGAACTCGAGATCGGAGCCGAGCGTGAGACTCGGGGCGTGGGCGGCGAGGTCATCGAGGCTGGCTATGCCGAGCGAACGGGCCCGGTCGGCGCGCATGGCTAGGGCGTAGGCGTTCTCGAATCCCAGGGGGCCCAGCAGCAGCACGTGATCGCGGCGGGCGAGGTCGCTTGCGAGCCCGGCAAGTACGCCGGCGCGGCCAGGGTTGTCGGTCCGTTTGAGGACATTGGCCCACAGGGTGCCGGAATAGTCGACATAGACGTCGATCTCGCCGGCCGCCAGGGCGCGATAGATCACCGCCGAGCCGAGATTGTCCTTGATCTCGCTGCGCGCCCCAAGCCCGCGCAGACGCTGGCCGATCAGCTGGGCGAGGATGGCCTGCTCGGAGAAATTCTTCGCCCCGATCCGGTAGCTGGGACCGGTCCCGGCGGCCATCAGTGGCGAAAGCGCCAGGATCGCGCCGGCGACGAGGCCCGCCGCGCCGGCCCACACCCGCCACGGCCGGCGCGTGGCCAAGCCCCACTCTATGAGGCCGAGAAGCTGGTCGGCGCACAGCGCCAGGATGGCGGCGGCGACGCATCCGAAGAGGACCAGCACCCAGTTCTCGGTCTGCAGGCCGGAGAAGATGTAGTTGCCGAGCGAGGTCTGGCCGACGGAGGTCGCGAGCGTCGCCGCCCCGATCGTCCAAACCGCGGCGGTGCGCACCCCCGCCATGATCACCGGGGCGGCGAGCGGCAGTTCGACCCAGAAGAGACGCTGGACATCGGTCATCCCCATGCCCTGCGCCGCCTCGACCACGGCCTTGTCGACGCCGGTGAGGCCGGCGACCGTGTTCCGCAGGATCGGCAGCATGGAATAGAGGGTCAGCGCCATCAGCGAAGGGCCGAAGCCGAGGGCCGGGAAGCCGCGCCCCAGCCAGGCCTGGCTCAGAGCCGAGAGGGCCAGCAGCAGGGGATAGAACAGGGCCAGCAGGGCGAGGCTCGGAATGGTCTGGACGAGGCTGGCCGCGAAGAGGCTCGGCCAGCGCACCGCGGCGCTGCGGCTGGCGGCCACCGCCAGGGGAAGGCTGATCGCGAGCCCGAGAACGAGGGCGCAGAGGCTCAAGAGGACATGCTGGGAAAGATAGCCCGGCAGCAGGCGGGCGGCGGCGGCGAAGCGCTCGTCCATCAGGCCCCCCGCCCCGCGGCGGCGAGGGCCTCGACCCTGGCGGCCTGCCGGCGAGGCGTCTCCATCAGGGCCCGCACGCCGGGCGCCGGATGGTCGGCCAGCAAGGCGGCCGGCGTATCATCGGCGAGGATTTTCCCGGCTTCCAAGACCACGATGCGGTCGGCAAGCAACAGGGCCTCCATGACGTCGTGGGTGACCATCACAGTGGTCAGGCCCAGCCGCTGGTGGAGGGCGCGATAGTCGGCCCCCAGACCCTCGCGGATCACCGGGTCGAGGGCCCCGAACGGCTCGTCCATCAGCATGATCGCCGGCCCGGCGCCCAGGGCCCGGGCTACCCCGACCCTCTGCCTCTGCCCGCCCGAGAGTTCGCCGGGAAGCTTGGTCGCCGCCTCGGCCGGCAAGGCAACGAGGCTGAGCAACTCCTCGCCGCGCGCCGCGATACGGGCCTTGTCCCAGCCGGCCAGGCGCGGGCCGACGGCGATGTTCTCGCCCACCGTGAGGTGCGGGAAGAGGCCGATCTCCTGGAACACATAGCCGATCCGCCGGCGCAGCAGATGCGGCGGCTCCCCGTCCGCCGGGGCGCCGTCGATAACGACCTGGCCAGCGTCGGGAGCGATAAGACCGTTGATCATTTTCAGGGTGGTGGTCTTGCCGCTCCCCGAGCCGCCCAGGAGGGCCACGAACTCGCCGGCGGCGATGGTAAGATCGAGGGGCCCGGCGGCGTTCGCGCCGCCATAGCGCTTGGCCGCCCCGCGAATCTCGATCAGCGGCCGGCCCGGGCCCCCTGCCATCGAATGCTAGGCTCTGCGCCCTTTGACGACGGCGCGCTCGACGCCGATGGCGGCGATGGTGGCGCGAGCGATGCCCTCGGCGTCGAGGCCGGCGGCGGCGTACATGGCCTCCGGCTTGTCCTGGTCCTGGAAGATGTCGGGCAGGGTCAGGGTGCGCACCTTCAGGCCGCGGTCGAGGACGCCGTTGTCGGCCAGGGCGTGGAGCACGAAGGCCCCGAAGCCGCCGGCCGCCCCTTCCTCGACGGTGATCAGCACCTCGTGCTCGCGGGCCAGGCGCAGGATCAGGTCGAGATCCAGCGGCTTGGCGAAGCGGGCGTCGGCCACGGTGGTGGAAAATCCGCGCGCCGCCAGCAGGTCGGCGGCTTTGAGGCATTCGGTGAGGCGCGCCCCGAAGGAGAGGATCGCCGCCGCCGCGCCCTCGCGGACGATCCGGCCGCGGCCGATTTCCAGCGGCTCGGCGAGGTCGGGTATGGCCGCCCCGGTCCCGTCGCCCCTGGGGAAGCGGAAGGCGCTCGGCCGGTCGTCGATCTCGGCGGCCGTGGCGATCATCCCCGCCAATTCAGCCTCGTCGGCGGCGGCCATGACCACGAAGCCCGGGAGTTGGCCGAGATAGCCGATGTCGAAGCTGCCGGCGTGGGTCGCCCCGTCGGCGCCCACCAGACCGGCGCGGTCGATCGCGAAGCGCACCGGCAGGCGCTGGATGCCCACGTCGTGGACCACCTGGTCGTAGCCGCGCTGCAGGAAGGTGGAATAGATCGCCGCGAAGGGCTTCATCCCGTCGGCGGCCAGGCCGGCGGCGAAGGTCACCGCATGCTGCTCTGCGATGCCGACGTCGAAGGTCCGGTCGGGGAAGCGCTTGCCGAAGAGGTCGAGGCCGGTGCCGGACGGCATGGCGGCGGTGATCGCCACGATCTTGTCGTCGTGTTCGGCGCGCTTGATCAGCTCCTGGGCGAAGACCTTGGTGTAGCTGGGGGCCGTCACGACCGGCTTGGCCTGCTGGCCGGTG
>DASXIE010000283.1:0-3461 GCA_036498165.1 Caulobacteraceae bacterium
GAGGCCGGGCAGCGGCGAGCCGTGGCCGGTGGATTCGGCCGCGCAGTCGCGGTCGATGACGATGAGGCGGCCGTGGAAGGCGCCGGCCCCCAGGACCACCTCGGCGGCGACGGCTGGGTCGTGGGTGAAGAGGGAGGCGACGAGGGACCCCTCGCCGCGGTTGGCCAGGGCGATGGCGTCGGCAAGGTCGCGGTAAGGCATGAGCGTCGCCACCGGCCCGAAGGCCTCGACCTCGTGGATGGCCGGGGCGTCCCAGGGATGGTCGGCGCGCAGGAGGATCGGGGAGAAGCGGGCGCCTTCCTCCGCCCGGTCGGGATCGCCGTGGACGACGCGGGCGGATTTGGCGAGCTCGCCAACCGCGGCCCGCACCGCATCGCGCTGGCCCTCGC
Source organism: Caulobacteraceae bacterium (assembly GCA_036498165.1). GTDB lineage: Bacteria > Pseudomonadota > Alphaproteobacteria > Caulobacterales > Caulobacteraceae > Acaudatibacter. Next base: position 390 of record DASXIE010000283.1, read on the forward strand.
TGACCAGGGGTCCCATGCCGACCCCCTCGGCCCTGGGGTCGCCGACGGTCACCTTGGCGAGGCTCTCCTTCAAGGCCGCCTCGGCGGCGTCGATCATCGCCGCCGGAACCAGGGCGCGGCGGATGGCGGTGCATTTCTGCCCCGCCTTGACGGTCATCTCCCTGACGACCTCGGCGATGAAGAGGGCGAACTCAGGGGTGTCCGGCCCGGCGTCCGGGCCGAGGATGGCGGCGTTGAGGGAATCCTGCTCGGCGATGAACCGCGTCCCCTGGCGGATGAGATTGGGATGGGCCCTCAGGGCGGCGGCGGTGGCGGCCGAGCCGGTGAAGCCGACGACGTCTTGGCCGGTCAGGTGGTCCATGAGATCGCCGACCGGCCCGATGACGAGCTGCAGGGCCCCGGCAGGCAGGACGGCCGCCTCGATGAGGATGCGGAAGGCCGCCTCGGCCAGGAAGGCGGTGGCGCTGGCCGGCTTGACGATCGCCGGGACCCCGGCCAGCAGGGCAGGGCCGAGCTTCTCCAGCATGCCCCAGACCGGGAAGTTGAAGGCGTTGATGTGGACCGCGACGCCGTGCAGCGGGGTCCACACATGCTGGCCGATGAAGGCGCCGGTCTTGCCGAGGATCTCCGGCTCGCCGTCGACGATCAGCCGCGCGGCCGGCAGCTCGCGACGGCCTCGTGAGGCATAGGCGAAGAGCGTCCCGGCCCCGCCCTCGATGTCGATCCACGAGTCCCGCCGCGTGGCCCCGGTCTCGAAGGACAGCTCATAGAGCTCCTCCTTGCGGGCCATGACCGCGTCGCCCAGCGCCTTGAGCATGCGGGCCCGGTCGTGGAAGGTGGCCGCGCGCAGGGCCGGTCCGCCGACCTCGCGGGCGTGGCGGGCCATGGCGGCGAAATCCAGCCCCTCGCCGGTCCATTGATCCAGGGCGTAGCTCTGGGGTGAGCTCATGGCGATCGCCTCCTCGGGCGGTGGTTTTCAGCGCCCGACGAAGCGGGGCGGCCGCTTGGCGGTGAAGGCCTCGACGCCCTCGGCGTAGTCGGCGGACTGGCCGAGCTTCATCTGGGCGTCGCGCTCGGCGTCGAGGGCGGTGTCCAGGTGCGCGGCCCAGCCGGCGCGGATCAGGCGCTTGGTCTCGGCGAGGCCGGCGGTGGGAGCCTGGGCGAATTTCGCCGCCAGGGCGTCGGTCTCTTCGCCGAGCTTGTCGTCGTCGACGCAGCGCCAGATCAGGCCCCACGCCTCGGCCTGCTCGGCGGCGACGGGCTGGCCGGTGAGGGCGAGGCCCAACGCCCGGGCTTGGCCGACGAGCTTGGGCAGGACCCAGGCGCCGCCGGAATCGGGGACGAGGCCGATGTTGGCGAAGCTCTGGATGAACTTGGCCGAACGCGCCGCCAGGACGATGTCGCAGGCCAGGGCGATGTTGGCTCCGGCCCCGGCGGCCACGCCGTTGACGGCGGCGATCACCGGCATCGGCAGGCCGGTGAGGCGGCGGATGAAAGGGTTGTAGCGCTCCTCCAGGGTGGCCCCGAGATCGCCGCCGGCGGCGATGGCCGGATCGGAAAGGTCCTGGCCGGCGCAGAAGCCGCGCCCGGCCCCGGTGATGACCAGCACCCGCGCCCCCTCGGCGACCACCTCGTCCAGGGCCAGGGCGACCTCGCCGTGCATGGCGGCGGTGAAGCTGTTGAGGCGGTCGGGCCGATTGAGGGTCAGGCGGGCGATACCGCCGGCAAGCTCCAGGCGGATGGATTCAAAGGTCACGTCTGGAGCCTCCTCGCGCCCGCCCGAACGCGCCCCGCGACGCTATCCCCGCCCGCCTGGACGGTCAATTAACCCAACCGTCTTCACCGGGCGCAAGTCCCGGTGACCCATGATCACCGCATGCGGAGCGGCCGCGCCGGGCGCGGCCACGGCAAGGTCTGAGTTCATGGGTGGCCGGCACTGACGGCCGGCCATGACGGGAGTTGGGCGAATGTCGCCGATTAATTGACCGCTCGGTCGGGTTATCCTATATCTGAAGGCCCGGAGACGCGCCATGTACACCACCGAGCTTCGCCCCAACGTCGCGGCCGATCCGGTCGAGGAGAGCGCCGAACTGGTCGAGGCCTTCGAGGCGCGGGTGGCAGCCGACGCCTTCATCGAGCCCAAGGACTGGATGCCGGCCGCCTATCGTCGCACCCTGATCCGCCAGATCTCCCAGCACGCCCATTCGGAGATCGTCGGCATGCTGCCGGAAGGCAACTGGATCACCCGCGCGCCGAGCCTCAGGCGCAAGGCGATCCTCCTGGCCAAGGTCCAGGACGAGGGCGGCCACGGCCTCTATCTCTATTGCGCCGCCGAGACCCTGGGCGTTTCGCGCCAGGAGATGATCGAGGCCCTGCATTCGGGCAAGGCCAAGTATTCGACCATCTTCAACTATCCGACCCTCACCTGGGCCGACATCGGGGCGATCGGCTGGCTGGTCGACGGGGCGGCGATCATGAACCAGATCCCCCTGCAGCGGACCTCTTATGGCCCATACGCGCGAGCCATGGTGCGGGTGTGCAAGGAGGAGAGCTTCCACCAACGCCAGGGCTATGAACTGACCATGGCCCTGGCCGCCGGCACGGCCGAGCAGAAGCGGATGGCCCAGGACGCGCTGGACCGCTGGTGGTGGCCGTCGCTGATGATGTTCGGGCCGCCCGACGACGCCTCGCCGAACACCGCCCAGTCGATGCGCTGGCGCATCAAGCGCGACACCAACGACGAGATCCGCCAGAAGTTCGTCGACATCACCGTGCCCCAGGCCGAGGCCATCGGCCTGAAGATCCCCGATCCGGATCTGACGTGGAACGAGGCCAAGGGCGGCTACGACATCGGGCCGATCGACTGGGAGGAGTTCTACGCCGTGGTCCGCGGCGAAGGGGCCGTGGCCAAGGAGCGGATGGCGGCGCGGCGGGCGGCCTGGGACGACGGGGCCTGGGTGCGCGAGGCGGGACTGGCCTATGCGGAAAAGCACGCGGCGGCGACGTGATGGGCCAAGAGCGCGATTGGCCGCTGTGGGAAGTCTTCGTGCGCTCGCGCGGCGGCCTTTCCCA
>DASXIE010000284.1:0-2324 GCA_036498165.1 Caulobacteraceae bacterium
TGATCCTCATCGCCGGGGCGTTCGGGACCTCCGCCGACTGGGACCTGGTCCTGGACGACCTCGCCAGGGGCGGCCGGGCCTGCGCCTACGACCGCGCCGGCACCGGCGCCTCGCCGCCCGCCGAGGGGCCCCGCGACGTCAAGGCCATCGCCCACGAACTGGCCGACCTGCTCGACTCCCTGCGTGAGACCGCGCCGGTGATCCTCGTCGGCCATTCCAACGGGGCCCTCTACGCCGAGGCCTTCGCGGCCTTGTGGCCGCAGCGGGTGGCCGGCCTTGTCTTCGTCAACGGGGTTACCAGCAACGATCTCGCCGACCCGGTCCTTATCGCCGACCTGACCCATGAGCGGAGGCTGGCCGACCTCGCCGCCGATGTGGGCGAGATGGGCCTCGCGCCCCTGGCCGCGCCCTCGGTGGTCGGGGTCGAGGACCTGCCGCCGGAAGCCGCCCGCCGCAAGATCGCCGCCCTGTCGCGGCCCCGCCGGCTGAAGGTCGCCAGGGACGAGGACCGCCAGATCGCGCCAGGCCTCGCCGCCGTCGCCGCCCTCGGCGGCTCGCCGCCCCAGATCCCCACCGTGGTGATCGTTTCCATGCCGCCCACGCCCGGCCCCCTCGCCCGCGCCTGGCGCGCCGCCGAGATCGTCCCGGCCGCCAAGGCCAGCCGCGGCTGGGTGTTGGACGCGGTGGGCGCCACCCACACTTCGCCCCTCTCGCGCGACCGCGCCTACGTCGCCGCGGCGGTCAACTGGCTGCGATCCGAAAAACCTCTCCCATAGGGAGAGGAAGGGGCCCATGGCGGAGCCATGGGAAGGTGAGGGGTTATGGCTTCGCCTATCGAATTTGCCCGCCCCGCCGCCGGCGCCGAATTGGCAGGCCTCGTAATCCCTCACCCTCCCAACGCCGCGCTGGCGCGCGTCGTCGGGCCCCTCCCTCTCCCGCCGGGAGAGGTGTTCCGGGCGTCGGCTCGGAGCGTAGCCGCTCCCTACCACGCCCCCACGTTGGGCATCGATTTCCACGGTTCGGCGGGCGTCAGCGCCGCGCCTTTCTGGAGGAGCTCGATGGAGATGCCGTCGGGGGAGCGGACGAAGGCCATGTGGCCGTCGCGGGGCGGGCGGTTGATGGTCACCCCGCCGTCCATCAGCCGCTGGCAGGCGGCGTGGATGTCGTCGACCTGATAGGCCAGGTGGCCGAAGTTGCGGCCCCCGCCGTAGGCCTCGGGATCCCAGTTGTGGGTCAGCTCGACCATGGGCGCGCGCTTTTCCTTCGCCGCCTCCACGTCGTCCGGCGCGGCCAGGAAGACCAGGGTGAATCGCCCGCCCGGATTGTCGATCCGGCTCACCTCGGCGAGGCCGAGCTTGGCGCAATAGAAGTCGAGGGCGCTGTCCAGATCGGCCACCCGCACCATGGTGTGAAGATATCGCATCGTCCGTCCCTCTCCTCGCCACATGTTCGCGCAAAGATAAACACCTCTCCCTGAGGGAGAGGAAGGGGCCCGCGCCGAAGGCGTGGGAAGGAGAGGGTTTACGGGGCCGGCTTCCCTAATCCCTCACCCTCCCATGGCTCCGCCAGGGGCACCTCCCTCTCCCGCCGGGAGAGGGTCTTTTACCCGTCCGTTTCGAGCCGGTCGTCGGCGTGGGCGCCGGCGCGGGTCTGGCGGCGCCACAGGGCGGCGTATTCGCCGCGTGCGGCCAGCAGGGCCTGGTGCGTCCCGCGCTCGACGATCCGGCCGCGGCGCAGGACGAGGATCTGATCGGCGTCGACGATCGTCGACAGGCGGTGGGCGATCACCAGGCTCGTTCGTCCTGCGCGGACCTTGCGCAGGGTCGCCTGGATGGCCGCCTCGGTGGCTCCGTCCAGCGCGCTCGTCGCCTCGTCGAGGACGAGCAGGCGGGGGTTGGCCAGCAGGGCCCTGGCCAGCCCCACCCTCTGGCGCTCGCCGCCGGAGAGTCGCAGGCCCCGCTCGCCGACCCTTGTGGCCATCAGCTGTGGCAGGGTCTCGATGAAGCGGGCCAGCTCGGCCGCCTCGGCCGCCGCCCACACGGCCGCCTCGCCGGCGTCCGGATCGCCGAAGGCGATGTTGGCGTAGAGGCTGTCGTTGAAGAGGGCGACGTCCTGGGGCACCAGGGCGGCGGCGGCGCGCAGAGACGCCAGGCTCGCCTCGCGCAGATCCACCCCGTCCAGCCGCACCACCCCGGCCTGCGGATCGATGAGGCGCAGGGCCAGGCGGGCGATGGTGGTCTTGCCCGCGCCCGAAGGTCCGACCAGGGCCGTGGTGGATCCTGGCGCCACCGTGAAGCTGACCTCGGCAAGGCCCACCGAGCGGG
>DASXIE010000285.1:0-1537 GCA_036498165.1 Caulobacteraceae bacterium
CCGCACCGATCCGTCGAGGACGCGGTAGACGAACCAGCCGGCGGCGCGCAGGGCCTCGAAACGCGCCTCGCCCATCGCCACGAACACCGCATTGGCCTCCACCGGATGGGCGAGGGGGAAGGGCATGGCGGCGGCCAGACGGGCGGCCATGGCGTTGGCGTGGGCGGCCCGCGTCGTCCACGCCCCGGTCTCCAGCATGCCGATCCACGGCGCGGCCAGGAACCTCGCCTTGGAGGTGAGCTGGCCGCCGTGCTTGAGCCGTGCTCCGAAGCGGCGGCCGAGCGCCTTGTCGATGAGGACGATCGCCTCGCTCGGCGTCGACCCGGCCTTGGTCCCGCCCACCACGACCACGTCGGCCCCCAGTCGCGCCAGCGATGTGACATCGAACCCGCCGGCCGCGGCATTGGCGAGCCTGGCGCCATCGATATGAACCTTGACGCCGCGGGCCTTGGCGGCGCCGATCAGCGCGCCGAGCGAGGCGGCGTCGTAGAGGGCGCCATATTCGGTGGCCTGGGTGAGGCTGAGGGCGGCGGGCGATTGCCAGTGAGGATCGTCGGGCTGGCCGAGGGCCTTGGCCAGCGCCGACGCCGCGATCCGGCCCGAGGCTCCGGCCAGCGGAATGATCCCCATGCCGGCCCCGAAAAAACCGGGCGCGCCGGTCTCGTCGGTGGCCGCGTGGCTGAACTGGTGGGCCAGGACCGCCTCGTGCGGGGCGGCCAGGGCGGCGAGGGTCAGGGCGTTGGCCGCCGTGCCGGAACCGGCGAAACGCACCTCGGCGTCGACATCCAGCACGCCCCGGATGAGATCGCCGGCCTGTTGTGAGACCTCGTCGTCTCCATAGGCGGCGGCGAAACCGCCGTTGAAACGGGCCAGCGCCTCCATGACCTCCGGCATCGCTCCGGCGACGTTGTCGGAAACGAAGTCGTGCCTGGGCCGGCTCACTCGGCGACGATCTCGCAGAAGGTCGCCAGGTCGATGTTGCCGCCGGAGACGATGGCGACGATCGGCCCTTCGCCGGCCCTCCCGGTCAGCGCCGCCGCCAGGGCCAGGGCCCCGGCCCCCTCGGAGATGATCCGCGCCTTATCCGCCATCAGGCGCATCGCCGCCCGCGTGGCGTCCAGGGAAACCACGATCGAGCCGTCGACGAGGCCCTGCATTCTTTGCCACATGCGCGGAAAGAGGCTCTGGCCGCCGGCCCCGTCGACGAACGAGGCCTGCCACCGCGGGAAGGTCTGCGGCGCGCCGGCGGCGAAGGAGCGGGCGGCCGGGGCGGCGGTCTCCGGCTCGGCCCCCCAGACCTTGACGCCCGGGGCCAGGGCCTTGATCGCGGCGGCGACGCCGACGACCAGGCCGCCGCCGCCGATCGCCCCGATCACCGCCGCGACATCGGGAGCGTCCTCGAGGATCTCCAGGCCCATGGTCCCGTGGCCGGCGATGAAGTCGTGGTCGTCAAAGGGGTGGATGAAGGTTCCCTCCACCCCGGCGTAGGCCCTGTCCTCGAGGGCTTTCCAGGCGATCGTATAGGGGACGAGGACCA
>DASXIE010000286.1:0-2007 GCA_036498165.1 Caulobacteraceae bacterium
AGACGCCCGATTTCCGCAAGACGACCCTCGACGACCACGTCCGCCTGGTCGGCGATCTTTTCGAACACCTGACCGGGCCCGGCGAGCGGATCGCCGAGGACTGGATGGCCCAGGGCCTGGGCCGCCTCGATCGCCTGGACGGCGAGATCGAAACCCTTTCGACGCGCCTGGCCGGCGTGCGCACCCTGGCCTATGTCGCCCACCGCCCCGACTGGCTGGCCGATTCGGCCCATTGGCAGGGGCGCGCCCGGGAGCTCGAGGATCGCCTCTCCGACACGCTGCACGAAAAGCTGATGGCCCGATTCGTCGACCGGCGGACGAGCGCCCTGCTGCGCGGCCTGGGGGAAGCCAGCGAAGTCCTGGCCGGCTTCGCCGCCGATGGCGAAGTCACCGTCGAAGGTTTCACGGTCGGGCGCCTGGCCGGTCTCGCCTTCGAGCCGGCCAGGGGGGCCGGTGTGCTGGCCCAGAAGGCCCTGCGCCGGGCCGCCGAGCGGGTGGTCGCCCCGGAGATCAACCGTCGCCTGGGCGCCCTGGCGGCGGAGCCCGACGAGGCTCTCGCGGTCAACCCGGACGGCCTGGTGCACTGGCGCGGGGCGGCCGCCGGGGCCATCGCCGGTGGCGAACCACTCGCCCCATCGATCCGTCTCTTGACGGAGATGGGGGCCCATTCGGCGCGCGAGCGGGCGATGCGCCGCCTGGAGGCCTTCGTGGCCGGCGAGGGGCGGCGGCGGTTCGCCGCCCTCGATCGCCTGTCTCGGGAGGTTTCCGGGGGAACCCTGCGCGGCCTCGCCCGCGGCGTCGCCTGGCGGCTCGCGCAAGCCGGCGGCGTCATCGATCGGCGCGAGGTCGAACCGGATCTATCCAGCCTCAGCCAGGCCGAACGGCGAACTCTGCGCGCCCTGGGCGTGAAGATCGGGGCCTTCTGCCTGTGGCTGCCCGGCCAGATTGATCCGGCCGCGGCCGCCCTGGCGACAGCCTTCGCCGCCGCCACGCCGGACAGCGCCCGGTTGCACGGCCTGATGGGCTTGGCGCGGATCGGACCCGTTACGATTGCGCCGGACGCGCTCGAGCGCCTCGCCGAGGCGATGCGCCTGGCGCCTCGGCGCGGCGGCGGGGCCGTGCTCGACGACGCGGCTTACCAGCGTCTTGGCCTCGCCCCGCCTCGGGCCGGCCAGGTCCTGCGCGCCCTGGGCTTTGTTCCGGTCGGCCGCCGCGAAGCCGGGAAGCCGCCGGCTTGGCGCCGCCGCCGCGCCCTCGCCGCCGCCGCGGCGCCCGTCGCGACCCCCTTCGCCGCCCTGGCCGGCCTCGACACCCCGCCGGCCCGCAAGCCCTATCGCCGCCGGCGGGCGCGTGGCTGAAGAGGGCGTGCGCATCGATGTGTGGCTTTGGCGCGCCCGCCTTTGCAAGACCCGCGCTCTGGCGGCGGCCAAGGCCGGCGAGGGGCGCATGCGCCTCACCCGCGGCGAGGCGAGCGGGCGGATCGACAGGGCTTCGCGAACCGTCAGGGTCGGCGACGAGATCGCCTTCGCCATCGGGATGCGGGCCTTCGCCGTGCGCGTCCTGGCGCTGGGAACCAGACGCGGCCCGCCCGCCGAGGCTCAGGGCCTCTATGCCCAGATCGAGGATTCCTGAGCCCGCCGGGCGTTCCGGCGGCATTGACATGGCCCCTCACGGCCTGACAAACACGCGCGCCCCGCGCGCTTCCCCTCGAGTCTCTTGAATGACCTACATCGTCACCGACGCCTGCATTAAGTGCAAATACATGGACTGCGTCGAGGTGTGCCCTGTGGACTGCTTCTACGAGGGCGAGAACTTCCTCGTCATCAGCCCCGACGAGTGCATCGACTGCGGCGTGTGCGAGCCCGAATGCCCGGTGGACGCCATCAAGCCCGACACCGAGGACGATCCCGACGGCAAGTGGCTGAAGATCAACACCGATTACGCCAGGGTCTGGCCCAACATCACCGTCAAGGGCGAGCCGCCGGCCGACGCGGCCGAGTGGGAGCG
>DASXIE010000287.1:0-1911 GCA_036498165.1 Caulobacteraceae bacterium
TTCCGGTCCAAGGACCAGGTCCTCATCGAGGCCTCGGAATATTCGGCCAAGCTCGTGCGGCCGCGAATGGAGCGCAAGGCGCGCGGGTCCGACGCCCTGAGCGCGCTCAAGGGCGTGGTCGACGAGGCTCTGCCGATCACCCCGGCCGTGCGCGGCTATTGGCGCATCTGGTTCGGGTTCTGGGAGCGGGCGGCCTACAACCCGACCGTCGCCAAGGTCATGCGGGCCCGCTACGACGAGTGGCTGGGCCGCCTGGCGGTCCTGATCCGGCGAGCCCAGGCCGAGGGCGTCGCCCCGGCGGAGGTCGACGCCGATCTCGCCGCCCAGGAGCTCGTCGCCCTGGTGGACGGCATAGCCATCCAGGTGCTGCTGGGCACGGGCCGCATCGCCGTCACCCGCCAACACGAGATCATCGGGGCGTGGATCGACCTTCTGGCCGCGGGCCAAGTCGGCCGCCGCGAGCGACCGACGCGCCCGCAAGGCGCCGCCGTCGCCGGGCGCTGAAGCCCCCAAGCTCAATACATAACAAAGATATGGAAACGGGGTGTTTTGCGCTTCCGTTTTACCGAACGAGTGTTATGGTTTGCGCCATAACGAGCCACCTGACGAACAAGGGCTCCAAGGGGAGGAATTCATCATGCGCCCTCAAACCTTCCTGCTGGCCGGTGCATCGGCGCTTTGCGTCATGGCCTCGGCTCAGGCGGCCAGCGCCCAGCAAGCTCCTTCCTCCAGCCAGCCGCTGAGCGCCTCCCGCTCCACCCAGGTCGGTGAAGTGGTGGTCACCGCCGAGCGCCGGGCCGAGGATGTCCAGCAGGTGCCGATCGCCATCACCGCCATCCAGGGGGCGGCCCTGGAGACCCAGGGCATCGTCGGCTTCGCCGACCTCGGCGAGCGCGTGCCTTCCCTGCGTTTCGGGGCCGGGGTGACCGGCGGCGAGAACGTCATCACCATGCGCGGGGTCGGCAGCCAGAACACCACCCCCGGCGGCGACTCCCCGGTGGCCTACAACGTCGACGGCGTCTACCTGCAGCGGACCACCGCCATCGACCCGGAATTCTACGACATCAGCCGCATCGAGGTGCTGCGTGGCCCGCAGGGCACCCTCTATGGCCGCAATTCGGTGGGTGGCTCGATCAACATCGTCACCAACAAGCCGACCGACACCTTCCAGGGCTCGATCGACGGTCTCTACGGCAACTACGACGCCGCCATCGTTCGCGGCTTCCTCAGCGGGCCGATCTTCTCGGGTAACGGCTTCAGCGTCGAGGGACGGCTGACCGGGGTTTATGCCCGTCATGACGGCTACTCGACCAACCTCTCCATGGCGCCGACGGCGAGCCACAATGAGGACGCCCAGGACTACTTCATGGTCCGCGGCCAGGTGAAGATCGACTTCGGCCCCAACGTCGACCTGCTGCTGCTGGCCAGCACCAGCCAGGGCAAGGACCCGGCCGCCTTCAACGTCGCCTGGTGGGAGGCGCCGGCGAGGTTCGTCGGCGGGGAGAACGGAATTCCCATCGGATCGGCGTGCGACTTCAGCACCGAGGCGAAGTTCAAGCCGCGGGTCTTCTGCCATGACCACGCCGAGCCGGCTTATAACCGCCTGGATCTCTATTCGGGCACCCTCAACTGGCAGTTGCCGTTCGCCACCTTCACCTCGGTGACCGCCTACAGCGACAGCCACGTCAGCCAGATCAGCGACGGCGACGGCTCGAATCTGCCCATCGCCATCGGGGCGCCGTGGTACCTGCGCCAGTACCAGTTCTCGCAGGAGTTCCGCCTGGCCTCGCGGGACGGGCCCTCGCCGATCAAGTGGCTGGCCGGCTTCATCTATTTCTACGCCAACAACTATGAGAACTTCGGCTACAGCGACACCGGCTTCAACGACACCTTCCTCTTCCCCGGCGCGCT
>DASXIE010000288.1:0-9633 GCA_036498165.1 Caulobacteraceae bacterium
TTCCGCTCTAGCACGAAACGCCCCGCCGCCGCCAACAATCGCCAGCGTAAGCGCGAGGGTTTCGGGCCCTCTATGTCGCCGCGGACACGCTCTCCTCAATGCGCCGCGTCGTCAGGCTCGCCGATCGAGTACGTAGTCGACAGCCGCCGCCAGATATCGGCCGCGCGGCCCGAAGGGGTCCAGATGAGCCTTTGTCTGAACGGTGAGCAGGGCCACCCGTTCCCGGGCCGCCTCGACCCCCAGGAGGGTCACGTAATTGGCTTTTCCGCGCGCCGCGTCCTTGCCGCCGGCCGCCTTGCCCATGGCCTCGCTGTCGCCCTCGGCGTCCAGAACGTCATCGACAATCTGGTAGGCGAGGCCGATGTCGCGGCCAAATCCGGCCAGGGCGGAGCGCTCGGAATTGGACGATTTGACCATCGCCAGGGGCAGCTCGAAGGCGCAGGCGATGAGCGCTCCGGTCTTCATCCGTTGCATTCTGGCCACAGCCCCCAGGTCATCGCGCACGCCCAGGAGATCGATCATCTGGCCGCCCGCCATCCCCTTGGCCCCGGCCGCCACCGCCAGGCGGCGCACCAGCTCGGCCCGCACCGCCCCCTCCGGATGGGTGTCGGGATGGGCGAGGATCTCGAAGGCTGAGGTCTGCAGGGCGTCACCGGCCAGGACCGCGGTGGCCTCGTCATAGGCCTTGTGGACGGTCGGACGGCCGCGGCGCAGGTCGTCGTCGTCCATGCACGGCAGGTCGTCATGGACCAGGGAATAGGCGTGGATCAGCTCCAGGGCGCAGGCGGCGCGCAGGACCGAGCGCTCGGGCAGGTCGAACAGGCGCCCGGTCTCCAGCACGAAGAACGGCCGTAGCCGCTTGCCCGGTCCCAGCGCCGCATAACGCATGGCCTCGGTGAGCCGGGCCTCGGGGCCGTCGGCGCGGGGCAGGAGTTCATCGAGGGCCACGGTGACCAGATCGGCCGCCTCGGCGATCCGGCGGCCGAGCGCCCCGGCTTCCTCCTTCACGTGAAGCTCGCCGGTTCGATGCCTTCCGCCCCGCCCGGGCCGACGACGATCTTCTCCACCCGCAGCTGGGCTTCCTTGAGCTTGGCCTCGCAATGGGCCTTCAGCGCCGCCCCGCGCTCATAGACCTGGATCGAGCGCTCCAGCTCGGCCTTGCCAGACTCGAGTTCGGCCACGATGCGCTCGAGCTCGGCCAGGGCCGCCTCGAACGAGAGCTTGGAAATGTCGGGGGTCTCGGTCATGGCGGCCTGAAATCTACTGGGTCGCCACCCTAGCCGACGCGGCCGGGGCCGCGCCAGGGGCCTCGAAACGCCGCGCCGACCAGTAGCCGTAGCCGCCGTTGACCGTGCACCGCCAGCCGCGGCGGCGCAGGGAGCGGGCGATCATGGCGTTGAAGAAGCCATGGGCGAGGACGAGGACATCCTGGCCGCGCCCGGCCAGGTCGATCAGGCGCCTGGCCGCCTCATCGGCCCGCGCCTCGGCCTCGTGGCGCGATTCCTCGTCCGGATGGTGGTTGAGGAACCACCACCACACCCGGGCCACGAACCCCCAGGCCATGGGCGGCAGCTTGAGCCAGCGGGGCCAGCGCGGCGGCGGCAGGGGAGCCTCGATGAACATGGCCTCGGAGAGGAATTCGCGGCCGGCCCCGACCATCGTCGCCGTCTCGACCGAGCGGCGCCGGGTCGAGGCGATGATCGCCCCGGCCTCCACGGCCATGGCCTTGAGGTTCTCCGGCACGGCCTGGCCGGCCTTCAGTCCGCCGGCCTCGTACTCCGCCCACCAAGCCCGGTAGTCGTCGGCCGAAAGCAGGGTGCGGCGCGACAGGGCAGGACGGCCGTGGCGGGCGAGGATCACCGCCCCAGAATCTCCTCCAGAATTTCGCGCCCCCTCGCCCATCGTTGCTCAGCCCCCGCCCAGGGCGCGGACGTGGGCCGCCGCCGATCGTCCCAGCGCTTCGAGGTCGTAGCCGCCCTCCAGCGAGGAGACGATCCGTCCGCCGCAGCGATGCTCGGCGACTTCGACCAGGGCCCGCGTCGCCCAGGCATAGTCCTCGGCCTCCAGCGACTGCTGGGCCAGGGGATCGCGGGCGTGTGCGTCGAAGCCGGCCGAGATCAGCAGGATGTCGGGTGCGAAGGCGTCGATCCGCCCCACCAGCCCCCCGAACGCGGCGCGCCAGGCCTCTCGGCTGGCCCCCGGCGACACGGTGGCGTTGGCGATGTTGCCCACCCCGGTCTCGCTGGGCAGGCCGCTCCCCGGATAGGCTGGCCACTCGTGCACCGAGGCGAAGAATACGCTCGGATCGGCCTCGAAGACCGCCTGGGTGCCGTTGCCGTGATGGACATCGAAGTCGGCGATGGCCACTTTCGCCCGCCCCGCGCCCTGGGCGGCGCGGGCGGCGATGGCGATGTTGGAGAACAGGCAAAAGCCCATCGCCTTGCCGGCGCTGGCGTGATGGCCCGGCGGACGCACGGCGCAGAACGCGCGTCCCGCCTCGCCGGACGCCACCGCCCTCGCCGCCGCCGCGGCCGCCCCGGCCGCCCGCAATGCCGCGGTCACGCTGCCCGGAGAGACCTGAGTGTCGGGATCGGCGAAGGCCACGCCCTGGGCCGGGACCAGGGCCTCGATCGCCGCCACGAAGGCGCGGTCGTGGACGAGGGCGAGGTCGGCGGCGGACGCCTTGGGGGCCTCGCGGCGGTCGAGATCGAGGTCGGAGGCGTCGGCCAGGGCGTCCAGCACGGCGCCCAGCCGCTCGGGCCGCTCGGGATGGCTCATCCGCGGCCTGTGCAGGGCCATGTCGCGGTGGCTATAGAGGGCCAGGTCCATGGACCGCTCCTTAAACGCCCGGCCGCTTCTTCACCATGACCAACACCACGATTCGCCGCGCCGACGCCTCCGACGCCGGCACCCTGGCCGCCCTGGGGGCGGCGACTTTCACCGACGCCTTCGGCCGCCTCTATCCGCCTGAAGACCTCGCCGCCTTCATCGCCTCGACCCACACGACGGCGAAGCTCGCCGGCGAACTCGCCGATCCGGCCATGGCCCACTGGTTGGCGAAGCACGGCGGCGAGCCGGTGGGCTACGCCGTGGCCGGTCCCTGCGGCCTGCCGCACCCGGACGTCACGCCCGCCTGCGGCGAACTCAAGCGCATCTATGTCAGCCGCACGCGTCAGGGCGAAGGCCTCGGCGCCCGGCTCCTCGATGAAGCCCTGGCCTGGCTGGAACGCGACGGACCAAGACGGCTGTGGATCGGCGTCTTTTCCCAGAACCTTGGCGCCCAGCGGCTCTATGAGCGGCATGGCTTCCGAAAGGTCGGCGACTATGTCTTCGAGGTGGGCGCGACCCGCGATCCCGAGTTCATCCTGCGGCGCGGCTAAGCGTCTGCCGACAAGCGTCCCCTGGACAGATCGCCCGCGCGCCCCCATCCTCCGTCAAACGACTGTTCGACCGCGCAAGCCGAGACTTAACGCCGATGTTCATGCGCTTCTTCACCGAGCTCAAGGCCGCCAAGGTGCCGGTGACCTTGAAGGAATACCTGATGCTCATGGAGGGCATGGACAAGTCGGTCATCGACCGGCGGGTGGAGGACTTCTACTACCTCTCGCGGACCGTGCTCGTGAAGGACGAGAAGCATCTCGACCGCTTCGACGTCGTCTTCGGCCACGTCTTCAAGGGCCTGGAGCTGATCTCCCTGGAGAAGGCGCAGGACATTCCCACCGAATGGCTGAAGCGGCTCACCGAGAGCTTCCTCACCGACGAGGAGAAGAAGCAGATCGAGGCCCTGGGCGGCTTCGACAAGCTCATGGAGATGCTTCAGGAGCGGATGAAGGAAGGCCGCGGGGCCGGCGAGGAGGAGGGCGACGAGAACGCCCGCGGCAACGGCCGCAACTTCCCCATCGGGGCGGGCGGCTATCACCCCGAGGGCATCCGCATTGGCCAGGACAAGGGCCGCCACGGCCGGGCGATCAAGGTGTGGGACAAGCGTGAGTACAAGAACCTCGACGATTCCGTCGAGCTCGGCACCCGCAACATCAAGATCGCCCTTCGCCGCCTGCGCCGGTTCGCCCGCCAGGGAACGCCGGACGAACTGGACATGAAGGGCACGATCAAGGAGACGGCCAACAAGGGCTATCTCGATCTGATCATGCAGCCGGAGCGGCGCAACACCATCAAGGTCCTGATCTTCTTCGACATCGGCGGCTCGATGGACAGCCACATCCGGGTCTGCGAGGAGCTGTTCAGCGCCGCCCGTAGCGAATTCAAGACGATGGAATTCTTCTACTTCCACAACTGCCTCTACGAGAGCGTGTGGAAGGACAACCGCCGCCGCCATACCGAGAAGCTCGACACCTGGGACCTGCTCAACAAGTACGGCCGCGACTACAAGGTGATCTTCGTCGGCGACGCCACCATGAGCCCCTATGAGATCACTTATCCGGGCGGCTCGGTGGAGCATTGGAACGAGGAGCCGGGAGCGGTGTGGATCGACCGCGCCGGCCGCACCTGGGACAGCGTCGCCTGGCTCAACCCCACCCCGGCCCGCCATTGGGACCACACCCCCTCGATCGGGGTGATGCGCGAGCTTCTCCGCGAGCGGATGTTCCCGCTCACCATCGCCGGCCTCGACCAGGCCATGCGCGAGCTGGTGCGCTAGGGGCCATGACCGATTCGCTCACCCCGCTCGAAGACCTCGCCGCCGATCCCGAGCGCGAGGCGGCGACCAAGGCGGCGATCTTCAACGCCGCCGAGCGCCTCTTCGCCCTCGAGGGCTTCCAGAACGTCTCGGTGCGCGACATCACCGCCGCGGCGGCGGTGAACCTGGCCAGCGTCAACTACCATTTCGGCTCCAAGGACGCCCTGCTCTTCGAGATCTTCCGCCGCCGCACCGCCGAGCTCAATCGCGACCGGGCGCGGATGCTGCACATCGCCGCCGACCGTCACGGCGGCAGGCCGCCGGTGCGCGAGATCATCGAGGCCCTGTTCGCCCCGCCCCTGCTGTGGTCGAGCCCGGATCATCCGCGCCGCATCTCGGTCCAGTTCATCATCCGCGCCCGCAGCGAGGGCACCGAGGCGATGAAGGATGTGCTGCGCACCGACGTCTCCCACCTGCGCCGTTTCGCCGACGCCCTGATCGCCGCCCTGCCCCACCTGCCACCCGAGGAGATCTACTGGCGCCTGCACTTCGCGCTCGGGATGATGCACAACAACCGCTTCGCCGAGTTCGACCGCCTGCACGTCCTTTCCGACGGCGCCACCCGCGAAAGCGACGTCGAGGCCCTCCTCAAGCGCATGCTCGACTTCGCCGAAGCGGGGTTTCTGGCCTGATCATCTCTCTTCTCCCTTCACCGGGGGGAAGAGCGCGGGTGTTCAGCTTTTCCGCGCCGCCGCGATGCGGGACTTGGCGATGTCGATGGCGACGTCCTGGGGAAGAAGGTCGTCGGCCTGGCTGCGCGAGAGCACCTCGTCGAGGGTCTCGATCATCCGGGCGAGCTTCATCTCCACCCAGGCCGGATCGTAGGGCTGGCCCTGGTCGAGGCCGCGGATCTCGGCGGCGATGTTGATGATCCCCCCGCCGTTGATGACGAAATCGGGGGCGTAGAGAATGCCGCGCTCCTTCAGAACCTGGCCGGCGGCGCGGCCGTCGAGCTGGTTGTTGGCCCCGCCGGCCACGATCCTGGCGGTCAGCCTGGGCGCGGTGGCGACGCTGATCGCTCCGCCGAGCGCGCAGGGCGCGAAGACATCGGCCTCGACATCGAAGATATCGGTCGGGGCGACGATCTCGCCCCGCGTCCGGCCGGCGACCTCGGCCAGGGACGCCTCGTCGACATCGGTGAGGATGAGCCTAGCCCCCGCCGCCGCCAGTTTGTCGGCGAGATACGCCCCGACATGGCCGACGCCCTGGATGGCCACCCGCACTCCGTCGAGGTCGCGGGCCAGGACGCGGCGAACGCACAGTTCGATGCCGCGCTTGATCCCCTCGGCGGTGACCGGGCTGGGATCTCCCGAGGCGGCCGGATGGCCCGTGAGGCCAGCGACGAAGCGGGTCGACTTGCGGGCGTGGGCGAGATCGTCGGGCGAGACCCCGACATCCTCGGCCGACCAATAGGCCCCGCCGAGCGCCTCGACGCAGCGCCCGAAGGCCTCGAACAGCGCGCCGGTCTTGGCGGTGCGCGAATCGCCGATGATCACCGCCTTGCCGCCGCCCAGTTCCAGGTCGGCCACCGCGTTCTTGTAGGACATGGCGCGCGACAGGCGCAGGGCGTCGTCCATCGCCGCCTGCTCGTCGGCGTAGGGCCACATCCGGCAGCCGCCAGCCGCCGGTCCCCGGGCCGTCGAATGGATGGCGATGAACGCCTTGAGGCCGCTGCCTGCGTCGCTGAAGGCGTGGACCGCCTCGTGGTCTTCGAAGGCGGGGGATGCGAACAGACTCATGGGCGCTCGTGAAAGAAGGCTGGAGGCAAGGGGGGCGCGCCCCTCTAGCTCCCGGCCGGGCCGCTCACAACCCCGGCGGCGCGCTTCTCCTCGGCCGCGGCCGCCGCCGGCGGGGGAATCGGCGGGGCGCCCGAAGGCAGGGGCGCGGCCGGATCGAAGACGAAGGCGGCGCTGTCGGCCCACACGTTCTTCGCCTGCAGGTCGCGCAGCAAAAGGTGCCAGCCGGCGGCGTAATAGGCGGTTCGGTCGCCGCGCGGCAGACGCGCCGCGGCCTCGAAGGAGGGCCGCTTGGGGATGATCTCGTCGTGGGCCCCGTACAAATAGAGGGTCGGGACCTTGAGGGCGCCGGTCTCGCGCCAGGCGCTCTGCATCGTCCCCACCAGGCCATAGAGGGCGTCGGTCCGGGCCCCCCATTCCATTAAGGGGTCGCGCGACATGGCGATGAGTTCGGCCTCGTTGTCGGTGGGATTGATCTTGCTGGTCAGCCAGCGCGGCGGAGTGATCACCCAGCCGGGGGCGAGGTGATCGGCGATCCACAGGGCGCTGGTGTAGGTGAGCGGCTGGCGCGACCAGCCCCACACCGCCGGGGCCAGCAGGATCAGGCGGTCGGCGGCCGGCGGGCGGTCCGACGCGAAGGCCTCGATGGCGATCGCCCCGCCCAGGCTCTCGCCGGCCACGGCGATAATCGCGCCCGGATAGGTCTGGCGGGCCAGGACGACGAGCGTCCGAAGATCCTCGATGCTCAGGGCGTCGGGGGCCCAAACGCCGCGGCCGGGCGAGCGGCCGAAGCCACGCTGGTCGAAGGCCAGGGTGGTGATCCCGCGCCGCGCCCAGTCGGCGGCGGCGAGGTGGAAGGCGTTGGCGTAGTCGTCCATGCCGTGCACGCCGATGATCACCGCCTTGGGCGGCCCGCCCAATGCGTCCCAGCGGGTGAGGCCCAGCCGGGCCCCGTCGAAGCTGACGAAAACATCCTTCTCCAGGCGGGGTCCTGTGAAAGCCGCCGCCGGCCGCTCGGCCTGCTGCAGGGTGGGCGCGCAGGCGCCCAGAGCCCCGGCCGTGAGCGCCACGGCGAACGCGAGGGCGAGGGGACGCCTCATGCGCCGATCAGCGCCGCCACGCGGCCGCGCAGCCAGGGCGCAGCTTCGGTCTCGAACCACGGGTTGCGCTTCAGCCAGGCGGTGTTGCGCCAAGAGGGATGCGGCGCGACCAGGATGTCGGGGAGGAAGTCGCGCCAGGCCCGCACCGTCTCGTCCATCGAGGCGCGGTTCCTTGGGCCCAGCCCCCAGGCGTGGGCAGGCCGGCCGAGCAGGAGGGTGAGCTCCACATTTGGCAGGGCGGCGATCAGCGGCCCCCGCCACAGGCTGGAGCAGCGGGCCGGGGCCGGCAGGTCGGCGCCCCGGCGCGTGCCCGGATAGCAGAAGGCCATGGCAGCGCAGCCGATGGCCGGATGGCTGTAGAATGTGTCGCGGTTGATCCCCATCCACGCCCGCAGGCGCTCGCCGGAGGGATCGTCGAACGGCAGGCCGCTCTCGTGCACCAGCCGGCCCGGCGCCTGGCCGCAGATCAGGATGCGGGTCTCAGGCCCGACCCGGACCACCGGTCGCGGCTCGTGGTCAAAGTCGCCGGCGCAGGCGCGGCATCCGGCGATCTCGTCAAGAAGGCTCTCGAGGCTCACCGGGCGAAGAATTGCTTTTCCTGGGCGACGATGGGGGCGAAGGACGGCCGGGCCAGGATCGCCTCGACATAGGCGGCGGTCTTGGGATGGCGGGCCGCGTCGCAGTTGATCCCGCAATGGGCGAAGTTGACGAAGGGGCTGGCCACCGCCAAGTCGGCGAGGGTCAGGCGGTCCTCCACGAGGAAGCCCGAGGCCGGCATGATCCCTTCCAGGTAGTCCATGAGCGGCGGGAACTCGTCCTTCTCGGCGGTCTCGGCGGCGGCCAGATCGCCCGGCCGGCCGAGGAACATCGGGGCGACCACCTTGTTGAAGAACACCTTGCCCATGGTGGCGATGAGGATGGTGTCGGCGAATTCCTCGTACCAGATCGTCCGCGCCCGGGCCTTGGGCTCGCTCGGGATCAGCGGCGGCTCGGGATGCTTGGCCTCCAGGTAGGTGATGATGGCGGTGGAATCGGAGATGGCGAAATCGCCGTCGCTAAAGCCCGGCATCTTGCCGAACGGGCTTGTGGCGCGGAAATCCGGGTTCTTGTCCTGGACGCCGATCGGCTTGAGTTCGGCTGTGAGGCCCTTCTCGGAAAGATAGGCCAGGGTCTTGCGCACGAAGGGCGACAGGGACGAGCCGTAAAGGATCATGGGGAGGCCTTTTCCGCGATTTCGAAGGTGCGCCCGATCCTCTAGCCCAATAGGCGTTGGCGGCGAAGGGCTCAGCCGCCGGCCAGGCGCACGACCAGCCAGATCATCGCGCAGCCGGCCATCGTCGCCAGGGTGGTCCAGGCGCGCGGATGGCGCTGGTGGCTGGCCGGGATCAGCTCGCTGGCCCCGATGACCAGAAAGAAGCCGGCGAAGGCGGCCAGCGCGAGGGCGAGGGCTCCGCGCGGCACGGTGAAGAGGCGGCTGAGGCCAATACCGACAAGGGGGGCGGCGGCGTCGGCGATCAGCCACCGGCGGGCCCACACCCGGCCGGCCGAGCCGGCCAGGCTGACGTTGACAGTGTTTATCCCGTCGGAAAGGTCGTGGGCCAGGACCGCCAGGGTGACCACCATCGCCGTCGCCGCCGAGACCTGGAACGACAGGCCGATGGCCACGCCGTCCATGACCGAATGGGCGGTGAGGCTGCCCGCCCCCAGATGGCCGCGCTGGGCGCCCGGACCGCCAAGGGTGAGGGCCCGGTCGAGCCCGAGATAGACCATGAAGCCCAGGGCCGCGAAAGCCAACGTCGTATCGGGCGCTCCGCCCAGCGTCAGCGCTTCTGGGAGAAGGTCGAGCAGCGCCACGCCGATCACCGCCCCGGCGCTGAACCCCAGGATCAGGTGGATCCGGCGTTCCAGGCGCAGGGCCAGCGTCCCGCCTAGCAGGGTGGCGACGGCGGCCGCCAGCCCCAGCCCCACGAGCACCAGGTCGAGGCGATGATGCGCGAGGAAGTCCCCCATGGTCCCCCTCTATGCGGCCCTCCGCCAAACGCCAAATGTCACTCTCCCGCCGGGGGAGTAGGGCCGAAGTCCGGGAGGGGCGGCTGCGTCA
>DASXIE010000289.1:0-2096 GCA_036498165.1 Caulobacteraceae bacterium
CATCCCCGGGCGTCAATCCCGCCGACCCATGAACACCCACTACCGTCATCCCCGGGCGTCAGTCCCGGGGACCCATGATCACGTGAAGCGGGGTGACAACGCGCGAGCGTCGTCACTCGCCGCCCTCACCGCGCTCAGAAGAACTGCGGCAGGAGATCATCCCAGTTGGGGTTCTCCCGCTCGATCAGGTTGAGCTTCCATTCGCGCTTGTACCTCTTGAGCGACTTCTCGCGCTGAATGGCCCCGACGATCGTCTCATGCGGCTCGAACCACACCAGGCGCTTGAGGCCATAGGTCGCGGTGAAGCCAGGGACCTCTCCGTCCCGATGCTGGATGGCGCGGGTTATGACGTCGGACGTCACGCCAATGTAGAGCGTTCCGTGTTTCCGGTTGCTCATCATGTAGACGCCAATGAACGGCCGCCTGGACATGGCCGGACCGTCAGCCACGCATGAGGCGACCGCAAGCGCATTGGCCGCGCTCTGGCGCGGCCACCCGTCAGCTCGCGATCATGGGTCCCCGGGACTGACGCCCGGGGATGACGGTGGTGGGGTGGGGGAAGCGGCCATCAGGTAGTTCACCCCGCAATCGGCCGCGCGCTTCCACGTGCCGCCGACGGGATCGTAGCGCAGGCCCACGGGGCTTGAGGCCGTCAGGCCGGCGGCTTCCAGCATGGCGGCCAGCTCGGCGGGGGTGACGAACTTGCGCCAGTCGTGCGTCCCCATCGGCGCCCAGCGCAGGATGTATTCGGCCGCGATCTTGCCGAGCGCCAGGGACTTCGCCGTGCGGTTGAGGGTGGAGAGGATCATCAGGCCGCCGCTCGCCAGCAGCCGTGCGGCGTCGGCCAGGAACGCGGCCGGGGCGCTCACGTGCTCCACCACCTCCAGGGCCAGGACGACGTCGAACGCCACCTCGCCGGCCCCGACGAGGCCCTCCACCGTCTCCTCGCGGTAGTCGACCGCCAGCCCCAGCCCCTCGGCGTGGGCGCGCGCGGCCGCCAAGGCCTCCGGCGCGGCGTCGATGGCGGTGACGGTAAATCCCAGCCGCGCCATGGGCTCGGCGACCAGGCCGCCGCCGCAGCCGATGTCCAGCAGGCGCAGGCCGGCGAAGGGGGCGCGGGTCGACGCATCGGCGGCGAAATGGGCCAGGCACGCCTCGCGGATGAAGGCCAGGCGGGCGGGGTTCAGCTGGTGCAGCGGTGCGAACGGCCCGGCCGGATCCCACCACTCCGCGGCCAGGGCGTCGAAGCGGGCGACCTCGGCGACATCGATGCTGCTGCGCGCGTTCACCCGCCCCACATACGCTCTCCTCCCGCACATAAGAAACCTCTCCCATGGGGAGAGGGAGGGACCCGTCCGCCGCAGCCCATTGGGCGGAGGCGGATGGGAGGGAGAGGGGGTACGCCGTGTGCGGAGTGAGTCCTCGTGGCGACGCCGTGATCAAGTCGGAGAAAGCGTAACCCCTCACCTTCCCATGGCTCCGCCATGGGCCCCTTCCTCTCCCTCCGGGAGAGGTTCCTATAGGCGCGATCGCCCGGCGGGAGAGAGAGCCATCGGGCGTCCTTGTCGCGGTCCCGCCGCGCCGTTAGAACCCGCCCTTTCGCGCGCAACGAGGGCGGCGGGGTTGTCTCGTCTGGTGATGAAATTCGGCGGCACCTCGGTGGCCGACCTCGAGCGCATCCGCCGCGTCGCCGCCCTGGTGGCCGCCGAGGTGGGGTTCGGCCGGCGCGTGGCGGTGATCGTCTCGGCCATGGCCGGCAAGACCAACGAGCTGGTGGCGTGGACCGACGGGGCCGGCTCGCCCGATCCGGTCCTCGGCGACGCCGGCGACGACGAATACGACGCCGTGGTCGCCTCGGGCGAGCAGGTCACCGCCGGCCTGCTGGCCATGACCCTGCGCAACCATGGCCTGGCGGCCCGCTCGTGGCTCGGCTGGCAGGTGCCGATCATCACCGACGGGGCGCACGGGCGGGCGCGGATCGAGGAGATCCCGGCCGACAATCTCGCCGCCGCCCTCGACGCCGGGGAGGTGGCGGTGATCGCCGGCTTCCAGGGGATCACCCGGGCCGGCCGGCTCTCGACGCTCGGCCGCGGCGG
>DASXIE010000290.1:0-3311 GCA_036498165.1 Caulobacteraceae bacterium
CCTCGAGCCGACCGAGGATCTTGACGCCTGCGCGCGGCGGGAGCTCGAGGAGGAGACGGGTGTGACCGGCGCCGCCCTCCAACCCTTCGGCAATTTCAGCCGTCCGGACCGCGACCCGCGCGGGCGGACGATTTCGGTGGCGTATCTGGCGCTCATCAAGGCCGAGGATGTCTTCCTGGCGGCGGCGAGCGACGCCGCCGAGGCGGACTGGTTCGACGTCGCCCACCTGCCGGCCCTGGCCTTTGATCATGACGAGATCATTGAGTGCGCGCGTGCGGCTCTGCGCGAGCGGGGCAATCAGCCGTCGTAGAAGAAGTTCGGGTGCAGGCCGATCAGGCGCCGCTCGCGCTCGGTCTTAGCCCGCGCCGCCGCCTCGGGGGAGATCTGGTTGGACTGCGCGGTCGGATAGTTGCGCTGGGCTATGTCGCGGCGGGCGTAGTGGCCCTGCAGGAAGAAGCGGGCGAACTCCGGCTGGGCGGTCGTGCCGCGGTGCCAGATGTCGGAGACGAAGAGGATGGCGTCGCCGGCCTTGGCGGGCAACAGAACCGGGCCGCGACCCTCGAAGGCAAGGTCCATGTCCTGCTCGGCCGCGTCGCGCGGCGGCAGGCGTCCGGAGCGGTGCGAGCCGGGAATGACCGCCGTTGGTCCGGCCTCGTGCGGGCAGTCGATCAGGAAGAGATGCATGCCTATGGCGAAGACGGGATAGGGAATCTCATCCGGCCACGGAACGCCGGCGGGGCGGGGGATGTGTGGCCCGGCGTCCATGTGCCAGCGACCGCCCTGATGGCCGGCCGGATTGCGCCAGGCGGTGTTGGCGATGACGTGGCAGTCCTCACCCAAGAGGGGTTCGATGATTTCGAGGATGGCGCGCGAACCGACCGCCTTCTGGGCCAGCGGCGAGCGGTTGAACATGGCGTAGCGCCACTCGCCGCGCGCGTCGCGCTCGCGATCCGGTCCGCTGGACTCATAGACCGCGGCGATCTCGTCGCGCAAGGCGGCGGTGGCCTCGGCGTCGAGAACGGCGGGAAGATGGGCGTAGCCCTCGCGTTCAAGTTCCGCCGAAGCCTCGGGGGCCGGCTCCTTGCGCAGGATGAGATTGCCGTGGCGGCGGGTGATCATGGGGCGAGTATGAGCGCCGCGACGCGGCGATCAAGTCTCACCACGCGTCCACGAACCGCCGCCTCGGCGCGTGGCGGGGGCGGCAGGACTTGAGGCCCTCGACGATCCAGCGGCGGGTGTCGGCGGGGTCGATGACCGCGTCGATCTCCAGGCTGGCGGCAACGTTGATCGCCTTGCCGCGGGCGTAGAGGGCGCCCAAGAGCTTGTCGAACAGGGCCTGCTTGGCGGCCGGGTCGGTCTCGGCCTCCAGTTCACGGCGGTAGCCCAGGCGCACTGAGCCCTGCAAGCCCATGCCGCCGAACTCGCCGGTTGGCCAGGCGGCGCAGAACACCGGGGCCAGGGTCGAGCCGCCGGCCATGGCCTGGGCGCCCAGGCCATAGGCTTTGCGCAGCACCACGGCGAACATCGGGGTGCCCAGGCGCGCGGCGTTGATGAAGAGCCGCGAGGTCTTACGCACCGCCGCCTGGGCCTCGCTGTCGGGCCCGACCATGAAGCCCGGCGTATCGATGAGCGAGAGGACCGGCAGGTCGAAGGCGTCGCAAAGCTGGAAGAGGCGCGAGCCCTTGTCGGCCCCATCGCAATCCACCGCCCCGCCGAGGTGGCGGGGATCGTTGGCGATCAGGCCCATGGGCCGACCCTCGATGCGGATGAAGCCGGTGATCACCCCCTGGGCGAAGGCGGGGCGCAATTCGAGGAACGAGCCCTCGTCGACCAGGGTCTCGATCACGGCGCGGACGTCGTAGACCCGCAAACGGTTCTCCGGCACGGCGCGGCGCAGGAGGCGCTGATCAGACGCGGTCCATTCGCCGATCGGGCCCTGGAAATAGGAGAGAGCCTGCTTCGCCAGGCGGGTGGCGTCGGCCTCGTCATCGGCCAGGATATCGACGACGCCGTTGGCGGTCTGCACCTCCATGGGTCCGATGTCCTCGGGGGCGAAGACGCCGAGGCCCCCGCCCTCGATCATCGCCGGCCCGCCCATGCCGATGTTGCAATGGCGGGTGCAGATGAGGATCTCGCTAACTCCAGCAAAGGAGGCGTTGCCGGCGAAGCAGCGGCCGCTGACCACGGCGATCTTGGGGACGACGCCGGCCAGCTGGGCGAAGGACTTGAAGCTCGGGGTCGCAAGGCCCGAGGCCCCGACGCCGTCGGTGTCGCCCGGCCGCCCGCCGCCGCCTTCGGCAAACCACACCACCGGCAGCTCCTGGCTCTCGATGATTGCCAGCAGGCGGTCCGTCTTGAGGTGGTTCATGTGCCCCTGGGTGCCGGCCAGGACCGTGAAGTCGTAGGCCAGCGCCGCGCAGCGCGCCTTGTCGGGAAGAAACAGCGCCCCGTTGACCTGGCCGATGCCGCAGACGAGGCCATCGGCCGGGCTCATTTTCATCAGCTCTTCGGTGGAGCGGCGCCGGCGCTGGGCGGCGAGGGCGAAGGCGCCGTATTCCAGGAAGCTCCCGGGGTCGACCAGGTCCTCGACGTTCTCCCGGGCGGTGCGCTGGTTGCGAGAGCGGCGGCGGGCCACCGCCTCGGGCCGCGCCTCGTCCTGGGTGATCCGCCAGCGCTCCAGAGCCTCGGCGAGGTCTGGACGTATGAAATCGGGGTCGACCTCGCCGCCGGCTTCTTCAACCTCGTGTGAAACGGCCTCGGGGGCGATGAAGGCGATAGCGGCGCCCCTGGCGAGCACCTCACCCTTGGCGGCGGCGATGGCGGCGACTCGGCCGGCGATGGGCGCGGCGACCACGTGCTCCATCTTCATCGCCTCGAGAATGGCCACCGCCTGGCCCTGGCGGACGAGATCGCCCTCGGCCACTTCGATCGAGCCCACCGTGGCCTGGAGGCCGGCGGTGACCGCCTCGGTTCCCGGCGGGGCCACGGCGGCCGGGGCGGCCGGTCGGGCGACGGCGGCGCCGGCCCCGGCGACGTCGTGGGGGCGAAGAATGGCGGCGGCGGCGACGAGTTCGGCGGCGTGGGCGTCGATGAAGCGGGTGGTCGCTTCGCCGGCCGCCGTCTCCGGCCGTTCGAGGAGGGCGCGCAGGAGGGGGATGTTGGTTTCCACCCCGGCCAGGCGGAATTCGGCCAGGGCGCGGTCGGTGCGCAGGAGGGCCTGGGCCAGGGTCGGGCCGCGGCCAATCACCTTGGCGAGAAGGGAATCGTAAGCGGGGCTGGTGACGTAGGCGGCGTGGCCGTAGCCGTCGACG
>DASXIE010000291.1:0-4986 GCA_036498165.1 Caulobacteraceae bacterium
TGACCCCGATCATCCCGCCGTGGAAGCTCATCCCGCCGTGCCAGACGCGCAGGGCCTCGAGGGGGTCGGCGGCGAGGGTCTGGCGGCCCACGGCGAGCGGCAGCATGTAGAAGAGGATGTAGCCGATCCGCCCGCCCAGGATGACGCCCAGGGTGACCCACAGGATGAGGTCGTCGACCTGGGCCGGGCTGGCGGCGGCGGGGCGGCCGCGCCAGATCCGCTCGTTGCTCACCAGGGCCAGGGCGTAGCGCCAGCCGAGCAGGATGCCGGCGATGTAGGCCAGGGCGTACCAGCGCAGGGGGAAGGGCCCAAGCGCCATGCCGCCGACATGGAAGGCGGGGATGGTGACGAGGTCCGGCGAGATGTCGGGGAACGCAAGGGCCATGGCGCGCGTCATAGAGCCATCCGCCGCGGCGGTGTAGCGGGTTCGCATTTCGCCCCGCCATGGGTTAAGGAGCGCTCCATGCAGTCGCAAAACCCTTTCCTCGACGAGATGTCGAAGCTCACCCAGGCCGCCATGGGTCTGGCCCAGGCCGCCGGCGAAGAGGCCAAGAGCGCGTTTCGCGCCCAGTCCGACAAATGGGCCGCCGATCTGGATCTCATCCGCCGCGAGGAATTCGAGGCCCTCAAGGCCGAGGTCGCGGCCCTGCGCGCCCAGATCGCCCGTCCCGAACCGACCACGAAAACCTGAACGCCTGACGCGAGACGGGCGGCGCAAACCAGACTAGCGTTCGCCCGACGCCGCGATTCTCGTCTCTCAAGACAAGGGCGATCAGGCCCGGCTTTGACAAGGATGCCCCCGCGCCAATGGACAATTTGAGACCCGACGAAGACGACACCCTGATCGCCTTCGACCCCCTGGACGTGGTCGAGCACGTGCTGGCGGCGGAGAATCTTTCCTTCGACCGCACCGAGGACGGCGACCTGGCCTTCTCCCTCACCGGCGACTGGAAGGAATACGAGCTGTGGTTCGCCTGGCGTCCGGAGGCCGACTGCCTGCAGCTGTGCCTTTCCATCGACCGCAAGGCCGAGGGCGAGATCCGCGGGCCGGCCCATGAGCTGATCAACCTCGTCAACCAGCGGGTGTGGCTGGGCCATTTCGAGGTGTGGGCCGACGACGGCGAGGTGATCTTCCGCCACGCCATGTCCCTGCCCGACGGCGAGCGGCCGACGACCGCCCAGACGGCCTCGATGATCGACGCCGCCGTGGAAGCCGCCGACCGCTTCTATCCGGCCTTCGACTTCCTGTTCTCCGGGGCCAAGAGCCCCAAGGAGGCCATGGCGGCATGCATGTTCGAGACCGTCGGCCACGCCTGAAGGCATGGGGCGGGCCCAGACTTTCCCGCTCATCCCCGCGAAAGCGGGGACCCAGTGTTGTCCAGCCTGACCTTCTTCCGATGGGATTGGCGGACTCAGGCAAACACAAAAAAACCTGGGTCCTGGCTTTCGCCAGGATGAGCGGAAGATGAGCGCGCCGCGTCTGCCGATCCTGATCGCCGGGGCGGGGGCCATGGGCGGCTCCCTGATCGCCGGCTGGCGCCGCGGCGGGACGATGACCGCCGCCGACATGATCATCGTCGATCCGGAGCCGGGAGAAGAGGCCCTGGCCGCGCGCCAGGCCGGGGCGAGGCTCAATCCGCCGGAGCGAGAACTGGCGCGGGCCGGTCTCGTCCTGCTGGCGGTCAAGCCGCAGATCTGGCGCACCGTGGCCGCAGTGATCGCCCCGCACCTCGCTGCAGAGGCGGCGATCGTCTCGGCGGCCGCCGGCGTGAAGGCCGCCGATCTCGCGCAGGCCTTCGGCGGCCGGCCGGTGGCCCGGGTGATGCCGTCCCTGGCGGCGGCCATCGGCCAGGGCTCGGCGGCGGTTTGGTCGGCCGATCCGGCCCTGAAATGGGACGTCCAGGTCCTCTTCACGCCGCTCGGGGTGGTCACCGCCCTGGCCGACGAGGAGGAGATGCACGCCGCCACGGCGGTCGGCGGCTCCGCCCCGGCGTATCTGTACGCCTTCATCGAGGCCCTGGAGGGCGCCGCCGCAGAGGCCGGGCTGGCCCCCAGCGCCGCCGCCGCCCTGGTGCGGGCGACGATCACCGGGGCCGCGGCCCTGCTGCGCGAAAGCGGCGAGGATCCGGCCGTATTGCGGGCCCGCGTCACCTCGCCCGGCGGGACCACCGCGGCGGCCCTCAAGGCGCTCGGCGCGAAGCCGGGCCTGGCCGGGCTGATGAAGAAGGCGGTGGCGGCGGCCGTGGCGCGCTCGAAGGATCTGGGCGAATGAGCGAGGCGATCGAGCGGGCCCTGGCCGCCCTGGCGGCCGAATGCGGCGAGCGGCCGTGGCGCGAGGTCACCCTGCGCGGAGTGGCGCGGCGGGCCGGCCTGACCCTGGCCGAGCTCTACGCCGAGGCGCCTTCGAAGACCGCCCTCGTCGACCATCTGGCCGCCCGCCTCGACGCCGCCGCCCTGGCCACCGCCCAGACGCCGTCGGACGATGTTCACGACGCCCTCTTCGATGCGGTGATGGCGCGGATCGAGGCGATGGCGGAGTGGCGAGCGGTGCTGGCCGGCGTCGAGGGCTCGGCCCTCATCGCGCTCCTGCCGCACCTGCCGCGCACGGCCCGGGCGATTCTCGAAGCGGCCGGGGTCGAGGCCACCGCCCCGCGCCTGGCGGCGATGACGATGGTGTGGGCCCGCATTCTCCAGGTCTGGCGGGCCGACGAGGGGGCGCTCAACCGCACCATGGCCGAAATCGACCGTCGCCTGAAAGACATGCGCGCGGCCCTGGGGAGGATCGGCGCGGGGTACTAGGGGGGCCTTGACGCCGCCGCCCGACGCAGGGGACGAAGGGCCATGACCACGGCGGCTCCGACGGCCCTCGCCAGCGCCACCCGCCTGAAGATCTACGCCTATGTCGGGGTGCTGATCATCCTCTTGGGGTTCGGCAACCCCAACGGCGGCCTCATCGAGGTGCCGGTCACCTTCTTCCTGAAGAACCGCCTGCATCTGGCGGCCCATCAGGCGGCGCTGTTCCGGCTCGTCGCGGCGATCCCGCTCTATCTCGCCTTCGTGTTCGGCTTCGCCCGCGACACCTTCAACCCCCTGGGCATGCGCGACCGCGGTTTCCTGGTCGTCTTCGGAGCGGCGACCAGCGCCCTGTACGTGGTCTTCGCCTTCAGCCCGATCACCTATGGGGTGCTGCTGGCGGCGATGGTGCTCTCGACCTGCGCCTTCCTGTTCGTGTGGAGCGCCCAGAACGGGCTGACCTCGGCGCTCGGCCAGCAGCACATGATGAGCGGGCGCATCGCCTCCGCGTGGAGCGTCTTCCTCTATCTGCCGGTGCTGACCGCCTATTTCCTCGGCGGGGCGCTGAGCCAGATGCTGGAGGGGGAAAACGCCGCCCTGGCGGCGCGGACCCTGTTCCTGGTCGGGGCGGCGATCATGGCCGCCGTGGCCCTCTATGGCCTGTGGCGCCCGGCCGCCGTCTACGACAACCTGGCCGTCGAGCGCCCGGCCGGGGCGCGGCGCGGCGACGACTTCAGGCGCCTCATCCGCCACTGGCCGATCTATCCGGCCCTGACCGTCTGGCTGCTGTGGAGCTTCGCCCCCGGCTCCTCGACGCCGCTGCAGTATTTCCTGCAGAACAGCCTGCATGCCACCGACGGCCAGTGGGGCGAATGGAGCGCCATCTTCGTGGCCGGCTTCATCCCCACCTTCCTGCTGTTCGGCTGGCTGTGCCAGCGCTTCCCCCTGCGCACGATCCTGTTCTGGAGCACCCTGGTAGCCGTGCCGCAGATGATCCCCCTGGCCTTCATCCATGACGTGGGCCAGTCGTTCGCCGCCGCCGCCCTGATCGGCTTCCTGGGCGGGGTGAACAGCGCCGCCTATCTCGACCTCGTCATCCGTTCGTGCCCGCCCGGCCTGCAGGGGGCGGTGCTGATGATGTGGTGGTCGCTCTTCTACATCGCCACGCGGTTCGGCGACGTGCTGGGCACCTGGCTCTACGACCACTTCCACAACTTCAACGCCTGCGTGATCGCCATCACCGTGGTCTACGCCCTGATCCTGCCGGTGCTGATGCTGGTGCCCCGCCGCCTGACCGCCACCGCCGACGGCGAGGCGACCCCGGCGGGGTGAGCCGTCAATCGACGCGAGAGGGTTCGCCAACTCCTGGAGTAGGACCTACATGGGCTCGGAGATGTCGCGGCTTTGGCGGGCCTGGTGGGTGATGGCGGTCGGCTTCGCCGCCGCCGCCTTGCTCACATTCCTGCCCGCCCCGTTCGGCATCGCCCCGATCGACATCGCCGCGGTTCTGTTCCTGTGGCAGGACCTGCCGGCGGTCGTGCTGATCACGGTGCTGGCGGGGGTGGCGCTCTGGGGCGCGGTTCGGCTCGAGACGTCGGGTCCGCGGCCGGCCGCGCCAGAGGTTGGCGCGGTTGCGCGGCTTATCGAAAAGAGGCGGCCAGGGTGGCTTCTCGCCCTGGCCATCGCCGGCCTTTGCGCCCTTATCGCCTGGGCCGGCTGCCGGCTGGTGTTTTCAGACTATCCGCTCTCGGCCGACGAGCTGATGGCCAATTTCGACGCGGCCATTTTCGCCCACGGCGACCTGCTGGCGCCGGTGGCGCCGGCGTGGCGCGACTACACCCACGCCCTGGCCCCGACATTCCTGTTCGATACTCCCGGACACGATCGCTGGGCTTCGGCCTATCTGCCGGTCAACGCGGCGCTGAGGGCCCTGGGACAGGTTCTCGGCGCCCAGTCCCTCGTCAACCCGCTGCTGGCGGCGATCTCGATCGTCGCGGTGTTCGGCGTGGCCCGGCGCCTGTGGCCGCAGCGGCCGCACCTCGCCCTCGTGGCGGCCCTGCTGCTGGCCACCTCCAGCCAGTTCCTCATCACGGCGATGACGCCCTATGCCTGGACGGCCCACCTGGCCTTCAATCTCGTCTGGCTGTGGCTCTTCCTGGCCGGCCGGGAGGGGAAGCGATGGGGCGACGCCGG
>DASXIE010000292.1:0-12997 GCA_036498165.1 Caulobacteraceae bacterium
CGAGATCGAGGGGGTGGGACCGGGCCGCAAGCGGGCCCTTCTGCACGCCTTCGGTTCGGCCCGCGGGGTGAGCCGGGCCTCCGTCGACGATCTGCTGAAGGTGGAGGGCGTCAGCGCCCCGCTGGCCCAACGCATCCACGACCACTTCCGCAAGGGGGCCTAGTGCTTAGCGGGGCCGGCGTCGGTGAGGAACATCACCGCGATGTCCGCCGTCGGGGTGAAGGCCGTGCGGTCGGCGACGAGGTCGCGTCCGACCTTGCGCAGCGTCAGGCCCTTGATCGGACAGGTGAAGGCGGCCGACTTGGCCCCCGGCGCGATCGTCAGGTGGAAAGCGCCGATCGGCCCGGCCCAGTTGGCCCCCGTCTTGAGCACATACTCCACCCACTGGACGTTCGCCTGATCCTCGTCCCGCCCGGCCGTGTAGGCGTCGACGCTCTTGGCCGTGGCGCACCACGAGCGATGCTCCTCGGGCCAGGTTCCCAGCGCTCCCAGGGCGTTGTCGGGCAACAGGTCGGCGAATTTCTCGAACATCACCTCGCCCATCACCGGGCGGTAGCGGTGCTCGATGACGGTGGTGGCGCCGGCCGGGAACGTCTGGCGCCAGTGGTAGGCGGACCGCACGATCCATTTGGGATGCTTGATGGAATCCGAGCCCACCCACTCGTCGGGATAGGCCCCGTCGACGGCCACCAGGCGCTTGACGGCGGCCGGCTTCAGCGCCGCCAGGGCGTCGAGCGTCTCCTCGTCGGATCGCGCCCCGACCAGCGGGATGTGGAGGGTGCTCAACGTGTCGGTGATGTCGCGGCCCTTGTAGTTCACCGCCCGCGCCTCCAGCGTCGCGGCCACGGGCCGGCCGTTCACGGTGAGGCGGAAGTCGACCACATCGCCATCGCGGCCGTTGAAATGGAAGGTGTGCGGCGTCTCGGAGAGATCGCCCACGTCCAGTTCGGGGAGGGGAAAGGCGATCAAGGTCGTCACCGGCGCGGCGGTGAGGTTGCGGAACACGTAGCGCACGCGGATGCCGTCAGGCGCGATGGTCAGGTCCTCGCGCTCGATGCGCACCGCAGCGCTCTTCTCGAACTTCAGCCCCCCTGCCTTCAGCACCGCCTGGGTGTCGTTGGCCCGCGCCGCTCCCGCAAGCGCCAGGGCGACGATGGTGATGATGGCCCCCCTCCTCATCGCTCAGGCCGCCACCGCGCCGTAGGTGAGGGCGACGAAGACGTCCTCGAGATCGGGGTCCTCGGTGCGCAGATCCTTGATCGGCACGCCGGCGGCGCGCACCGCCGCGATCACCTGCTCGACGCCGGCGGCCTCCTTCTTGAAGGTGACGGCCAGATCGCCGTTGCCGCGCAGGCGGGCCTCGAAGGGGGCGAGGTCGGGCGGGGCGGCCAGCGGCGCCTCCGGGGTCACCACAACTGTGCGGCTGTCGAGGCGGCGCAGTAGCAGGGCGGTCGGCTCGCACGCCACCACCAGGCCGTGGTTGACGATGGCGATGGTGTCGCACAGCTCCTCGGCCTCCTCGAGATAGTGGGTGGTCAGGACGATGGTCACCCCCTGGCGGTTGAGCTGGACGACATAGGCCCACAGCTGGCGGCGCAGCTCGACGTCGACCCCGGCCGTCGGCTCGTCGAGGATGAGCACCGGCGGGTTGTGGACCATGGCCTTGGCGACCATCAGGCGCCGCTTCATGCCGCCGCTCAGCTGGCGGACATAGGCGTCGGCCTTGTCGGCGAGGCCGACGGCGGCGAGGATTTCCATGCTGCGCCGCTCATGTTTGGGCACCCCGTAAAGGCCGGCCTGGACCTCCAGGGACTCGCGCGGGGTGAAGAAAGGATCGGCGGCGATCTCCTGGGGCACCACCCCGATCGCCCCGCGGGCGTCGCGCGGCCGCTCATCGATGTCGCGGCCCCAGATGGACACGCTCCCGCTGGTCTTCTTCGTCATCCCCGAGAGGATGTTGATGAAGGTCGACTTGCCGGCCCCGTTGGGGCCCAGAAGGCCGAAGATCGAGCCGCGCGGGATGGTAAGATCGACGCCCTTCAGAGCCGTTACCGCCAAGGTGGCGCGGGTGGGGGGATAGGTCTTGAAGAGGCCGCGCGCCTCGACGGCATGGTCGGGAAGGGTCATGGAGGGCGTTCGAGGCGGCTTTCGGACCAGGGGCGCCGATTGACGGAGCGGGCGGCGACTCATACCTAGGCTGCGCGCCGGCCGCCGCCAAGCCGGATGCGCATGGAAAGGCTCGAGCTTGCCCGCCGACGCTCCCTCTTTCGACGCCCCCGAGGTCATCACCGTCAGCGTCCGGCGGGTCGCCTGCGACGGGGTGGGCGGCGCTCTTGGCCATCCGCGGGTGTGGCTGGAGATGGGGGAGGCCGATTTCGTCGAGTGCGGCTATTGCGATCGACGCTTCGTCCTCGCCAAGGGCGACGAGCGGCGCGAGGACGAACGCCTCGCCCCCGGCGTCTACGAAGGCCCCGGCGGGCACTAGCCCACTGCATCCTTTGACGCCGCCTCAGCGTTACCTTGCCGCGAGAGATAATGCGCCAAGGAGTGGAGTATCATGAAAATCAGACACTTGATGTTCGCGGGGGCGGCGGCCGTGATCATGGCCGGCTGCGCCGACTATGGCGTCGGCGTCTATGGCCCAGGTCCGGGTCCCTATTACGGGCCGGCGGCCGATATCGAATACGACGGCTACTACGACGGCTATTACGGGCCGATATATGACGGCTACTGGAATGGCGGCGTGTTTTTCTACCGCACCGGCGACAGCGACGACTGGCGCCGCGGCGACGCCACCCACTTCCGCCGCGAGCCGGCCCCGGGCTTCAACCACATGCACGGCATGGCCCACGCCAGGCCGCGTCCGGAGCGTCGTCCCCCTCCCGGCTGATCTTTAGCGTGGGGGGCCCAAGGTCCCGCGGCTATTTCGCGGCCTGGACAAAGCGGATGGGGACGCGGACGGCCGCCCCATCCACCGGGCCCCCATTCTCGGTCCACGGACTGAGCCGCATGGCCGGGGCCGCCTTGGCCGCCGCTTCCGAAAATCCCAGATCGGCCGGCTCGCCGGGGGCCGGATGGCAATCGGTGAGAGAGCCGTCGGCACCCACCACGCAATCGGCGTAGCCGAGGCCGCTGGTCACGCCCTTGGCGGTCGCCTGCGAGGGGAACATCTTGCCGATCGCCGTCGGATCGAGACCGCTGAGCCATGAAGGCGCGGCGATCTTTTTCTCCTTGGCCTCGTCGCCGAATGGCGCGGCCAGGCGTAGGGTGACGTTGGTGGCGATGGATTGGCCGCCCTTGAGCCAGGCCGGATCGAGCTTCATGCGGAAGAAGCGGCTGAGCTTGAGGGCGGCAGTGTCAAATTCGCGGTCGGACGGCTTGGCGTAGAGCGTCTTGCAGGCTCTGAGGCGCCCGTCATGGTCGAGGCCGCAGTGGAGGACGACCACCCCGGCGACGCCGCCGCCGATCTCGGGATAGGCCGCGGCCACCTGCGAGAAGGTCGGGGCCGCCAGCCACGGGCCATCGACGAGCACCTCCGATTCCAGGTTGGACATGGCGAAGGTGATCGGCACATCGATGAACGGGCCCTTGGCCGCCTCGCTGGCCGGATCGAGGCGGAAATAGCGCCCGAGGCTGGCGGCGGCCGGTCCGAAACCCACTCCGGCCGGCAACTCCTCGGCGGCCTGGCATCTGGTCAGCCAGGCGGCGGCGTTGACCGCGCAGTGGATGACGGCGCGGCCGCTCATTCCCACCGACGCGGGCCCCTTGGGATAGGCCGCGGCCAGGGCGTTGGGGCTCGGCCGGTCGAGGAAGAGGAAAGACCGCTCGCCGCTCACCGGCAGGAGATTGGCCGGCGGTGGCGGCAGATTGGCCGGGACCGCGCTTGGCGAGGCGGCCGGAGGCGGCTGGACCGGAGCGCTGGCCGCCAGGGCGGCCGCCGCCATCAGAGAAACGAACATCGCACAATCCTCTCGCCCGGCCGCACTCAGGCGGCTCGGAAACCTTCCAGCAACCGCCGCAAAGCCTGATGACCTCGCGGTTCTCGCGCCCTATCCTTCAATCCATGTCCGATACGCTTGCCGAGCCCCCGGTCGCGCCCGCCCGCGCCCTTACCGAAGACGGTCCCGCCGTACGTCTCTACCTGGTCGACGGCTCGGGTTTCATTTTCCGCGCCTACCATGCCCTGCCCCCTCTGACGCGCAAGTCGGACGGTCTGCCGGTGGGTGCGGTGCAGGGCTTCTGCAACATGTTGTGGAAACTGCTGCTCGATATGCGGGCGTCGCCCGACGCGCCGACTCATCTGGCGGTGGTGTTCGATCATTCCGAAAAAACGTTCCGCAACCAACTGTACCCCGATTACAAGGCCCATCGGCCGCCGGCGCCAGATGACTTGGTGCCGCAGTTCGCCCTGGTCCGCGAGGCGACCAAGGCCTTCGGCGTCTCGTGCCTGGAAATTCCCGGCTATGAGGCCGACGACCTCATCGCCGCCTATTGCTGCCACGCCCGCGATTTCGGCGGCGAGGTGGTGATCGTCTCCTCCGACAAGGACCTGATGCAACTGGTCGGCGACCGGGTCTCCATGCTCGACACCATGAAGAATCTGCGCATCGGCCACGCCGAGGTGATGGAGAAGTTCGGCGTGCCGCCGGAGAAGGTGACCGACGTCCAGGCCCTGTGCGGGGATTCGGTGGACAATGTGCCCGGCGCTCCGGGCATAGGCATCAAGACGGCCTCGGCCCTGATCAATGAATACGGCGACCTCGAGAGCCTCCTGGCCCGGGCCGGCGAGATCAAGCAGGACAAGCGGCGCCAGACCCTGATCGACTTCGCCGACCAAATCCGCCTCTCGCACCAACTGGTGACGCTGGATTGCGACACGCCGATGCCCGCCCCGCTCGATGATCTGGCGGTGGCCCCGCCCGATCCGGCGACCCTGGCCGCCTTCCTGGAGACCATGGAGTTCCGCACTCTCGCCAGGCGGCTGGGCGAGGCCGGCGCGACGCCGCCACCGCCGGTCAAGGTTCCCGACACGGCCGCTTCGATCGATGTCGAGGCCTATGTCTGCGTGCGCGATCTTCCGACCCTCGACGCCTGGATCGCCCGAGCCGAGGCGGTGGGAACGGTGGCCTTCGACACCGAGACCGACGCCCTCTCCTCGGCCAACGCCGGCCTGGTGGGAATCTCCCTCGCAGTGGCCCCCGGCGAGGCCTGCTACATCCCCGTCGGCCACGAGGAGGCCGAGGGCCTGGCGCTGGAGATCGGCGCCGATCTGGCCCAGATTCCGCTCGATGAGGTGATCGCCCGCCTCAAGCCGCTCCTGGAGGACCCCACCGTCCTCAAGGTGGCCCAGAACGCCAAGTACGACCTGGCCGTCCTCTCCCGCTACGGCGTCAGGGTGACCCCGGTCGAGGACACAATGCTGATCTCATACGTGCTGGAGGCCGGACTCCATGGCCACGGCATGGACGAGCTTTCGGCCCTGTGGCTCGGCCACCAGCCCATCGCCTTCAAGACCGTCGCCGGGACCGGCAAGGCCCAGATGAGCTTCAAGCACGTGGCCCTCCATCCGGCCACCTGCTACGCCGCCGAGGACGCCGACGTCACCTTGCGGCTCTATGAGCGGCTACGCCCGCGCCTGGCGCGCGAGGGCCTTTTGACCGTCTACGAGACCCTCGAGCGGCCCCTGCCGGCAGTGTTGGCCGACATGGAGTGCGCCGGCGTGCGCGTCGACCCGGACCGCCTGCGCCGGCTGAGCCACGAGTTCTCCCTGCGCATGGCCGAGCTGGAGAGTGAGGCGCAAGGATTGGCCGGGCGGCCGTTCAACCTCGGCAGTCCCAAGCAGATCGGCGATGTGCTGTTCACCGACATGGGCCTGGCCGGCGGCAAGCGGACGGCCACAGGGGTGTGGAGCACCGACGCCGGGGTTCTCGAGGATCTCGCCGCCAAGGGCCACGGTCTGCCCCGCGTCCTCCTGGACTGGCGGCAGCTCGCCAAGCTCAAGGGCACCTATACCGACGCCCTGGCCGTGGCCGTGCACGAGGGGACCGGGCGGGTGCATACCTCCTTCGCCCTGGCCTCGACGACGACCGGGCGTCTGAGCTCGTCCGATCCCAACCTGCAGAACATCCCCATCCGCACCGAGGAAGGGCGCAAGATCCGCGCCGCCTTCATCGCCGAACCCGGCCATCTCCTGGTCAGCGCCGACTACAGCCAGATCGAGCTGCGCCTCCTGGCCCACATTGGCGACATTCCCCAGCTCAAGCGGGCCTTTCAGGATGGCCTCGACATCCACGCCATGACCGCCTCGGAGATGTTCGCTGTGCCCATCGAGGGCATGCCGGCCGAGACCCGGCGGCGGGCCAAGGCGATCAATTTCGGCATTGTCTACGGCATCTCCGCCTTCGGCCTGGCCAACCAGCTCGGCATCCCCCAGGATGAAGCGGGGGCCTATATCCGCACCTACTTCGAGCGCTTCCCCGGCATCCGCGCCTACATGGACGCCACCCGCGCCCTGGTTCGCGAGCAGGGGTTCGTGACCACCGTGTTCGGCCGCAAGGTCAACATTCCGATGATCCGCTCCAAATCGGTGGGCGACCGCCAGTTCGCCGAGCGGGCGGCGATCAACGCCCCGATCCAGGGGGCGGCGGCCGACGTCATGCGCCGGGCGATGATCCGCATGCCAGGTGCGCTGGCGGCCGCCGGGCTGAAGGCGCGGATGCTGCTGCAGGTCCACGACGAACTGGTCTTCGAGGCGCCGGAGGCCGAGGCCGAGGCGGTGCGCCGCATCGCCTGCGAGGTGATGGAGAACGCCGCCCTTCCTGCGGTGAGCTTCACCGTCCCCTTAAAGGTCGAAGCCCGCGCCGCCCTCAACTGGGAAGCGGCCCACTGACGGCGAAGGAACCGGGCTCGCCGCGAACCGTTGGCCCCATGAGGCGGCGCACCTGAAGCGCAGACGGGGGCGCGGCCACGGAGCATGCCATCATGACGACTACCGAGGGCGCCCTGGCCCAGCCACGGCCGCGACTCACCGATCCCGACCTGACGGTCATCGACACCATCCGCACCCTCGCCATCGACGCGGTGGAGAAGGCCAAGTCGGGCCACGCCGGCGCCCCGATGGGCATGGCCCCGGTCGCCTACACCTTGTGGAAGCGGTTCCTGCGCTACGACCCGGCCGACCCCCTGTGGCCCAACCGCGACCGCTTCGTGCTCTCGGCCGGCCACGCCTCGATGCTGCTCTATTCCCTGATCCACCTGGCCGGGGTGCGGGCCGCCTCACGCGAGGGCAAGGTGGAAGACCGCCCGGCGATCACGCTCAACGACATCAAGCATTTCCGCCAGTTCGGCGGAAACTGCGCCGGACATCCGGAATATGGCCTGGCCACCGGGGTCGAGACGACCACCGGGCCGCTCGGCCAAGGCGCCGGCAACAGCGTCGGCATGGCCATCGCCTCGCGATGGCTCGGCGAGCGTTACAACCGCGGGAAGACGAAGCTCTTCGATTTCAACGTCTATGCCCTGTGCAGCGACGGCGACATGATGGAGGGGGTGGCGAGCGAGGCGGCCTCCATCGCCGGCCACCTGCGCCTCTCCAACCTGTGCTGGATCTGGGACGACAACACAGTGACCATCGAGGGTCACACCGAACTGGCCTTCGACGAGGACGTGGCCGAGCGGTTCCGCGGCTATGGCTGGGCGACCTTCGTGGTCGACGACGCCAACGACTGCGAGGCTGTCGCCCGCGCCCTGGACAGCTTCCTGATAACCGACGACCGGCCAAGCCTCATCGTCGTCAAGTCGGTCATCGGCTACGGCTCGCCGCACAAGCAGGGCACCTCGAAGATCCACAGCGATCCGCTGGGCGAGGAAGAGGTCAAGCTGACCAAGGAGGCCTACGGCTGGCCGCCGGACGCCCAGTTCCTGATTCCGCCCGGGGCCGGCGAGCGACTGGGCGAGGCGATGAGCGAGCGGATCGGCCAGGAGGCCAAGGCATGGCGCGAGGCCTTCAACGCCTTTGGCGCGGAGGAGCCGGGCCTCGCCGCCGAGCTTTCCGCCATGGCCCGCCGCGCCTTGCCGGACGGCTGGGACGCCGACATCCCGACCTTCCCGGCCGACGCCAAGGGCGTGGCCACTCGCGAAGCCTCCGGCAAGGTGCTCAACGCCATCGCCAAGCGGGTCCCGTGGCTGATCGGCGGCTCGGCCGATCTGTCGCCCTCGACCAAGACGAGGCTGGAATTCGACGGGGCGGGAGACCTCGAGCCCGGCCGCCTTGGCGGGCGCAACATGCACTTCGGGGTCCGCGAGCACGCCATGGGCGCGATCGCCAACGGCATGGCGCTGACGGGGCTGCGCCCCTACACCGGCACCTTCCTGATCTTCAGCGACTACATGCGTCCCCCGACCCGCCTGGCGGCACTGATGGAGGCGCCGGTCGCCTTCGTATTCAGCCATGACTCCATCGGCCTGGGCCAAGACGGGCCCACCCACCAGCCGATCGAGCAGCTGGCGGCGCTGCGGGCCATTCCGCGCCTGCGGGTCTGGCGCCCCGGCGACGCCAACGAGACGGCTGAGGCGTGGCGGGCGATCCTCGAGGATTCCGCCGGGCCCTCTTGCCTCGTGCTCTCCCGACAGGCCATGCCGACTTTCGATCGGACCCGATATGCCCCGGCGGCGGGTCTGGCCCGCGGCGGCTATGTGCTGGCCGGTGACGAGAACGCCACGCCGGAGGTGATCCTCATCGCCACCGGCAGCGAGGTTTCCCTGTGCGTCGAGGCCTATGAAAAGCTCGCCACCGAGGGCGTGGCCGCACGGGTGGTCTCGCTGCCAAGCTTCGAACTTTTCGAGGCCCAGGACTTGGCGTATCGGAACAAGGTCCTTCCGCCTTCGGTCGCCGCCCGGGTTACCGTCGAGGCCGCCGCGCCGCTTGGCTGGGACCGCTACGCCGGACCGGAGGGAGAGATCATCGCCATGCGGAGCTTCGGGGCCTCGGCCCCCATCGACGATTTGATGCGCAACTTCGGCTTCACCGCCGACGCGGTCCTCGCCGCGGCGCGCCGCCAGCTGGACAAGGCCGGCCGATGAGCAATCCGCTGCGCGCCCTCTCCGACGCCGGCCAGGCGGTGTGGCTGGACTACCTGCACCGCAAGATCCTCGACGATGGCGAACTGAAGCGCCTGATCGACGAGGACGGCCTCACGGGGGAGACATCCAACCCCTCGATCTTCGAACAGGCGATCGGCGGCGGCGACGCCTACGACGGGGCCCTCTCGGAGATCTTGCGCCAGGGCGATGCCGAGATCATGGGGCTTTACGAGAAGCTGGCCATCGCCGACATCCAGCGCGCCGCCGACATCTTCCGGCCGACCTGGGAGAGGCTCGGCGGGGCCGACGGCTATGTCAGCCTCGAAGTCTCGCCGTATCTCGCCATGGACACCGAGGCGACCATTAGCGAGGCGCGGCGTCTGTGGCGGGCCGTCGATCGGCCGAACCTGATGATCAAAGTGCCCGGCACCGGGCCCGGCGTCCCGGCCATCCAGGCCCTGATCGGCGAGGGGATCAATATCAATGTCACCCTGCTCTTCGCCATCGAGGCCTATCTGGCGGTGGCTGAGGCGCATACGGCGGGGCTCGAGGCCTTGAAGGCGGCCGGCGGCGATGTTTCCAAGGTGCACGGCGTCGCCAGCTTTTTCGTCAGCCGGATCGACGGTCTCATCGACAGGGCCATCGACGCCAAGGGCACAAGGGCGAGCGAGTCCGAGGCCGGTGAGCTGAAGAGCCTGCGCGGCAAGGTCGCCATCGCCAACGCCAAGGTCGCCTACCAGCACTATCTGGAGATGATCGCCGCCCCCCGGTGGAGAGCCCTGGCCGACGCCGGCGCGGCGCCGCAGCGGCTTCTGTGGGCTTCCACCGGGACCAAGGACCCAGCCTATTCCGACGTCCTCTATGTCGAAACCCTCATCGGCCGCGACACCATCAACACCATGCCGCCGAAAACCCTCGACGCCTTCCGCGGCCACGGCAAGGTGAGCGACAGCCTGACGGACAACGTGGCCGGGGCGCGCGAGATTCTGGCCAAGGCCGACAAGCTGGGCCTCGACCTCAATGGCGTCACCGACACGCTGGTCACCGACGGGGTGGCCAAGTTCGCCGAGGCCTTCGACGGCCTGCTGGCGGCGGTGGCCGCCAAGCGGGCCAAGATCCTGGGTAAGGCGCTCAACGGCCAGACCTTGACGATGGCCAAGCCTTTGCAGGATCAGTTCGACGCGGCGGCCAAGAAGGCGGCCAGCGAAGGCTGGACGCGGCGGCTGTGGGGAAAGGACGCCAGCCTGTGGACCGGCGCCGACGAGGACCGCTGGCTGGGCTGGCTCGATCCCGCCGCCACCGTCGATACGGCGGCTCTGAAGTCCCTCGCCGGCGAGGTGAAGGCGGCCGGATATACCCACGCCGTGCTGCTCGGAATGGGCGGCTCGAGCCTCGGCCCCGAGGTTCTGGCGTCGGTTTTCGGCCCGGCCGCCGGCCACCCAGAGCTGCTGGTGCTCGATTCCACCGATCCGGACCAGATCGGCCGCATCGAGGCCGCCGTCGATCTGTCGAAGACCCTGTTCATCGTTTCCAGCAAATCCGGATCGACCCTCGAGCCGGACATCCTGCACCGCTATTTCTACGACAAGGTGAAGGGGGCGGTTGGGGCCGATAAGGCCGGCACGCGCTTCATCGCCGTCACCGATCCGGGCTCGAACCTGGAGAAGGCCGCCGGCGCCGACGGCTTCGCCCAGGTCTTCCACGGCGATCCGGCCATCGGCGGGCGCTATTCGGTGCTCTCCAACTTCGGCATGGTCCCGGCCGCGGTCATTGGCCTCGACATCGCCGCCTTGCTGGAAAGCGCCAGGGCCATGGCCCGCTCGTGCGGGGCCAGCGCCCCGCCGGCCGCCAATCCGGGCTTCCAGCTTGGTCTGATGCTCGGCCTCGCCGCCAAGGCCGGGCGCGACAAGGTGACCTTCATCGCCACGCCCGGCGCCGCCCCGCTGGGCGCGTGGCTCGAGCAACTCCTGGCCGAATCCACCGGCAAGCATGGCCTGGGACTCATCCCGGTGGACGGTGAGCCGCTCGGCGCCGCCGACGACTACGGGGAGGACCGGGTCTTCGCCTGCCTGAAACTCGATGGCGACGACGCCGCCGAGCTCGAGCGCCTGGCGGCGGCCCTGGCGGCGGCCGGCCATCCGGTGGCCCGGATCACCCTTCGCGGCCGCGAAAGCCTGCCGCAGGAATTCTTCCGCTGGGAAATCGCCGTGGCGGTGGCCGGCGCGGTGATCGGCATCAATCCCTTCGACCAGCCCGACGTCGAGGCCAGCAAGGTCAAGGCCCGCGAACTTACCGACGCTTACGAGAAATCGGGCCATGCCGAGGCGCCAAGACCGCTGGTCGAGGACGGCGGACTGGCGGTGTTCGCCGATGGCAAGGCGCCGTGCGCCGCCGGGGAAAGTCTGAGCGTCGACGCCTGCCTGCGCGCCCATTTGCGCGGCGCCAAAGCCGGCGACTATGTCGGCCTCCTGGCGTGGCTGGACCGCGAACCCGTACACGCCTCGCCGCTGGAGGCCATGCGCGGGCGCATCCGCGACGCCACCGGGTGCGCGACGGTGCTGGGATTCGGGCCCCGGTTCCTCCACTCCACCGGCCAAGCCTACAAGGGCGGCCCTAACAGCGGGGTCTTCCTGGAGATCACCGCCAGCCCGGTCGCCGACCTGGCCATTCCGGGCCGCAAGATCAGTTTCGGCAAGGTCGAGGCGGCCCAGGCGCTGGGCGACATGGCGGTGCTTGATGAGCGCGGCCGGCGAGTGCTGCGCATCGATCTTGGGCATGATGTCGAAGGGGGACTGAAGCTACTCGGCGAGGCCGTCGAGCGCGCGCTTTCATGAGACCTTAGACGGAGCGGACCATGCAGCTAGGTGTGATCGGACTTGGCCGGATGGGCGCCAACATCGCCCGCCGGCTGATGAGGGGCGGCCATCAGTGCGTGGTCTGGAACCGCAATCCCAAGCCGATCCAGGACCTGGTCGCCGAGGGCGCCACGGGAGCGAACGATCTGGCCGATCTGGTCGGCAAGCTGGACGCCCCGCGCGCCGCCTGGGTCATGCTCCCGGCTGGGGGTCCGACGGAGGAGACCGTCGCCAAGCTGGGCGAACTCATGAAAGCCGGCGACACGGTCATCGACGGCGGCAACACCTTCTACCGGGACGACGTCCGGCGGGCCAAGGCGCTGAAGGACAAGGGCCTCACCTATGTCGATGTCGGCACGTCCGGCGGAGTCTGGGGCCTGGAACGCGGTTACTGCATGATGATCGGCGGCGAGGAGGAACCGGTCAGGCGGCTCGATCCGATCTTCGCCACCCTGGCGCCGGGCCTTGGCGTCATTCCGCGAACCCGGCGCCCCGCCAATGCCGATCCGCGCGCAGAGAGCGGCTATATCCATGCCGGGCCCGTGGGCGCGGGCCATTTCGTCAAGATGGTCCACAATGGCATCGAATACGGCCTGATGCAGGCCTACGCCGAAGGCATGGATATCCTAAGAGGCAAGGGCGGCGAGGAAATCCCCGAGGCCGAGCGTTATGGGCTCAATCTTCCCGACGTCGCTGAGGTCTGGCGGCGCGGCAGCGTGATTTCATCCTGGCTGCTCGATCTCTCCGCCCAGGCCCTGGCCGACCACCCCACGCTTGATGAATTCAGCGGCGTCGTCGCCGACAGCGGGGAGGGACGCTGGACCGTCGACGCGGCGGTGGAAGAAGCGGTCCCCGCCCATGTCCTCACCGCAGCGCTCTACGCCCGGTTCCGCTCGCGTGAGCGCCACACCTTCGGCGAGAAACTGCTTTCGGCCATGCGCTACGGTTTCGGCGGCCACGTCGAACAAAAAGGCCAATGAGCGCCAAGGCCGCGCCGGCCTGCACCCTGGTGATCTTCGGGGCCGGCGGGGATCTGGCCAAGCGGCTGTTAGTTCCGGCCC
>DASXIE010000293.1:0-11090 GCA_036498165.1 Caulobacteraceae bacterium
CCACCCTCACCGAGGCGGGCTACGTCGGCGAGGATGTGGAAAACATCATTCTCAAGCTGCTCCAGG
Source organism: Caulobacteraceae bacterium (assembly GCA_036498165.1). Lineage (GTDB taxonomy): Bacteria > Pseudomonadota > Alphaproteobacteria > Caulobacterales > Caulobacteraceae > Acaudatibacter. The sequence goes on from DASXIE010000293.1 coordinate 67, forward strand.
CGGCCGACTACAACGTCGAGCGGGCGCAGCGCGGCATCGTCTACATCGACGAGGTCGACAAGATCAGCCGCAAGTCCGACAACCCCTCGATCACCCGCGACGTCTCCGGCGAGGGCGTGCAGCAGGCGCTCCTGAAGATCATGGAGGGCACCGTCGCCTCCGTGCCCCCGCAGGGCGGCCGCAAGCATCCCCAGCAGGAGTTCCTGCAGGTGGACACCACCAACATGCTGTTCATCTGCGGCGGGGCCTTTTCGGGCCTGGAGAAGATCATCTCCAGCCGCGGCAAGGGCACCTCGATCGGCTTCTCGGCCAAGGTCTCCGATCCCGACGACCGGCGCACCGGCGAGATCCTCCGCCAGGTCGAGCCGGACGATCTTCAGCGCTTCGGCCTGATCCCCGAATTCATCGGCCGCCTGCCGGTGATCGCCACCCTCGACGATCTCGACGAGGGGGCCCTCGTCAAGATCCTCACCGAGCCGAAGAACGCCCTGGTCAAACAGTACCAGCGCCTGTTCGACATGGAGAACGTCGGCCTCGCGTTCACCGAGGACGCCCTCAAGGCCGTGGCCCGCAAGGCCATCGCCCGCAAGACCGGGGCCCGCGGCCTGCGCTCGATCCTCGAGGCCATCCTCCTGGAGACCATGTTCGACCTACCCACCCTGCAGGGTGTGGAGGAGGTGGTCGTCAACGCCGAGGTCGTCGAAGGCCGCGGCCAGCCCCTGATGATCTACGCCGAGAAGAAGAGCGGCGCCGCCTCGGCGTGAACCACCTTTTCGACCGGTTGTTCGCCACCGGCGGTGCGGACGCGCCGGCGATCGTGGTCGGCGACGAGACCCTCACCTACGCCGGCTTGGAGGCCGAGACCGCCGGCTGGGCCAACGCCCTCGTTGCGGTCGGCGTGGGGCCGGGGAACCGGGTGGCCGTCCAGGTGGAAAAGTCGGTCGCGGGTCTCGCCCTCTACCTCGCGGCCGTGCGCGCCGGGGCGGTCTTCCTGCCCCTCAATCCGGCCTACACGCCCACCGAGGTCGGCTATTTCCTCGCCGACGCCGAGCCGGCCCTGTTCGTCTGCGATCCGGCGCGGCGCGAGGCCCTGGCCGCCATCGCCGGCCGGGCGCGCATCGAGACGCTCGGCAAGGAAGGGGAGGGCTCGCTCGCCGGGCTCGCCGCCGGGTCTCCGGCGGTCTTCGCCACGCTCCCCCGCGCGGCCGGGGATCTCGCCGCCATCTGCTACACCAGCGGCACCACCGGGCGCTCCAAGGGAGCCATGCTCACCCACCGGGCCCTGGCCTCCAACGCCGCCACCCTGAAGGACCTCTGGCGCTTCACCGCCTCGGATGTCCTCATCCACGCCCTGCCGATCTACCATGTCCACGGCCTCTTCATCGCGACCCACGTGACCCTGATGGCCGGCGCCGCGATGATCTTCCAGCCGCGCTTCGACGCCGGGACCGTGCTCGCCGCCATGCCCCACGCCACCGCCATGATGGGGGTGCCGACCTTCTACACCCGCCTCCTGGACCACCCCGGCCTGACCCGCGAGGCGGTGGCCGGCATGCGGCTTTTCGTCTCGGGCTCGGCCCCGCTCCTGGCCCAGACCCATCGCGCCTGGACGACCCGCACCGGAACCGAGATCCTCGAGCGCTACGGCCTGACCGAGACCGGGATGAATGCCTCCCACCCCTACGGGGGCCCGCGCCTGCCGGGCTCGGTGGGCCGGGCCCTGCCCGGCGTTTCGGTGCGGATCGTCGACGATTCGGGCGGGGCCGGGCTCCCGCCCGGGGAGACCGGCATCGTTCAGGTCAAGGGGCCCAATGTCTGCGCCGGCTACTGGCGCGACGAAGCCAAGACGGCGGCCGCCTTCACCGCCGACGGCTGGTTCAGGACCGGCGATCTCGGCCGGCTCGACGATGACGCCTACCTGTGGCTGGTCGGCCGCTCCACCGATCTCATCATCAGCGGCGGGCTCAACGTCTATCCGGCCGAGGTCGAGGCGGCGATCGACGCCCTGCCGGGCGTGACCGAGAGCGCGGTGATCGGACTTCCCCATCCCGACTTCGGCGAGGCTGTCACCGCGGTGGTGGTCGGGACGCCGGACCTGGAGGCCGGGGCCATCGCGACGGCGCTGGAATCCCGCCTCGCCGGCTTCAAGCGGCCGCGCCGGATCCTCTTCGCAGCCGAGCTGCCGCGCAACGCCATGGGCAAGGTCACCAAGGCCGCCCTGCGCGCCGCCCACGCCACGCTGTACCAGCCGACGGACGGCTAGGTCGCAAGGCGCATCGGCGCTCGCTTGAACGGCGCTCAGCGCCTCGCCATGTAAGTTGCGAACCTGATCGCTTCTTGGGCGTGACGGAGCTTTTTCCCGACGGCGCGACGCGAGGCGCGCGACGCATCAGAATCGGGTTTACATCGTCCTATGAGGGGCCGTTCGCGACGCCGACGCGATGGCCAGGAGCCGAGCCATGTTCGATCTGAAAATCCTGCCCGTCCTGCCGCTGCGCGACATCGTCGTCTTCCCGCACATGGTCGTGCCGCTGTTCGTCGGCCGCGAGAAATCCGTGCGCGCCCTCGAGGAGGTGATGAAGACCGACAAGCAGATCCTGCTCGTCACCCAGAAGGACCGCGACCAGGACGATCCGGCCCCCGCCGACATCTTTGACGTCGGGGTGGTGGCGACGGTGCTCCAGCTGCTCAAGCTCCCCGACGGCACGGTCAAGGTGCTCGTCGAGGGCAAGGGCCGCGCCGCCGTGCGCGGCTACACCGCTCGCCAGGAATTCTACGAAGCCGACGTGGCCCCCATCGTCGAGGAAGGCGGCGCGCCGGACGAGACCGAGGCCCTCTCGCGGGCGGTGATCGAGCAGTTCGAGAGCTATGTGAAGCTCAACAAGAAGGTCCCTCCCGAGGCCCTGGCCGCCATTCCCCAGATCACCGAGCCGGGACCCCTGGCTGATAACATCGCCGCCCACCTGGCGGTGAAGATCGGCGACCGCCAGCAGCTCCTCGAGATCGCCAACGTCGGCAAGCGCCTGGAGAAGGTTTTCTCCCTGATGGAGGGCGAGATCAGCGTCCTGCAGGTCGAGAAGAAGATCCGCAACCGCGTCAAGCGGCAGATGGAGAAGACCCAGCGCGAGTACTACCTCAACGAGCAGATGAAGGCGATCCAGCGCGAGCTGGGCGAGCAGGACGACGCCCGCGACGAACTCATCGAGCTCGAGAAGCGGATCAAGAAAACCAAGCTGTCCAAGGAGGCCAGGACCAAGGCCGAGAGCGAGCTGAAAAAGCTGCGCAACATGAGCCCGATGTCGGCCGAATCCACCGTCGTCCGCAACTACCTCGACTGGGTCCTGTCGATCCCCTGGGGCTCGAGCAAGATCAAGCCGATCGACCTGGAACGCGCCGAACAGATCCTCGAGGAGGACCACTATGGCCTCGAGAAGGTCAAGGAACGCATCCTCGAGCACCTCGCCGTCCAGGCCCGAACCGGCACCCTCAAGGGGCCCATCCTGTGCCTCGTCGGCCCTCCCGGGGTCGGCAAGACCTCGCTCGGCCGCTCGATCGCCAAGGCCACGGGACGCGAGTTCGTGCGCCTTAGCCTCGGCGGCGTGCGCGACGAGGCCGAGATCCGCGGTCATCGGCGGACCTACATCGGCTCCATGCCCGGCAAGATCATCCAGTCGATGAAGAAGGCCAAGACCACCAACACCTTCTTCCTCCTCGACGAGATCGAGAAGATGGGCGCCGACTGGCGGGGCGATCCGACCAGCGCCCTGCTGGAGGTGCTCGACCCGGAACAGAACTCGACTTTCCAGGACCACTACCTGGAGCTGGACTACGACCTCTCCAAGGTGATGTTCGTCACCACCGCCAACTCGCTCAACATGCCCCAGCCCCTGCTGGATCGCATGGAGATCATCCGCATCCCCGGCTACACCGAGGACGAGAAGGTCGAGATCGCCAAGCGCCACCTGCTGCCCAAGCTGGCCAAAGACCACGGCCTCAAGGAAGGCGAGTGGATCGTGCCCGAGGAGGCGATTCGCGACATCATCCGCTACTACACCCGCGAGGCCGGCGTCCGCTCGCTCGAGCGCGAGCTCGGCAACCTCGCCCGCAAGGGCGTGCGCGACATGGCTCGCGAGAAGCTGATCTCGATCGTCATCGATCCCGAGCGGCTCGACAAATACGCCGGCGTGCGCCGCTTCCACCACGGGGCCACCGACGAGGAGGACCAGGTAGGCATCGTCACCGGTCTGGCGTGGACGGAGTTCGGCGGCGACATCCTCACCATCGAGGCGGTGAAGATGCCCGGCAAGGGGCGGATGTCGATCACCGGCAACCTCAAGGAGGTGATGAAGGAATCGGTCTCGGCCGCGGCCTCGTACGTCCGCTCGCGGGCCACCAGGTTCGGGGTCAAGCCCACCGCTTTCGAGGCCACCGACGTCCACCTCCACGTCCCCGAAGGGGCGACGCCCAAGGACGGGCCCTCGGCCGGGGTGGCCATGGCGGTCGCCATCGTCTCGGTGCTCACCGGCGTGCCGGTCCGCAAGGATCTGGCCATGACCGGCGAGATCACCCTGCGCGGCCGGGTCCTGCCGATCGGCGGCCTCAAGGAGAAGCTCCTGGCGGCCCTGCGCTCGGGGATCAAGACGGTGCTGATCCCGGCCGAGAACGCCAAGGACCTCGCCGAGGTGCCCGAGAACGTCAAGTCGGGTCTGGAGATCGTCCCGGTCGCCACCGTCGACGAAGTCCTGATGCGCGCTCTCACCGGCGCCCTGACCCCAATAGAGTGGCGCGAGGAAACCGAGCCCCCCGTCGCCCCCGCCACGGCGCCGGAGGAAACCGTCGAGGGCGGCCTGATGATCACCCACTAGGAGGGTTCTCCTGGTTCCCTTCTCCCCTTGCGGGAGAAGGTGGCCCGCGCAGCGGGTCGGATGAGGGGTTGGCCGGCCTATTCGATCAAGTCTCTGGAAGAAGCTGGCAATCAGCCGTCGACCCCTCATCCGTCGGCTTCGCCGACACCTTCTCCCGCAAGGGGAGAAGGACCGCGATCGCTCGACTCGCGACCCGCCAGCGAGATGTGTCATCCTGCCCTTCGCTGGTACTTCCCTCTTATGAAGGGGGAGGAGAGAGGGTAAACAGCCGCCCGCGCGGGCGGCTAGCTCAGCTGGTCAGAGCGCCTGGTTTACACCCAGGAGGTCGGGGGTTCGAACCCCTCGCCGCCCACCACCACCTAGCCAACGGGAAGCGGGATGGCCGTGGTGTGCTTGAGCTCCTCCATGGCGAACGCCGAGCTGACGTCCGACAGGCGGATGCCGCGGATCAGGCGCTTGTAGACCCCGTCGTAGGCGGCGATGTCGGCGACCTTGATCTTGAGCAGATAATCGATGTCGCCGCTCATCCGGTAGAATTCGACGATCTCGGGAATGCGGCGCACCACCGCCGCCAGGTCATCGACCCAGGTCTCCGAATGCTCGGCGGCGCGCAGGGTGACGAACACGGTCACCGCCGCCCCCAGGCGCTCGGCATCGAGCAGGGCCACGCGACGCAGGATGAGGCCGTCTTCCTCCAGGCGCTTGATCCGCCGCCAGCACGCGTTCGCCGACAGGTTCACCCGCGCGGCCACCTCGCCGATGGAAAGGGAGGCGTCGTCCTGCAGGACGGCCAGGATGCGCAGGTCGGCGGCGTCGGGCGGCGGCGAAGGGCGAGAATTCATCCCAAGAACTTACCGCCCAACGGGTCAATTTGGGAGAAAATTTCGCGACTCACGCAATAGAGTCTCACGGGCGCTCAGGAGGACCGCCCATGTTCAGCCGCCTGTTCCTGGACCACCCGAAGTCCATGGGCGAGACCTATTTCGCCCATCAGCGCGTCGCCTTCTCCTTCGCGCTGCGCCTGCTGGCGGCGTCGGCGGCCTGCGCCGTCCATGCCCTGGTTCCCGGCCTGTGCGTGAACACCGGCAGCCGCGCGGTGGCCGATCTCAACGAGCGTCTGGTCGTGAAGCGCGGATCCCGGCGCCCGCCCGAAGGGTCCCATCTCTCCCGCGCGGCCTGACCGTCAGAAGATCACCTTCTCTTCCGTCCACCACAGCGGCGAACGCGCCAGGTCGATAAACTTGCGCTCGTCGTCGAGAAGCATACGGCCCGCCGCGATCCCGGCCGGATCGGCCATGGAGGCGGCGACCTCCTCGAGGCTGTCCCACCACAGCTGGGCGACGCCGTCGTAGCCCTCCGGACCGCCGCGTGAGGCGCGCAGGTCAGCCGAAACCTCGGCCGGCAGACTGTGGGCCTGGACATAGCGGCGGATGCGCAGCGTCTCCTTCACGCTCGCCACCAGCGGCGCGTGGTGGTCGAACCAATAGGCCTGGAAGCTTTCCCGGGTGAATTCGGGCCGGCGGACGAGGGCGAAGGTCAGCTTGATCATGCCACCGCCGGTAAGCGCTGGAGCCACGGTGTCAAGCGGACCTTGATCAGCCAGAAGACCATCAGGACCAGGGGGACGAACTGCGGCAGGAAGAACGCCGCCGGCACATGCATGGGACCGGGCAGCAGGCGCGGCAGGCCGTTGGTGAACGCCGAGCCGGTCGCCATGGTCAGGCCCAGGCACATGCGCCACAGGTGGCGGGCGATCCGGGGCGCTCCGGAGATCCCGCCGGCCAGGACGACCCTGGCGTCGGATACAGCGGCGATCACCAGAAAGGCGGTGAAGCCGAACAGGGCGATGCGAACGGGCCCCTCGATCGGGATCGCGCCCCTGATCATCAGCGGCAGGCCGAGGATCACCTGGCCGCAAAGGATCACAAACGGTGCGCTCAGCAGCGCTCCGACGGCGAGGGCGAGCTTTTCGCCGACACCGATCGAGCCTTCTGGGCGCCGGACCGTCAGCCAGGCCGTCGTCACCAGATAGGCGGCGAAGACGGCGATGATCAGATTGACGATCTGGCCCGGAATCGTCACCGCCAGCCACGCCGCGAAGAGCGCCATCACCAGCATGGAGGCGAAGAACACCGTCCCCGCGGCGCGATGGACGCGACCGCCCTTGCGGGTGAAAAGGGCGAGCGCGCCGGCGAACAGCGCCAGCGTGCCGCCGCCGATATGCAAGGCGAAGGCGATGAGGGGTGGGGCGTGGCTCACGGCTTGGCCCTGGCGCGCGGCATGGTGTTGGTGGTCATCTCGCTCCCCAAAGCCGGTCCGGACCAGGATACACCCCGCGAGAGCGTCAAAAAGGCCTTGCATGGCATTTAGTGTTGTGGTTCACTATAACACCACATCGGAAACGAAGGCAACTGGGAACGATGGACCCGGATTGGAACGACAGTCAGCCGATCTACCGCCAGTTGCGCGACCGCGTGGTGGCGATGATCCTTGACGGCGTGCTGGGCGAGGGCGAGGCCCTGCCTTCGGTGCGCAACGTCGCCGCCGACTACCGGGTCAACCCCCTGACGGTGCTCAAGGGCTATCAGCAGCTCGTCGACGAGCAGCTGGTCGAGAAAAGGCGAGGACTGGGCATGTTCATCAATCAAGGCGCGCGCACGAAGCTGCTCAAGGGCGAGCGCGAACGGTTCCTGGCCGAGCAGTGGCCGCCCATCGAGGCGACCATCCGCCGCCTGGAACTGAAACCCGAAGACCTGCTCGCCGCCGCCAGGTCCGGCAAGGAGAACTGACCCCATGGCGATGATCGAAGCCCGCGGCCTCACCAAGCGCTACGGATCCACCCTCGCCCTGGCCGGCATCGACCTGAAGGTCGAGGAGGGCCGCATCCTCGGCCTGATCGGACCCAACGGGGCCGGCAAGTCGACGGCGCTCAACGCCATCCTCGGCCTCACCCCTTTCGAAGGCGAGCTCACGGTCCTCGGCCGCGATCCGTGGCGCAAGCGCGAGGCCCTGATGGAGGAGGTGTGCTTCATCGCCGACGTCGCCGTGCTGCCCCGGTGGATGAAGGTCACCCAGGCCCTCGACTACGTGGCCGGGGTTCATCCACGGTTCGACCGCGCCAAGGCCGAGGCCTTCCTCAAGCGCACGACGATCAAGCGGACGAGCCGGGTGCGCGAGCTTTCCAAGGGCATGGTCGCCCAGCTCCACCTGGCCCTCGTCATGGCCATCGACGCGCGGCTGCTGGTCCTCGACGAGCCGACCCTGGGGCTCGACCTGCTGTACCGCAAGCAGTTCTACGACTCCCTGCTCAACGACTATTTCGACCACAGCCGCACCATCGTGGTCACCACCCACCAGGTCGAGGAGGTGGAGCACATCCTCACCGACCTCGTCTTCATCGATCATGGACGGATCGTTCTGGAGAGCGCCACCGAGGCGCTCGGCCGGCGGTTCTGCGAGGTCCTGGTCAATCCCGACAAGCTGGAGGCGGCGCGCGCCTACGGCCCCATTCACGAGCGCACGGTGTTCGGCCGCGGCGTTCTGCTGTTTGACGGCGTCGCCCGCGAGCCCCTCGCCGAGGTCGGCGAGGTGCGCACGCCTGGCATCGCCGATCTCTTCGTCGCCATCCTCGGCCCCAAGGCCGACCCCGCGCTGGGAATTGCCGCATGACCATCGTTTCGGAAGCCGTCCCTGAGGCTCGCGCCGTCACGCCGGCCTCGCCACGGGCCACCCGCCCGCTCTTTTTCTCGCTGCGCCGCGAGCTTTGGGAGAACCGCTCGATCTACGTCGCCCCGGCGGTGGTCGCCGGCCTTGTGCTCCTGGGTTTCGTGATCGGCCTTGGCCATGTGCCGGCCGACGTCCGTCTCGAGGGCGACAAGCCGATCGTCCTCGGCCTCGCGCCCTATGGCCTGGCCTGGGCGGCGATCACCGGCGCCGGCCTGATCGTGGCCGCCTTCTATTGCCTGGGCGCCCTCCACAACGAGCGGCGCGATCGCAGCATCCTGTTCTGGAAGTCGATGCCGGTCTCGGACCTGGCGACCGTGGCGACCAAGGCCGCCGTGCCGCTGGCGGTCATGCCGGCGGTGGTGCTCGTCCTCGTCCTGGTCACCCAGATCGTCATCTGGCTCATCGCCGCCGCCGTCCACGCCTCCACCGGCAATGTGATCGCCGGCCTGTGGGTCCAGTGGCCGCTGGCCCGCATGGCGGTGATGATGGCGTGGGGCCTTCTCACCCTGTCCCTGTGGTACGCCCCGCTGTGGGGCTGGCTCCTGATGGTCTCGGCCTGGGCTAGGCGGGCCCCGTTCCTTTGGGCGGTCCTGCCGCCTCTGGGCCTGTGTGTCGTCGAGGCGGTCGCCTTCGGCAGCGGGCAGTTCGCCCATCTGCTCGGCCGGCGCCTGACCGGCGCCGTCGACGTCGCCTTCGCCGACATGCCCCATGGCCAGCAATTGCCGGACATGGCCCTGATCGACCCGGTCCGATTCTTCGGCAGCCTGGAAACCTGGCTCGGTCTGGCCGTCGCCGTCCTCTTCCTCGCCGCCGCCGTGTGGCTGCGCCGCCGCCGCGACCCGAGCTGAGAGGCTTGATCCCGGCCCGGTTTCCCGGCTCTGGTGGCGAGGCCAGAGGAGCCGGACATGGGCAGACTTGAGGGCAGGGCGGCGATCGTCACCGGGGCGGCGTCGGGCATAGGCGCGGCCAGCGCCGAGCTTTTCGCGGCCGAGGGTGCGCGCGTTCTCGCCGTCGATCGCCCGGGCGCGAAATTCGCCGTCACGAGCCCCGGCATCGAGACCCTCGAGGCCGACGTCGCCGCCAACGACGCCCCCGCCCTCATCGTCGAGACGGCGCTCGCCGCCTTCGGCCGCCTGGACATCCTCTTCAACAACGCCGGCGTCGGGGCCTCGGTGCTGGCCGCCGAGATGACCGACGAGGCCTGGGATCACATCCAGGCCGTCGACCTGCGCGCCGTCTTTCGCCTTTCCCGCCAAGCTATTCCGGCACTGATCACCTCGCCGGCGGGCCGGATCGTCAGCACCGCCAGCGTCATGGCCGAGCACACCGACTATGGCCTCGCCGCCTACTGCGCCGCCAAGGCCGGGGTGGTCGGCCTCACCCGCACCCTGGCCCTCGAGCTGGGCAAGCACGGCGTCACCGCCAACGCCATCCTCCCCGGGGCCATCCGCACCGGCATGACGGCCCACAATTTCGCCGATGAGAAGATCGCCAGCATCTGGGCCAGGAAGTCGGTGCTGCGCCGCCTGGGTGAGCCCATCGACATCGCCCGCGTCGCCCTGTTCCTCGCCTCCGACGAGGCCGGCTTCGTCACCGGCCAGGCCATCGCCGCCGACGGCGGCCTGAGCCTGCGGACCTGAGAGAGCTTTTCTCTTCCCCCTTCACAAGGGGGAAGTACCGGCGAAGCCGGGGATGGGGGATCGGAAACGCCGGCGCGTCCGTCCCCCCATCGTCGCCTGCGGCGACACTTCCCCCCGATGCGGGGGGAAGAGATTCGGATGTGCTAGGCTTCCACGAAAAGGGGAGGGGACGATGATCAGATCCGCCGTCGCGCTGGTATTGGCTTGGTTCCTGGCCGGGTCGGCGAGCGCGGGACCGGCCGGCTATGGCCCGGGCGCGGCGGCGGCGCAGGCGGCTGGCCGCCCGGCGCCGGCGGGGCAGGGGCCGAGCATGGCCGATATCCTCGCCGCCGCCCCGGCCCCGGCCTGGCGCACGATCGACCCCGCCCGCACCCTCTACATGGACCTCGCACAGGGCCGGGTGGTCATCGAGCTCGCCCCGCGCTTCGCCCCCCATCACGTCGCCAACATCATAACATTGGCGAAGCAGCGCTATTTCGACGGCCTTTCCATTGTCCGCGTCCAGGACGACTACGTCGTCCAGTGGGCCGATCCGGAGACGAAGCGCCCGGTAGGCGCGGCCCAGAAGACCCTGAAAGCGGAGTTCGACCGCCCCTACGGCGCCGCCATGCCTTTCACGCCCCTGCCGGACGCCGACACCTACGCCCCCTCGACCGGCTTCACCGACGGCTTTCCGGCCGCCCGCGATCCGAAGCTGGGGCGAACCTGGCTCACCCACTGCTACGGCATGGTCGGGGCCGGGCGCGACAACGACGCCGACAGCGGCGGCGGCACGGAGCTCTACGCCGTCATC
>DASXIE010000294.1:0-1887 GCA_036498165.1 Caulobacteraceae bacterium
CGGCGAGGTAGTCGACGAAGTGCGGCCGCTCGGGATGGCGGGCGATCTGGGTCTTCTGCCAGGCGTCGAGATTGCCGTAGGTGGCGGCGCGCAGCTCGCCGACCTTGGCGCGCAGGGCGGCGACCTCGGCGTCGAAGCCACCGCTGGTTTCGGAGAGCTTGGAGAGCTCGTCGATCTTGGCTTCGAGGTCAGCGATCGGCCGCTCGAATTCCAGATAATGCGCGGCCATCCAGGTCCCTGAACCATCCCCCCCGGTCGGGGCGACCCTAGGCGGGAAGGCTCAGCCGGGCAAGCGCGGGGCCGGCTCGAGGCGATGGCGGGCGAGGCGCTGGTAGATCGGCCGGGCGCGATCGGCGATGGTCTTAAGGCGGGGCTCGAGGCGGGCGGGAGGTGCGGCAGGCGGAGCGAAGCCCGTCGAGCGTTCCACGGCCTCGTACCATACCGGAGCCCAGACCCCATCGGTGTTCCGCCGGCCGGGCGGCCAGGCGAGCATGGCCTCGTCAAAGCGAATTTCGAGCGCCCGGCACAGGACGTCGAGGGCGCCGCGCGGGTCGGCCAGTATGTCGTCGGCGTCGATGACCGGCGCGGCCTGGCCAAGCCGCTGGGAAACCTCGTCGAAGAGGTCTTCCTGCTGGGCAAAGCCGATGTCGGTGAAGTCGACCGCGGCGCGGCGGGCGGCGTAGGAGGCCAGGACCCGCTCCGGCGCTCGGATCAGGAAGGCGTGGCGGCAGGCCCCCATCCAGGCCCGCGGCGCGGCGAGGAGCATGTGGTGGGTCATGTGCTTCTGGTACCAGAGCGCCGCGCCGCCGGGGGCGGGTCCAATCAGCGAGGCGGCCACGTGGGCCGGATCGGTCTCCATGGCCGCCAGCACCTCGCCGCGCATGGGGTGGTCGATGCCCGACAGGGCCAGGTAGGCCCCGTAGAAGGGCTCGTCGATCACCGCCGTGTCGTCCCGGGCGCCGAAGGCCCGCATCATGGCCGTGGAGATGTTGCGCGGCCCCGACCACATGGCGATGCGGATCGGCTCGCTCATGACCGCACCCCGGCGTCGGCGTCCTTGAGGGCGCCATAGAGGCCGCGCAGGCGCTGGGTCAGCGGTCCCGGACATGGCGGCAGGATGGCCTCGTCGATCTGGCGCACCGGGGTGACGCCGCCCATCGTGCCGGTGACGAAGGCCTCGTCGGCGGCCCGGGCCATTTCGGGTGAGAAGGAGCCCAGGCGGATGGGGATCTGGTTGGCCTGGCAGAGGGAGATCACCTGGGCGCGGGTGATGCCGTTGAAGCAGTAGTCGCCGGTCGAGGTGAAAACCTCTCCGCCGCGGGCGAAGAAGAAGTTGGTGGCGTTGCAGCTGGAGACGGCCCCGTCCGGATCGAGCATCAGGGCCTCGTCGGCGCCGGCCCCGATCGCCTCCAGCAAGGCGGTGATCAGGTTGAGGCGGCTGTGGGAGTTGAGCCGCATGTCGAACATCGCCACCGGGGTGCAGCGCACCGACACGCTCGCCAGAAAAAGCCCCTTCTCGGCCACCGCCGGGCTGGGGGTCTTGTACTCGGCGGTGATGGCGATGGTCGGGACGCCCAGGGCGTTGCGCGGATCCTGGCTGATGCTCGCCTTGACCCCGCGGGTGACCATCAGGCGGACGTGGACGCCGTCGATCATGGCGTTGGCTTCGAGGGTGCGATCAAGGGCCGCCTTCACGCCGGCCCGGTTCATGCCGATGGTAAGGCCGATGGCGCGGGCCCCGGCGAACAGGCGATCGAGATGGGCGTCGAGAAAGAGCAGCCGCCCCTTGTGGAGGCGCAGCCCCTCCCATACCCCATCGCCCATGCCGAAGCCGGCGTCGAAGAGGGAGACCTTGGCCTCGCCGCGAGGGACGAGCTGGCCGTTGAG
>DASXIE010000295.1:0-2641 GCA_036498165.1 Caulobacteraceae bacterium
CCCTCGGCCTGGACGAACCAGTCGGCGATCTTCTCGCGCAGGGCGCCGTCCTTGGCGGCCGGACCGGTGAGGGTGGCGATGTCGCTGGCCAGCTTGAAGATGCGGCTGTGGCCCGATCCGCTTCCCCCGCCGCCCACCGACAGGCGCTCGTTCATCAGCGTCACCAGCGCCACCCGCCAGCCTTCGCCGACGCCGCCCACCCGCTGGGAATCTTTGACCTTGAGATCGGTGAAGTAGACCTCGTTGAAGTTCGAGGCGCCCGACATCTGGTGGATCGGACGGACCTCGACGGCCGGGTCCTTCATGTCGATCCAGAACATCGTCAGGCCCTTGTGCTTGGGCACGTCCGGGTCGGTGCGGGCGAGCAGCAGGCCGAAGTCGGAGAAGTGGGCCCCGCTGGTCCACACCTTCTGGCCGTTGATCACCCACTCGTCGCCCTGACGCACCGCGCGGGTGCGGGCGGCGGCGGCGTCGGACCCGCTGGAGGGTTCGCTGAACAGCTGGCACCAGATCTCCTCGCCCAGGACCGCCGGCCTGACGAACCGCTCCTTGTCCGCCTCATTTCCCGCCGTCATCACCGTGGGAACGCACATGCCAAGGCCGATGGCGAAGGGGTTGGCCGGGGTGGAGACCTTGGCTTCCTCCTGGCCGAAGATCACCGACTGCCAGGGCGCGCCGCCGCCGCCGCCCCAGGCCTTGGGCCAGGTGATGCAGGCGTAGCCGGCCTCGGCCTTCTTGCGTTGCCAGGCGCGGGAGGCGTCCATGCTCACCGGGTCTTCGAGGCCGGTCTCGCCGGCTCCGGCGCGCCGCGGGGCGTTGGCGGCCAGCCACTCGCGGGCCTTGGCGCGATAGGCGGCTTCCTCGGGCGTGTCGTTGAAATCCATGATCTTTTCCCTTAGCTAGGGCTCAGGCCGCGTTGCGCCGTTCGAGCTGGCTGACCAGCCGCTCCTTCCACGCCTTGGCCCCGCCGGCCACCAGGCCGAGCTGCTGGGCGCGGCGATAGAAGAGATGGCAATCGACCTCCCAGGTGTAGCCCATGCCGCCGTGGGTCTGCAGGTTCTCCTTGGCGGCGAACCAGAAGGCCTCGCAGGCCGAGACGCGGGCCGCGGCGGCGGCTGTGGGCAGCTGCGCCGCCCCGCTCTGCAGCGCCCAGGCCCCGTAGTAGGCGTTGGAGCGGGCCAGTTCGTTCTTGATGTAGATGTCGGCCAGCTTGTGCTTGATGGCCTGGTAGCTGCCGATCGGCCGGCCGAAGGCGTAGCGTTCGAGGGCGTAGCTCTTGGCCATTTCCAGGGCCCGGTCGGCCCCGCCCACCTGCTCGAAGGCCAGCAGCACGGCGGCCCGGTCGAGCACCTGCTCGGCCAGGGCCATGCCCTCGCCCGCTTCGCCCAGGCGTTCGGCGGGCGCGCCGGCGAAGGTGATCCGGGCGGCGCTGCGGGTGGGATCGAGGGTCTGCAGCGTCTCCCGCGTCACGCCCGGGCCGGCCAGTTCGACCAGCCACAGGCCGGGGCGCCCGCCCTCCTTGGCGACGACCACGGCGAGGTCGGCGATGTCGCCGTCGGTGACCGGGATCTTGACCCCGGTGAGCTTGCCGCCCTCCACCTTGGCCTTGACCTGGCTCTCGGTGAGCACGCCGGGCCCCTCGACGGCGGCGAAGCAGCCGATCACCTCGCCGGCGGCGTTCTTGGGCAGCCACTTGGCCTTCCGCGCCTCGGATCCGGCCAGCATCACCGCCTCGGCGAGGAAATAAACCGTCGAGGCGAACGGAATGGGGGCCAGCGCCCGGCCGAGCTCCTCGGCGATGGCGCACAGCTCTATGTGGCCGAGGCCGAGGCCGCCGTGGGTCTCGGGGATCGCTGCGCCCAGCCAGCCCTGCTCGGCCACCGCCTTCCACAGGCCCTCGTCGTATGAGCGGGCCGGATCGTTGAGCACCTTGCGCACCACGCCGACGCCGCAGCGGCCCTCGAGGAACCGCCGGGCCTCGCCGCGGAGGAATTTCTGGTCATCGGAATAGTCGAAATCCATGGCCGGCCTGCTCGCGCTTCCCTCGTCCTTAAGCCGCAAGGATAGCGGCCTTTACGCGAACGGAAAGCCTGACCGCGCGTAAAGCCGATTCGTTCCAGGTCGTGGAGAGGGCGCACCTCGACAATTCTCTCCACCCTACCGTCATGGCCGACCGTCAGTGTCGGCCACCCATGCACGCTGGCCATGCCATGGCCGCGCTCGGCGCGGCCACCCCGCATTCGGCGTTCATGGGTCGCCGGGACTTCCGCCCGGCGATGACGGTTGGGTTGGGTTGGTCGTCGAAAATGTCCACCGCAGTTAACGGTCGGTGACCGTAAATTCCGGCGCGCGAGCCTCATTCCAGATCGTGGCCGGAGTGGAGGCGGTAGGGCGGGGCCGGGATTTCGAGCGGCGCGCCATCAATATCATGCAGCAGCGGCCGGGCGCTGGGGGTGGCGAACGGGGTATAAGGCGGGCGCCGCGGCGGACCGCCGTCGATCCAGCTCTCTTTGTCCCAGAGGCGCCAGTCGGGGGTGAGGGTTAGGTCCTCGCAGATTTGCTCGAGGGTCTCGCGCACAGGCCGCTCGTGGATGTCGATATAGGCTTCGTCCCACTCCAGGCGCTCGTTGAGCGCCTTGCA
>DASXIE010000296.1:0-4016 GCA_036498165.1 Caulobacteraceae bacterium
AGCACGTGGCCGGCCGGCGCCAGCCGCACCTCCACGCCGTCGCGGCTCACGCTCTCGCCATAGGTCAGGGCGCGCGTCTCGCCGGCGAAGTCCTCGCCATAGCGGGCGGCCATGATCGCCAGCGTCTCCTTCGTCGCCAGCACCAGGCCGTGACCGGCCCGGGCATGGTCGCCGTGCCCGTGGGTGATCACCGCCCGCCCCACCGGCCGCACTGGATCGACATAGAAATCCCCCGGCGGGCAATAGAGGCCGGCCGGCTTGGGGCATAACAGGGCGTTGGGTCGGATCACCGCCCCGATATAGGCGATCGCTGCGAACTGTCCCTATAAGGGCCGATGGACGCCCAATCGAACGCCCTGGACGCGCTGGGCCTCAGAATGGCCGAGGCGACGCCGCAAGCCGCCGCCCTGGGCCTTCGCGTCGTCTCCGTCGAGCCGGGCGTCGCGGTCATGGCCGTCGCCCATCGCCCCGATCTCGTCGGCGATCCGGAGACCGAGGTGCTCGCCGGCGGCGTGGTCACCACCCTCCTCGATCACGTCTGCGGCCTGGCGGTGGGCTCGGCGCTCATCGAGCACGCGCCCATGGGGCCGATCGCCACCCTCGATCTGCGCATCGACTACATGCGCCCGGCCGAACCGGGCCGCGAGGTCCTCGCCCGCGCCCATTGCTACAAGCTCACCCACTCCATCGCCTTCGTGCGGGCCAGCGCCTTCGACGGTGACGAGGCCGATCCGGTGGCCACCGTCCAGGCCGCCTTCGCCCTGAAGACCGGTCCCGAGGCCCCCAAGTGAGCGATCCGCGCGGCGAGCGCCTCACGGCGATGATGGCGACCATCCCCTATGTCCGCTTCCTGGGGATGAGCGCCGAGCTTTCCGGCGACGAGATGACCGCCGTCCTCCCCTTCGCCCCCCATCTCGTCGGCAATGTCGTCCTGCCGGCCCTGCACGGCGGGGTGATCGGGGCCTTCCTGGAGATGACCGCCATCTGCCAGCTCGGCGTGCGCGAACCCTTCCGCCGCCTGCCGCGGACCATCGACGTCACCATCGAATACCTGCGCCCCGGCCGGGCGTTCACAACCTTCGCCCGCGCCGACGTGCGCAAGATCGGCCGCCGCATCGCCAACGTCCACGTCGAGGCCTGGCAGGAATTCCGCGCCGCCCCCGTCGCCGCCCTGCGCGGCCACTTCATGCTCAGCCCGCCGGAGAAGAAGGACGGGGGAGGGGGAGCAGCTGACTCTTAATCAGCGGGTCCCCGCGCCCTTGCGAAGGATCTGCTTGGAGCGACGATTTGTCACCGTAACCCCGGGGTCGGGGCGTCGGCGGTCAGCGGCCGGTTCTCGGTGTCGAAGGTATTGGCCGTGACCGGGCGGTGGCCCGCATCATTTTCGCTTTTCAAGCCGGTATAGCCAAATGGAAATTATAGTCATAACGATAACAAAGATTGCGAATATTATAAAATTCAATGCGCTGTGATACGCAATTAGATATGCAGCAAGACAGAGGCCGTCTAAAATTGCAATAATTCTACTGCGTGATTCAGGCGGCAACGAGTCGCGACGCGCAAAATAGCCTATCGTCAAAACGAAACCGCAGATTGGGATCGCCAATAACTGGAACATTGTCCATCAGCAACATTCTATTCAAAGGTTTCCGCTAGCCGTACACGGAAATGCGGCGATAGCTGAAATGCGGCGACATGTATTCATGTCGCCGTAATCCCAACTAGAATCCATCGGGCTCGCCGAAGCGAAGCCTGCCCTTATCATCGAAACGAATGTCCGGTTCTCCCGGCCGGACGGCCTCGCCCAGATGATACCGCGTAAAGTCCAGACCGCAGAGGCTGCAGGCCTTCCGAAGCTTTGAATACAAGACGAAGGAGTTCGGATCTCCAGGTCGCAGTCGCGTCGCAGTCGTCGACGAGCCACATCGCGGACAGCGCATCAGGGAAAGGCCACCCATGCTCACCAGCCCGGCAAGGGCCGAAAGGGCGAAACCGACTCCGAAATCCACGACGAGCGCTACACCGAGCCCCAGAGGAAGCAACATGAGGGTGCACCGCCCTAGCGAACGATTTATCTCATAGATCGAATGACTCGTGGTGTAGCGAGCGAGAAATTTCCGCAGCTTCGAGCTCATTTCACACCGGCGGCCATGGCGCGTCTCAAGGGGTTATCGCCGTCGACAGGTATTCATGTCGCCCTATCCATATCATGTCGCCGTATTCCTGATCCCCGCCGGCGCCAGCGCCGCGGCGCCGATCACCTTAAGGGACAGATGGACGAATCCGCGCATACCGTGACAATTGCGCCGGCAAACGCTCTCAGCGAAGGGCCCTGATGTCGAACCCCAACCCCGACTCCCTGCGCGAGGACCGCGTCTTTTTCGGCCACCCGCGGGGCCTGGGCTATCTCGCCTTCACCGAGGTCTGGGTCGCCTTCTCCTACTACGGCATGCAGTCGCTGCTGGTGCTCTACATGACCGCCTACCTGCTGCAGCCGGGGCATATCGAGCACATCCTGGGCTTTTCCCAGTTCCGCGCCTTTCTCGCCCCGCTCTATGGCCACGTCAGCGGACAGGCGCTGGCGTCGGCCATCACCGGCCTCTACGGGGCCCTCGCCTTCGGCACGCCGCTCGTCGGCGGCCTGATCGCCGACCGCTGGCTCGGCCGCACGCGTTCGATCGTCATCGGCGCGGCGCTGATGACCCTCGGACACTTCCTGATGGCGTTCGACGTCAGCTTCCTGCTGGCCCTTCTTTGCCTCGTCACCGGCACGGGCCTGGCCGGAGTGATGAAGGCCCAGGTGGGCGGCCTCTATTCGACGCGAGACCTGCGGCGCGCCGACGCCTTCCAGATCTACACCCTGGTGGTGCAGCTCGCCGTCATCGCCGCGCCGATCGTCTGCGGCGGTCTGGGCGAGAAGGTGGCCTGGCATTGGGGATTCGGCGCCGCCGGGGTCGGCATGTCCTTCGGCCTGATCATCTACCTGGCCGGGCGCCGCTGGCTGCCGCCCGATCCCGTGGCCAGGGGGCCCGCCAGGTCCGAACATCCGCCGATGACCGCCCATGACTGGCGCACGGTCGCGGTGCTGGCGTTGCTGGTGCCGATCTTCGCCCTGTCGTTCGTCGGCAACAACGAAATCTTCAACGCCTACCTGCTGTGGGGCCGGGATCACTACCAGCTCACCTTCTTCGGCATGTCGACGCCGGTGTCGTGGCTGATATCGCTCGACGCGTTCGTCTCCTCGGGGACCGTGCTGGCGGTGGTGATCTTCTGGCGGTGGTGGGCCAAACGCTGGCGCGAGCCGGATGAGATCTTCAAGGCGGGCCTCGGCGCCCTGATCGCCGCCGGCGGTCCGCTGGTGCTCGCCGCCGCCGCCCTTCAGGCCGTGGACGGGCACAGGGTGAGCCTCGTCTGGGGCCTGGGCTTCCACATCGTCAACGATATCGGCTTCGCCATGATCTATCCGGTCGGCCTGGCCCTGTTCTCCAGGGCTTCGCCCCCGGCGCTGGGGGCCACGGTGGTCAACAGCTTCACCTTCGCCATCTTCCTCAGCAACCTGGCGGTCGGCTGGCTGGCCGGCTTGCTGACCAAGATGCCGGGCTCGGCCTTCTGGACCCTGCATGCCGCCCTGGTGGCGATCGCCGGAATGTTGCTGCTCGCCTGCGGTTGGCTTTTCCGCCGCACGCTCGCGCCTGGAAGCGCGCCCGCCAGGAATGAGACAACATGATACCTATGCCACCGCTCAGCTTGGCGGATCGAGCTGGCTCTCGGCCAAGAGCTTGGGCTTGCGTCCACGCCGCACGCCCTACGTCCCCCCTCAGCCCGTCATCTGCTCGAGCTCGCGCCCGCGGGTCTCGTGGACCAGGGCGCGGACGAAGAAGAAGGAGATGAGCGCGCTCAGCGCATAGAAGCCGTAGGTCGGCACGAGGCCGATCGTCTCGGCCGCCACCGGGAAGCTCAGGGAGATGGCGAAGTTGGCGCCCCACTGGGCGAAGCCCGACACCGCCAGTCCCGAG
>DASXIE010000297.1:0-2468 GCA_036498165.1 Caulobacteraceae bacterium
CGAGCCCGGCGGCGATGGCGGCCCTGGCCTTGGCGGCCACATCGGCGTTGCGCTCGCCATGCCCCGCCCGGCGCTCGGAATGGCCGAGGATCACCAGGCTCGCTCCGGCGTCGGCGAGCATGGCCGCCGAGATATCACCGGTGAAAGCCCCGCTGGGCTCGGGACTGCAGTCCTGGCCGCCGATCTCGATCGCCGTCCCGGCCAGCGCCTGGGCCATGCGTTCGATCAGGGTCGCCGGCGGGCACAGAGCCACCCGCGCCCCGACCGGATGGTCCTCGAGCCACGAGGCCAGGGCCCTGGCCTCGCCAAGCGACGCCTCCAGCCCATTCATCTTCCAGTTGCCGGCGATCAGGGAGCGGGGCGAGGGCAAGGCGAGCGAACTCCAGACTTTTGGCGGCAACCCTATACCCGCCCATCGCCAAATTTGCGTCATCCCGCACGCAGGAGCGCGCCAGCGCCCCGAAGATGCGGGACCCAGGGGATCAGGCGAGTGCGGAAGCCGCCCCTAGGTCCTTAGCTCTCCGCGCCCGCGGCGCTGCGGCCGGGATGACGCAACTTTGGCGATGTCACCCGTGCTTGCGGGCGGGCAGGGCGCTCCACTATACCGCCCACTCCCAAAGGGCCTCGCCGCGCCCTCGCCCAGGCTGTGCAAGAAACACTCATGACCGGAACCCTTCGCTCCACGGCCCGCAACCCGATCGCCGTGGCGATCATGGGGGCGCTCATCCTGGTGTTCCTGATCCTGGGCGTCGGCGGCGGCCGCTTCCCCGACGCCTTCCGCACCGTGAACGCCGATTCCGTGGTCAGCGTCGGAACCCACGCCACCAGCAGCAGCGAGTTCCAGCGCGACTGGGACGAGCAGAAGCAGAAATTCCAGCAGGAGAGCGGCCAGCCCCTGACCAACGAGTTCCTGGTCCAGAACGGCGTCGACACCCAGCTGCTCAACCAGCTCGCCCTGCAGGACGCGGCCATGGAAATGGTCGAGCGGTCCGGCATCGTCCCGGGCCCGGCCCTGGTCGACCAGGAGATCAAGAAACTGCCCTTCGCCTTCGACAAGGTGACGGGTCAATTCAGCCAGCAGCAGTTCGTCCAGGCCCTGGCCACACGGGGGATGACGCCGCGCCAGGCCCAGGCGGAGATCACCGACGATCTGGCCGTGAGGCATTTCGGCTATGCCGCCGCCGGCGGTGTTCAGGCCCCGATGCTCTATGTCGCCCTGAGCGCCGCCCAGGCTGACGAGAGCCGCGACGTCTCCTATTTCCAGCTCGGGATCCACTCCGTGCCGGCGCCGGCCGAGCCCACCGACGCCCAGCTCACCGGCTTCATGAAGGCCCACGCCGCCCAGCTCATGCAGCCGGAGATGCGCCTGATCACCCTGGCCAAGTTCTCGGCCAAGGACATCGCCCCGACCGTGAAGATCGATCCGGCCCAGGTCAGCAAGGAATTCGCGTTCCGAAAAGACACCCTCTCGACGCCTGAAAAGCGGACGGTGGTCGAGATTCCGGTCAAGTCCGCCGCCGACGGCGCCGCCGCCGCCCAGCGCCTTGGCCGCGGCGAAGCGCCCGCCGCCGTCGCCAAGTCCTTCGGCGTGGAGGCGATCACCTACGCCGACCAGCCCGCCTCGGCGATCGCCGACCGCAAGCTGGCGGCGGCCGCTTTTGCTCTCAAGGAAGGGGCGGTCAGCGGCCCGGTGAGCGGCGATCTTGGCCTGGCGGCCATCAAGATCCTCAAGGTGACGCCCGGCGCGCCCGCCACCCTCGCCTCGGCCACGCCCAAGATCGAGGCGGACCTGCGCCAGAAAGCGGCCGCCGACCAGGCCTATCAGCTCAGCCAGAAGTTCGACGACGCCCGCCAGGGCGGGGCCGGCGTCGCCGACGCGGCCCGCAAGGCGGGGGCGACCACACTCACCATTGGACCGGTCACCGCCAAGGGCCTCGACGCCCAGGGCAAGCCCAATCCTGCGCTCACCGACCGGATTCTCAAGGCCGCCTTCGCCCTTCCCGCCGGCCAGGACGGCCAGCTCGAGGACGCCGGCTCCGGCGAATACTTCGCGGTGAAGGTCGAGAAGGTCCTGCCGCCCGCCCTTCCCGCCATCGCCGACAAGCGGCCGCAACTGGTCCAGGCTTATAAGATCGACGCCCTGGTCACGGCCCTGAAGGCCAAAGCCCAGGCGCTGCTGGCCGTGGCCAGGAAGAGCGGCGGCCTCGACGCCGCCGCCTCCCAGGCCGGCGTCAAGGTGACCCACGAGACCGGCATGCAGCGCATCAAGGCCCAGCAGTACCAGGCCCTGGGCCGGGAGTTCCTGGAAAACGCCTTCAGCCTCAAGCCCGGCGAGGTGTTCGCCGCCGGCGGCCAGGGCGGCATCTACATCGGCCGGATCGACGCGGCGCGGCCGGCCGACCCGCATGAGACCGCCCAGCTCGTCGCCGCCGTGCGGACCCGCGCCTCCCAGGCCTACGCCGACGATC
>DASXIE010000298.1:0-10079 GCA_036498165.1 Caulobacteraceae bacterium
CCGATCTCTGGTCGGCGGCCAGATCCCCCAGGGCGAAATCCTTCTTTCCACTGGGCGCCTGACCGCCATCCGCGCGGTCGATATCGTCGATGACGTGATCATCGTCGAGGCCGGCCTGACGCTCGCCGCCGTGCACGAGGCGGCCGCCAAGGCCGGGCGGTTCTTCCCCCTGAGCCTCGCCTCGGAGGGCTCGGCGACGATCGGCGGCCTCGTCTCGACCAACGCCGGAGGCACCGCGGTCCTGCGCTACGGAACCATGCGCGCTCTGGTCCTGGGTCTCGAGGCGGTGCTTCCCGACGGGCGGCTGTGGAACGGCCTCAAACGACTGCGAAAGGACAACACTGGCTACGACCTCAAGCAGCTACTCATCGGGGCCGAGGGGACGTTGGGCGTCGTCACCGCCGCGGCCCTGAAACTCTTCCCGATCCTGCCCTCGCGGGCCGTGACCTTCGTCGGCGTGGCCAGTCCGGCCGACGCCATGGCCCTCCTCGTCCGTGCACGGAACGAGACCGGCGGGGCGGTGGAGGCCTTCGAGCTCATCGGCGCGCTGGGCATGGACCTCGTCCTCGCCCATCTTCCGGGCGCCCGCCCGCCGCTGGAGAGCCGGCCGCCGTGGTACGTCCTCATCGAGGTCGCCGACGCTCGCCCGGGGACGGCCGAGGCGGCCATGGAGCACTTCCTCGAGGCGGCGCTTGCCGATGGCCTGATCAGCGACGCCGCCGTGGCTCAGAACGAGACGCAAGCGCGCGCCTTCTGGGCCCTTCGCGAGAATCAATCGGCGGCCCAGAAGCGCGAAGGGACGGCGTGGAAGCACGATGTCGCCGTGCCGGTCTCGCGGGTGGCCGACTTCATCGAGGCCGCCGGGGCGGCGTTGACCGCCCGCTTCGGCGATGTGCGCATCGACGCCTTCGGCCACGTCGGCGACGGCAACATCCACTACGATGTCCTGGGCCCTCCCGAGGGCCGCGACGAGGGAGCCCGCATCGTCCATGGCATCGTCCATGACCTGGGCGGCTCGATCAGCGCCGAGCACGGCCTGGGAACCATGAAGACCGCCGAGGCCGCGGCCTACAAAGCCCCCGAGGAGCTCGCCGCCCTGCGCGCCATCCGCGCCGCCCTCGATCCCGAGCGCATCATGAATCCGCGGGTGTTGTTCTGATCAGAGATAATCGCGCACGTCGGTGATGTGGCCGGCGATGGCGGCGGCGGCGGCCATGGCGGGGCTCATCAGGTGGGTGCGCCCGCCGCGACCCTGGCGGCCCTCGAAGTTGCGGTTTGAGGTCGAGGCGCAGCGCTCGCCGGGGGCGAGGCGATCGGGGTTCATCCCCAGGCACATCGAGCAGCCCGGCTCGCGCCAGTCGAAACCGGCGGCGCGGAAGACCTCGTCCAGCCCCTCGGCCTCGGCCGCTTCGCGCACCAGGCCCGAGCCCGGCACCACCATGGCGGCGACATGCTCCGCCACCCTGCGCCCACGGACGATGGCGGCGGCGGCGCGCAGGTCCTCGAGCCGGCTGTTGGTGCACGAGCCGATGAACACCCGGTCCAGCCGCGCCGCCTGGATGGGCTCGCCGGCTTCGAGGCCCATGTAGTCGAGGGCGCGGCGGATCTGGCTCGCCCGCGCCTCGTCGAAGTCGGCCGGATCGGGAACCGCGCCGCCGATCTCCACCACGTCCTGCGGGCTCGTCCCCCAGGTGACCATGGGTGCGAGCGACGAAACGTCGATCTCGACCTCGGCGTCGAACACCGCCCCGGCGTCGGTGACGAAGCTCTTCCAGTAGCCCAGGGCCATCTCCCAGGCCCCGCCCTTGGGGGCGGCGGGGCGGCCGCGCAGATAGGCGAAGGTCACCGCGTCGGGAGCGATCAGCCCGGCCCGCGCCCCGGCCTCGATGGTCATGTTGCACAGCGTCATCCGCCCTTCCATGGAAAGGGCCTCGACCGCCTCGCCGGCGTACTCGATCACGTGGCCGGTCGCCCCGCCCGTGCCGATCCGCCCGATGAGGGCCAGGGCGTAGTCCTTGGCCGTGACCCCCGGTCCCGGCGCGCCGACAAACCTCACCCGCATGTTCTTCGACTTCGCCTGGCGCAGGGTCTGGGTCGCCAGCACGTGTTCGACTTCGGAGGTGCCGATCCCCTGGGCGAAGGCCGCGAAGGCTCCGTGGGTCGAGGTGTGGGAATCGCCGCAGACGATGGTCATCCCCGGCTGTGTGCGGCCCTGCTCGGGGCCGATCACATGGACGATGCCGTTGCGCGGATCGCCCATGGGGAAGAATTCGATCCGGTGTTCGGCGACGTTGCGCTCGAGGGTCTGGAGCTGCACCCGGGCCTCCGGATCGGCCACCGCGGCGACCCCTAACGCCTGTCCCTCCGTAGGGGTGTTGTGGTCGGCCACCGCCAGGGTCCGGTCCGGCCGCCGCACGGCCCGCCCGGCGGCCTTCAGCCCCGCGAAGGCCTGCGGGGTGGTCACCTCATGGATGAGATGCAGGTCGACGTAGATGACCGCCTCGCCGCCGGGCTCGCCGGCGACGAGGTGGGCGTCCCAGATCTTGTCATAGAGCGTACGCGGGGCCATCGCCGGCTATGTAGGGCGCGGCCCCCGCGGCCGTCCAGGACTTCGCCGCGCCGTATTCGGGCATGGCGACGTCGAAATCGCTCAGGGCGGCGCGCACCGCCTCGTCGAGCGGCGTGGCCGAAACCTCGCCGAGGAAGGCCCGGAGCTTAGCGTCGCAAAGGCCGATCGGGCGGCGCCACAGGTAGCGCATCTCCAGGAGTTCGCGCAGTGTGGTGACGAATGGCGAGGCGGCGATGACCATCGGCCACGGGAAGGCCCTCAGGGGGATAGCGCCGTCACCCGTCACCCGGCGCACCGCGCCGACCAGGTCGTCGGGCCGCGCCAGCCAGTGGCCGGCGAAGTGGAAGCTCTCGAAATCGCCGAGCTCGTCCTCGCGCTCGAGCAGTCGGCCGAGGACGTCGGCGAGATCGGGTAGGTAGGCGAAGGCGTGAGGCGCCGGCCCCGGCGAATAGACCTTGGTGATCCGCCCGCCGCGCCGGCCAGTCAGCCACGCGAGGGCCGAGTTGGGCGCGGCCGGACCGAAATAGTCGCCGGCCCGCAAGACCAGCACCTTGACGCCATCTCTGGAAGCGTCGCGGAGCTTTTCCTCCATCTCGACCCGGATCCGGCCCTTGCGGGTCGCCGGGGCCTGGGGCGCGTCCTCGCCGATCGCCGGCCCGGCGTCGGGGGCGTAGTTGTAGACGTTGCCGGGCAGGACGATGCGCGCGCCCTGCGCGTTGGCGGCGGCGATGGTGTTGGCCAGCATCGGCAGGGCGAGGCCGCGCCAGTTGCGATACCCCGGCGGGTTGGCGGCGTGGATGATGACGCTAGCCCCGCGGGCAGCGGCGGCGACATCGTCGGCCTTCATGGCGTCGCCGGCGATCCATTCGATCGGCATGGCCGCGCCCAGCTTCCGCGCGGCGGCGGCCGGATCGCGGGCCAGGGCGCGGATCCTCCAGCCGTGAGCGGCCAGTGCGCAGGTGGCGTGGGCGCCGAACGAGCCCGTGGCGCCGATGATCAGGGTGGTGCGGGAAGCGTGGGTCATTGTGGTACCTCCGTCTCTTAAGACGAACGGAACATGCCCGATGCGACACCTATGCGGAATTGTCTAAGCACGCAGGATCGCTATACATTGATGCATAAGCTGGAGGGGTCATGTGCAGGGATACCGAGGGCGCTCTTGGGGTACTCTTCGGCCTCGCCTGGGGATCGGCGCTGGCGGGGCCCATGACAGTCTGTCCATCCGGGGACTCCGCCATCCGGGCTTCATCGGCCCTTGAAGTGGGCGTGCTGGCCGAAATCAATCGCGCCCGCACCGATCCCAATGCCTATGCCGCAACGCTCGGCCCGGATGCCGGCGATGCGGTCTCGTTCCTGGCGCATCAGCCGGCCCTGCCGCCCTTGGCTTTCGACGACCGCCTCGCCGCCGCCGCCCGCCGCCAGGCGGCCGACCAGGGCCCGATCGGTGGGATGAGCCACATCGGCACGGACGGCTCGAACCCCATCGGGCGTATCCACGCCAACTGCCTCTTCGCCATGGTCGTCGGCGAGGAGATTTCCCTGGGCCAGACCCAGCCCGGCCCGGTCGTGCGCCAGCTCATCGTCGACGCTTCCGAACCGACGCATCTCCACCGCGGCGACCTCTTCAGCCCGATGTTCAAACGGGCCGGCGTCGCCTGCGGGCCCAACCGGACCTGGGGCGAGATGTGCGTCATCGACCTGGCCTCGACGCCGATGAATTGAGCGTCCGATGAGCGAGCCCGACTGGAGCCTCTACCGCACCTTCCTGGCGGTGATGGACGCCGGCAGCCTTTCGGGGGCGGCCCGGGCGCTCGGCATCGCCCAGCCCACCGTCGGGCGCCAGATCGAGGCCCTCGAGGGCGCCCTGGGCGGCGAGGCCCTGTTCACCCGCTCCCCCGGTGGCCTCAGGCCCACGCGCGCCGCCCAGACCCTGGCCCCCCACGCCCAGGCGATGGCCGCCGCCGCCGAAACCCTGGTGCGCGCCGCCGCCGGAGCGGCCGAGGACATGAGCGGCACGGTCCGCATCACCGCCAGCGACATCGTCGGAGCCGAGGTCCTGCCCCCAATCCTGGCCGATTTCCGGGAGATGTGGCCGAATATCGACATCGAACTCGTCCTCTCCAACCGCCGCGAGGACTTGCTGCGCCGCGACGCCGATATCGCCGTGCGCATGGTCCGCCCGACCCAGGACGCCCTCCTCGCCCGCCGGATCGGCGAGCTGAGCCTCATTTTCCACGGCCACCGGAGCTACCTGCAGAAGCACGGCGTGCCGCGCTCGATCGACGAACTCACCAGCCATACCCTCATCGGCTACGACCGCATCCGCCCGGAAATAGAGGGGGTCAGCGACCTGCCATTCGAGGTGACCCGCGAGATGTTCGCCCTGCGCACCGACAACGATCTCGCCCAACTCGCCCTGCTGCGCGCCGGGGCCGGCCTCGCCCCCTGCCAGCGGACCATCGCCGCCAGGGATCCCAACCTCACGCCACTGCTCGTCGGCCAGTTCGAACTGCGGCTCGAGATGTGGGTGGTGATGCACGAGGATCTGAAGACCGACCGTCGCCTGCGCGCCCTCTTCGACCACCTTGTGACCGGCCTGCGCGACTATGCGGCGGCCGACGCGGCGGCTTGAATCTTGCCTTCCCGGCGACTAGGTATCCGCCCTTCGCCGTCTGGCGGCGCGCGCTCGTAGCTCAGCTGGATAGAGCATCAGACTACGAATCTGAGGGTCGGGCGTTCGAATCGCTCCGAGCGCGCCATTCTCCCGACTTGTCATAAGGACGTGTCAGTCCTTGGACCAAAGCTTCGAAAACGGCTCTGCACCGGGCGCTCCGGCGACGGTCTTCGTGCATGACCACCCAGACGCCCATTTCGATGCTGACGGGGCCGGCCAGGACACGGGTCAGGGCGCCCTCGCGGCCGGCGATCGACGCCTGGCAGAGGCCGATGCCGAAGCCCGCGCGAATCGCGGCGAGCTGAGCAAGGTCGCTGTCGGCCCGCAGGGCGAAGGTATCGCGGCCGAATGCCGGATAGTCCCGCAGAAGCGCGCGGATGGCCGGACTCTCGCGGTCGAATCCAATGACATCGTGATGGGCCAGGTCGGCGACGGTTCGCGGTGTTCCGCGCCGCTCGAGATAGTCGGCGCGCGCGTGCAGCCCAAGCTCCACCGGGGGTAGGCGGCGCGCCACAAGAGCGTCCTGGGCGGGCTCGACATTGCGCACGGCGATATCCGCGTCCCGCTGAAGGAGGTCCTCGATGGCATTCGACACGACCAATTCGACAACCAGCTCGGGATATCGCCGCCGCAGGCCAGCGAGAATCGGCGGAAGAAGCTCGACGCCGATGATTTCGCTGGCGCTGATGCGCACCGCGCCACGGACGGTTCCCTCGGCCCCGCTGGCTTCGCGCATGAGCGCGGCCGCGGTCGCCGCCAGGGTTTCCGCATAAGGCCTCAGCGCGAGGGCCATGTCGGTCGCGATCATGCCGCGCTGAGAGCGCAGGAAAAGTCCGCCCCCGATGGCCGCCTCAAGGGCGTCGACGTGGCGAGCCACCGTAGGCTGGGTAAGCCCCAGCCGTCGCGCCGCGCCCGATAGCGAGCCCTCTTCGACAACCGCCAGGAACGTCCGATGCAGGCCCCAGTCGGGCTCGGTGCTCATCGATTTACGTATATCAACCCCAGATGAATCCACAATTTTCTTTCGCCGTCCTCGCATGCATTTCAACTGCACAGGGATGGGAAGCTCCGCCAGGAGGACGGCAATGAGCGGATTGACGGTGGTTTTCGGAAATGGCGCGGTCGGCCATCTGGTCACCGAAGCCTTGGTGAACCGCGGCGAGCCGGTGCGAATCGCTCAGCGCACGCGGCCGGCCGACCTGCCGCGCGGAGTGGATTTCAAGCGCTGTGACACCCTGGACGCCGCTGACGTTCGCCACGCGGTCGAAGGCGCCTCGCGAGTGCTTCTGGCCGTCGGATTCGCCTATGACTCTCGCCTTTGGCGGACCGTGTGGCCGACCACGATGCGCAACATCATCGAGGCGTGCGCCGCGGTGGGCGCCCGCGTCGTCTTCATCGACAATCTCTACCAGCTGGGACCGCAAAACGCGCCGCGGCGAGAGGACATGCCCCTGACCAGACGTGGCGGCAAGGCCGGGGTCCTCGCCGAGACGACCCGGATCTGGATGGCGGCCAGGGACCGCGTGCGCTTCGCCGCGCTGCGCTGCACCGATTTCTACGGCCCAGGCGTGGCCGTCTCCCACCTGGGCGCGAGCGCGCTGGGCGAACTGGCCAACGGCCGGCCGGCGCAGTTGGTCGTGCCGCCCGACACCGCCCACGATTTCGCCTACGTTCCCGACATCGCCCAGGCGGCGCTCATCCTGCTCGACGCTCCCGACGACGCCTACGGCCAGGTCTGGAACATGCCCTGCGCGCCGACGCGCACGCCGCGCCAGCTCCTCGCGCTCGCGGCGGCGGCGATCGACGTGAAGCTGAAGATCATCGCCATTCCACTTTGGCTCCTACCGTTGGCGGGACTATTCGCCCGTTTCATGAAGGAAGTCGCCGACGTCGGATTCACGTGGGACCGGCCCTATCACGTCGATGGCGGCAAGTTCGCGCGTCGTTTCGCCTTTACTCCAACCCCGTTCGAGATTGGCGTGCCGGCGGCCGTCCGTTCCTTCGCCCGGGCCAGGGAGCCGGCTTTACAAGTCGTCCCGAGCGCGGTCGGCGCAGCTTGATCAAAACGCGGCCGTGAGCCCCCAGGCTGGTCTCCGCCGCGCCGCCCCTGTAATCGTCGGCCGGCATGTCCGACGTCTTCATCTCCTATGCCCGGTCGACGGCCGCGGAGGCCGAGCAGGTCGCCGGGGCCCTGCGCGCGGCCGGCTACAACGTCTGGCGCGACGATGAGCTGCCCGCCCACCGCGCCTATGCCGACGTCATCGAGGAGCGGCTGAGCCTGGCCAAGGCGGTGGTGGTCATATGGTCGGCGGAGGCGGCGAGGTCCGAGTGGGTTCGCTCGGAGGCCGAGCGGGCTCGCGCCGACCGCAAGCTGGTCCAGCTCACCGTCGACGGCGCGCGCCTGCCCATGCCTTTCGACCAGATCCAGTGCGCCGACCTGGCCGGCTGGCGCGGAGAGGCCGAGTCCCCAGGCTGGCGCAAGGTGATCGACAGCATCGCCGACCTGACCGCGGGCAAGGCTTCCGCCGCGTCGCCCGCCGCGCCGGCGGCGCGCAAGCTCTCCATCTGCGTCCTGCCCTTCGCCAACATGAGCGGAGACGCCGAACAGGAGTATTTCAGCGACGGGATCAGCGAAGACATCATCACCGACCTCTCCAAGGTTTCGGCCCTTTTCGTCATCGCCCGCAACACCGCCTTCACCTTCAAGGGCAAGAGCGTCGACGTGCAGCAGATCGCCCGCCAGCTCGGCGTCGGCCACGTTCTGGAGGGCAGCGTCCGCAAGGCCGGCGGCCGGGTCAGGATCACCGCCCAACTCATCGACGCCGCCACCGGCGGCCACGTGTGGGCCGAACGCTACGACCGCGACCTGACCGACATCTTCGCCCTGCAGGACGAGATCAGCGAGGCCATCGTCAAGGCCTTGAGGCTCAAGCTGCTGCCGGAAGAGAAGAAGGCCATCGAGCGCCGCGGCACCGATAACATCGAGGCCTACAACCTCTACCTGATGGCCCGACAGGAATTCCTCGAAGGCAATGTCGGCGACAGCCGCCGGGAAGAAGCGGTCGTGCGACTGTGCGCGCGGTCGGTTCAGATCGACCCGGGCTACGCCCGGGCATGGGCGATGATGGCCATCGCCCAGTGGTCGCTGCGCTTCAATCGCGGCAAGGCCGGCGACGACGGTCTGGCCGCCGCCGAACAGGCCCTGGCGCTCGACCCGACCCTGGCCGAGCCCCATGCCGTCAAGGGCTCGAATCTCGGCATGCACGGCCGGATCGACGAGGCGGTCGCCGAAATGGTCCTCGCCGTTCGCCTCGATCCAGACTCCCCTGAGGTCAACCGGATGGCCGGCATTCTCTACTACCGCGAAAGACGCTTCGCGGAGGCCATCCCCTTCTTCGCCAAATGCGCCACACTTTCGGAGACCGACTACGGCTCGGCCGGAATGCTGATCAGTTGCCACGCCGCGAGCGGCGACGAGGAGGGCGCCCGGCGGGCCGCCGAAATGACCCTGGCCCGGGCCGAGAAGGTGGCGGTTGCCGACAGGAGGAACGGCTACGCCTTTTCCTTCGGGGCCAGTGCCCTGCTCACCCTCGGCCAGACCGAGCGGGCCAGGGAATGGATGAGCCGGGCCCTGCTGGTCAGCCCGGACAATCAGCTCATGCGCTACAACTTCGCCTGCGGCCTCAGCCGCTATGCGGGCGACATCGAGGGCGCCGTCGAGATGCTGGGGCCGGTCTTTGAAACCATATCGCCCAGTCTCCTTCACGCCACCCAGACCGATCCCGACCTCGATCCCCTGCGCGCCGACGCCCACTTCCAGGCCTTGCTCGCCGCCGCCGAGGCCAGGCTGGCCGCCGGGTGATCGGCGAAAGATCGGCTCTCATCGGCGGTTCATCGGTTCGCCGTCCTGTCGCGCGCGAGGCATTGGGGTTCCTTTTCGACGCGCCGGCTTAATCGGCGTTCAAGGAACCCAGCCATGTCGACCTGTACAGCTCTCACCCCCGCACCCGTGCTTGGTCTGGTGGAAACCCCACTGCCGGCGGTGAAGGCGCGCCAGCTCTTCGCCGAGGCGAGGGCCGTCTCTCTCGACCATCTGAACGCCCTCGAGCGGGCGATGGATACGGTGGGCGAACTGCTGGACGCCGTCGTCGAGGGCGGCGACCTCTATGCCCCCGGCCTGCGCGAATTCGCCGGTCGGCTCACCGAAGATCTCTCCTACAAGGCCAGGACCCTGCGCATGCTCTCGATGCGGCAGGCCGAATCGATCGGCTAGACGGCGACGGGCGACGCTGCC
This sequence comes from Caulobacteraceae bacterium, assembly GCA_036498165.1. Lineage (GTDB taxonomy): Bacteria > Pseudomonadota > Alphaproteobacteria > Caulobacterales > Caulobacteraceae > Acaudatibacter. The sequence continues at coordinate 9,538 of DASXIE010000298.1, forward strand.
AGCTCCGCCATGTCCACCTCCCGACGCCGCTGGCACGCCGCGATCTCCTCGGCCGCGCGCTCCGCCGTCCATCCCAGCAGCGGGGCCATGGCCGCGGCGGCCGGTTCGAGGGCGCCCATCCCCCCGTCGGGATCGAACCAGGCGCGGCCGCCGCGCCGCACCCAGTAGTCCTCGAGGGTCAGGGCTCCCTCGTTGACGACCGCCCAGGCCGCCTCGGCGGCCGGGCCGGCGCCGACCGCGGGGGCTTCGGCTCCATAGAGGCCGATCCGACGGTCGGCGTCGGCCTCGCCGGCCCCGGCGCGGATCAGTTCGCCGCGCACGGCATCCGGCGCGGCGTCGCCGCCGATGAGAGGCTCGGCCGCGGTCCGGCAGCGGGTCCGCCGCCGGCCCAGCGCCGCTTCCACCTGGTCGACCACCCGCTCGGCCATCCGCCGGTAGGCGGTGAGCTTGCCGCCGGCGATGCTGATCACCCCCGCCGAGCCGGTCCACACCTCGTCGCGGCGGGAGACCTCGGAGGGGCTCTTGCCGGCCTCGCCGACCAG
>DASXIE010000299.1:0-3039 GCA_036498165.1 Caulobacteraceae bacterium
GAGCGGCATGCTGGCGGCCGCGGCCCTTCAGACTCGCGACCAGGCCGTAAGCGGCGCCCGGCGTGGCGAGGCGATCGAATTGGCCACGCACGACGTCTACAGTGAAGCCAGCCTCCTGGCGGCCAAGCTGGCCCTGCTTCCGCTCGCTTACGCCGCCTGCGCGTGGTCAGCAGTGACCGAAGGGGGCTTTGTCAAGCCGACGCGACTGGCCTCGCCCAACAGCTATTCCCAGGCGACCTACGCCTTGCTGCTGCCGCTCGCCTTCAGCCTCGACTGGTGGAAGACGGCCTACTGGCTGGTGAGGAAATCCTTGCCCGGAGCAAACGCCGGCGAACCCCTCGAAAAGGAGGTCACCCCCGCCGATGTCGCCTCCAGCCTGGCGACCAGGGCGGCGGCCCTGGTGAGCGAGTTCTTCGAGCATCTGGCGTCGCCGCCCCCGGCCCCCGACCCCATCGCCGCGACGCCGAGCGTTCCCGCCGCCCTCGCCGCCCTGACCCACCAGGCGTGGCGCACGGCCCAGGTCGTGGCTGGCCAGGCCTCCGAGAACGCGCCGTGGCGCCGCCGCTGGCGGGCGAAGACGTGAGCGGAGGCGAAGCGGATCCGGCGCAGATCGAGTCCGCATCCGAGGCGGTGACGGCCGACATCATCGCCGGCCTCGGCTTCAGCGACGAGGTGGGGCGCCTGCGCGCGGTGCTGGAGGCCTGGATCGGGCAGGCGAGCGGCGAGATGCAGCCGCTGCTGCGCTGGCAATTCCAGGCCCGATCGAAATACTTCCGGCCCCTGACGATGTTCGCCTGCCACCGGGCCCTTTCGGCCGAACCGATCCCCGACCGCCTGATCCGCTCGGCGGCGGTGCTGGAAATGATCCACAACGTCACCCTGATCATCGATGATATCGTCGATCAGTCGGACGAGCGGCGCGGCAAGGCGACCCTCTATTGCCGGTTCGGCCTGCTGCCGGCCCTGATGGCTTCCGGCTATATCGTCGCCGACGCCTTCGCCATGTCGGCGGCCGACCCCCATGACGCCCTGCTGATCTCCGACCTGCTCAAGCGCCTGGGGGTCGCCGAGTGCCGCCAGTGGCGACTGCGCCGCCAGCCGTTGGGCCTCGACGACTGGCATGAGATCGCCAGCGAGGACACCGGCTCGATGTTCGAGACCTGCGCCTGCCTGGCGACCCGCGACGAAACCTTGCGCAAATTCGGCCACCTGCTGGGCGTGCTCTATCACGGCTGCGACGACGTGGGCGACGTAAAGGGCCTGGAATCCTTGGGTGGCGGCGGCGAGGAGGACTTGCGCGACGGCATCCTCACCCTGCCCGCCTCGCTGGCGATCCAGGATCCCGGCCTCGCCGCCCTGTTCTGCGCGCCGGAGCCCTCAGCGGCCGACCTCGAGCGGATTTCCCTGGCCTTGCGGGCCCAGCTTCCGGCCGCCGAGCTTCATCTAGACGAACTGGCGGGGGAGGCGCGCTGGGAAGCGCGTTTCCATTCGGCGCATCCGGACGCCCTCCTCGCCCTGGTGGACCACACCCGCGAGCTATCGCGCCGCTGAAAGTTACCGGTCGGCGGCCGGCTCGATGGTGACGCTCTCGCCGCAGCCGCAGGCGTCGGTCTCATTGGGATTGCGGAAGATGAACTTCGCGGCCAGACGCGACACCTCATAGTCGATCTCGGTGCCGATCAGGAACAGCACCGCCTTGGGCTCGATGAGAATCCTCACCCCCTTGTCCTCGACCACCTCGTCGAGGGGATCAGCCGCGCGGGCGTATTCCAGGACGTACTCCTGGCCGGCGCAGCCGCCGTTCCTCACCCCGACCCGGAGGCCCGCGTAGGGCTCCTCGGCCCGGGCCATGATCTCGCGCACGCGGGCGGCGGCGGCTTCGCTGAGGGTGACCACCTTGGGACGTGGGCGGCGGACGCGGAGTTGAATCGTGGTTTCCATCGGTCAGAACATGTTCAGTTCGAGCTTGGCCTCGTCCGACATCAGGGACGGATCCCATGGTGGATCGAAGACCAGGTTGACGGTGCAGGCGGTGACCTCGGGGATCTGGACCACCGCGTCATGGACCCACCCGGGCATGTCGCCGGCCACCGGACAGCCGGGCGCGGTCAGGGTCATGTCGATGGCCACCGCGCGCTCATCGGAGACGTCGACCTTGTAGATGAGGCCAAGCTCATAGATGTCGACCGGAATCTCCGGGTCGAACACCGTCTTCAGCTGCTCCACCAGCTTGTCGGTGAGCGCGTCCAACTCGGCCTGCGAGAGGCCGGGAGCCGGCGGTTCGGGAGTATGGGCGGCGTCATCCATCAGGCGAAAAAGGTCCGGGTCTTGAGCAAGGCGTCGACAAATGAATCGGCCTCGTCGAGGGTGTTATATAGGGCGAAGGAGGCCCGCGCGCTGGCGGTAACGCCAAAGCGGCGCATCAGCGGCTCGGCGCAATGGGTGCCGGCGCGCACCGCTATGCCATAGCGGTCGAGCACCTGGGCGACGTCGTGGGCGTGGGCCCCTTCCATGTTGAAGGCGAAGATCGCCCCCTTGCCCGGGGCGCGGCCCATCTCGGTGAGCCAGTTGGCCCCGGTGAGCCCCTCCTTCACCCGTGCGTAGAGGGCATGCTCATGGGCGGCTATGGCTCCGCGGTCGAGCCCCTCCAGCCAGGCGATGGCGGCGCCAAGGCCGAGGGCTTCGAGGATCGGCGGCGTCCCCGCCTCGAAACGGTGCGGCGGGTCGGCGAAGGTGATTTCTTCCAGAGTGACGGTGTCGATCATCTCGCCCCCGCCCTGGTAGGGAGGCAGCGCCGCCAGAAGCTCGGCCTTGCCGTAGAGCACCCCGATGCCCGAGGGGCCGTAGAGCTTGTGGCCCGAAAAGACGTAGAAATCCGCATCCAGGTCGGTGACGTCGACCTTGCCGTGGACCACCGCCTGGCAGCCGTCGATGAGGGCCAGGGCGCCTCCGGCGTGGGCGGCGGCGATGATCTCGCGCACCGGATTGACCGTGCCGAGCACATTGGACATGTGGCTGGCGGCGACGATCCGCGTCCGC
>DASXIE010000300.1:0-5852 GCA_036498165.1 Caulobacteraceae bacterium
GCGGACGCGATCGTCCTTGGGGCCTTCACCGATACCCTGGGTCCTCCGACGCCCTTCGCCCGCCGCTCGGCGCGCAACATCCAACTCATCCTGATGGAGGAAGGTTCTCTCGGCGCGGTGGCTGATCCCGCCGCAGGGGCCGGGGCCTTCGAGGCCCTGTCGGGCGATCTTGCCGCAGCCGCCTGGCGCCGCTTCAACGCCATCCAGGCGGCCGGCGGCCTCGCCGCCGCGCTGCGCGAGGGGATGGTCGCCGACGAGGTGACGGCTTCCCGGGCCGCCCTCCGCGCCAGCTTTTCCGCCGGCGCCCTGCGCCTCATCGGAGTCACCGACTTCGCCGTCCAGGAACCGCGGCCGGCCGCGGTCGAGCCGAGCGAACCGCCGACTGGCGAGGCGCCCGACGCCCGGTTGCCGGGCCCCGACAGCCAATGTCCGGCGCTTGAGCCTATCCTGCTGGAGGCGCTGGCCGGATGAGCGCCTTCCCCGATTTCGCCACCCTCCCCCTCGAAGGAAGTCCCGCCAGCCCGCCGGCAAGCCGAGCCAGCGAGTCGTGGCTCACCGCCGAGGGCGTGGCTATCAAGCCGCTCTACGGCCCCGAGGACATTGCCGGCGTCGATTTCGTCGCCTCCCTGCCAGGGATCGCGCCGTTCGTCCGCGGACCCTATCCGACCATGTACCGGACCAATCCATGGACGGTGCGGCAGTACGCCGGCTTCTCCACCGCCGAAGATTCCAACGCCTTCTACCGGCGCAACCTCGCCGCCGGCCAGATGGGGCTGTCGGTGGCCTTCGACCTAGCCACCCACCGCGGCTACGATTCCGACCATCCCAGGGTGAAGGGCGATGTCGGCATGGCCGGGGTGGCGATCGATTCCGTCCTCGACATGCGCACCCTGTTCGCCGGCATCCCGCTGGAGAAGATGAGCGTCTCGATGACCATGAACGGGGCGGTCCTGCCGATCATGGCGCTCTACATCGTCGCCGCCGAAGAACAGGGCGTCGCCCATGCCCGCCTCTCGGGGACGATCCAGAACGACGTCCTCAAGGAGTTCATGGTCCGCAACACCTACATCTACCCGCCGGACCCCTCGATGCGGATCGTTTCCGACATCTTCGCCTACACCGCCGCCGAGATGCCCAGGTTCAACTCAATCTCGGTCAGCGGCTACCACATGCAGGAGGCCGGGGCCTCGCTCGACCTCGAGCTGGCCTACACCCTGGCCGACGGTCTCGACTACGTGCGCGCCGGCGTCGCGGCCGGCATGAGTGTCGACGCCTTCGCCCCGCGCCTGTCGTTCTTCTGGAACGCCGGGATGAACTTCTATATGGAGGTCGCCAAGCAGCGCGCCGCCCGCCTCTTGTGGGCCAGGCTCATGCGCGACAACTTCGCCCCCGCCGATCCCCGCTCCCTCTCCCTGCGCACCCACACCCAGACCAGCGGCTGGTCCCTGGCCGCCCGGGATGTCTTCAACAATGTCCCGCGCACGACCCTGGAGGCAATGGCGGCGGTGGCCGGCCAGACCCAGAGCCTACACACTAATTCCCTCGACGAGGCCCTGGCGCTCCCTACCGACTTCTCGGCCCGCATCGCCCGCAACACCCAGCTCTTCCTGCAGCTCGAAAGCGGAATGACGCGGGTTATTGATCCGTGGGGCGGCAGCTGGTTCATCGAGCGCCTGACCCACGATCTGGCCGCGCGCGCCCTCCATCACATCGAGGAGGTCGAGGCGCTCGGCGGCATGGCCAAGGCGATTGCCGAGGGGCTGCCCAAGCGGCGCATCGAGGAGGCCGCCGCCCGCACCCAGGGCCGGATCGATTCCGGCCGCCAGGTCATCGTCGGGGTCAACCGCTATCTCACCGACGATATCGACGACATTCCCCTCCACGCGGTGGACAACAGCGCCGTCCTCGCCAGCCAGATGGAGAAGCTGGAAAGGCTCAAGGCCGAGCGCGATGGGGCGGCGGTCGGGGCCACTCTCGCCGCCCTGGAAGAAGGCGCCCGCGGAGATGGAAACCTCCTCAAGCTCAGCGTCGAGGCGGCTCGGGCCCACGCCACCGTCGGCGAGATCAGCCTGGCGCTGGAGAAGGTGTTCGGCCGCCATCAGGCCAGGCCGGAGGTGGTCAAAGGCGTCTATGCCGCCGAGGCCGGCTCAGGCGAAGCGGTCAGCCGGGCCCGCTCGATGATCGCCGCCTTCGCCGAGGCCGAGGGCCGGCCGCCGACGATCCTGGTGGCCAAGATGGGCCAGGACGGTCACGATCGCGGCCAGAAGGTCATCGCCACCGGCTTCGATGACCTGGGCTTCGCGGTCGACGTCGGGCCCTTGTTCGCCACCCCGGCCGAGACCGCCCGCGAGGCGGTCGAGCGCGGCGTCCATGTGGTGGGGGCGAGCTCCCTGGCCGCCGGGCACCTCACCCTCATCCCCGAGTTGCGCGCCGAACTGGCCAGGCTCGGCCGCGAGGACATCATGATCGTGGTCGGCGGGGTCATCCCGCCGGGCGATTTTGCGGCCCTCAAGGAGGCCGGCGCCCGCCTGATCTTCCCGCCCGGCGCGGTGGTCGCCGAAGCGGCCGCGGCGATCGTCGAGGAACTCAACCGCGACCTTGGCTACGCTCAGGAAGGCTAGGCCGCCCTAGATCGCCGGGCAGAGGAAGCGGCCGGCGAGAGTCCCGCCGCGGACGTAGACGTGGATTTCAGCCGGTTGGCCCGCTCCGGCCAAGCGCGCGCCGAGCCGCCTGGCGGCGTCCTCCGCCTTGGCGCCGCTCGAAAAGACCTGGGAGTTGTCGACGGCCGGTTGCCGCACCGCCCATCCGTGGGCGAAAGGTTCGACGACGATGACGCGGACCATGCCTAAACTCCACTCCCCACCAACTCAACTCGCCCCCCGATCTCACATTACCGGTGTGGGCGAGGCGTCCTTGCCAGAGGAACATGACGGGGGTTTGACGTCACTGGCCAAGTTGTCGCCTCCTGGGCGCCGGTTTTGCCTAAATCATTGACCGATCGTTATTTTCGCCCCAAGCCGTCACGCGCTTGTGATACTTGACGTAACCTTCGCCGCTTCCCTTGCGAACCTGATCGACATGAAGCGCATGATGCTCTCGATCGCCGCGGCGTCGCTCCTCGGCGGCGGACCGGCCATGGCCGCCGACCCCGCCCATCCGACCGTGGTCGAACTCTTCCAGGCCCAGGGCTGCTCGTCCTGCCCGCCGGCCAACGCCAATCTGATGGCTCTGATCGGCCGGCAGGATATCCTCGCCCTCAGCTTCGGGGTGACTTACTGGGACCAGCTCGGCTGGAAGGACACCTTCGCCTCGCCGGCCTTCACCGCTCGGCAATGGGACTACGCCCACGGGATGCATCATGGCGGCGTCTTCACGCCGCAGGTCGTGGTCAATGGCCGCCGCGACGGAGTCGGGATCGATCCGATCGAACTGCGCGGGCTGATCGCGGCGGGTGACCGCGGATCCGGCGGGCCGTCGGTCTCGCTCACCGCCGCGAGGGTAGCGGTGGGCGCGGGCCGCGGCGGAGCGGATGTGTGGCTCGTCCGCTACGATCCCCGGATCGTCCAGGTGCCGGTCAAGCGCGGCGAGAACGCCGGCCGCACCCTTCCCCACCGCGATGTCGTGCGTCAGTTGATCAAGCTAGGCCGCTGGGACGGCCGCGCCCAGGCGTGGCCCCTGCCGGCCAGCCTCGATGGGGCCCTAAAGACGGCGGTGCTCGTCCAGATTCCTGGCGGCGGACCGATCCTCGCCGCGGCCAGGCTATAGGTCTAGTCTGGCGTGGCGATCGACGGGAGCGGCGTGGCGATGACCAGCATGACGGCGAACGAGGTGGCGACGCCGGCCGCGCGAGAGGTGATCTACCGCCACGGCGTGATCGTCCGGATCACCCACTGGATCAACGTATTGGTCATCAGCCTCCTCCTCATGAGCGGCCTCAACATCCTCTCCGCCCATCCGCGCCTCTACTGGGGCCAGGCCGGAGCCGACGCCGACCATCCATGGTTCGAGGTGACGAGCCTCAGCCGGGCCGCCGCGCCCCCTGCCGGCGCCGTGCGGATCGGCGGCTACCAGATCGACACCACCGGCGTGCTGGGCGTCTCTAGGGGGCCCGGCGGCCAGGCCCTCGAGCAGGCCTTCCCCAATTGGGCGACGCTGCCCGCCCACCGCGACCTGGCGAGCGCGCGTCGCTGGCACTTCTTCCTGGCCTGGGTCTTCGTGATCAACGGGACGATCTACCTGCTGATCAGCCTCCTCAACGGCCACCTGCGCCGCGACCTTGCTCCGAACCGCGCCGACATAGCGCCGCGCAACATCTGGCGCAGCATCGTCGACCATATCCGCCTCAAGCATCCGGTCGGCGAGGAGGCCCGGCGCTACAACATCCTCCAGAAGTTCGCCTATCTGGCGGTGATCGTGATCCTCCTGCCGGCCATGGTGCTCACCGGCCTCACCATGAGCCCTGGAGCCGACGCCATCTTCCCGTGGCTGCCGGTCGTTTTCGGCGGCCGGCAGTCGGCCCGGACCATCCATTTCATCACCGCCAACCTCATTGTCCTCTTCGTTGTCGTCCATGTGGTCGAGGTGCTCCTGGCCGGTGTGTGGAACGAGATCCGCTCGATGATCACAGGCCGCTACGTGATCCACACGGAGGCCCACTGATGGCCCTGATCTCGCGCCGCGCCCTGATCACCACCGCCGGGGCCGGCGGCCTCGTGCTCTCGGGCTGCGACCGGGTGACGACCGCCCCGGCCGTGAGCCGCTTCATTGGTCACGGCCAGGATCTCAGCTTCCACGCCCAGCGACTCCTCCTCGCCGGCCAACCCTTGGCCCGCGAATTCGGAGCCTCCGACATCTCGCCGGTGTTCAAGGCCAACGGCACCCTGGCCCCCGATACCGCCGACTACGTCGCCCTCCAGGCCAATAATTTCGCCAGTTGGCGGCTGGCCGTGGACGGGCTCGTCCACCGCCCGATGAGCTTCAGCCTCGCCGAGCTGAAAGCCATGCCGGCCCGCACCCAGATCACCCGCCATGACTGCGTGGAAGGTTGGAGCGCCATCGGCGGCTGGACCGGCGTCCAGCTCGGGCGGATCCTTTCCACCGTCGGCCTGACGCCAAGCGCCCGGTTCGTTGTCTTCCACTGCGCCGACGACCTGGCGAGAAGCGGCGACAAATCAGGGCTCTACTACGAAAGCATCGATCTCTTCGACGCCTTCCATCCCCAGACCCTGCTGGCCTACGCCATGAACGGCTCGCCCCTGGCCGTGGCCCATGGCGCGCCCCTGCGCCTGAGGGTCGAGCGCCAACTGGGCTACAAGCAGGCCAAATATGTCATGCGCCTCGAGGTCACCGACCGCCTTGATCGCATCGGCGGCGGCAAGGGCGGCTTCTGGGAAGACCGCGGCTACGAGTGGTACGCGGGCATTTAGCCAGCCAACCCCAATGCGGCGGCGATCGCGTCCACCTGCGCTTCAACGCTCAGAGCAGCGGCGACGGTGATCGCAGGCTCGTCGGGCCCGGGGGGTTCCAGGGCCTCGAACTGACTGTCGAGTAGTGAGGGCGGCATGAAGTGCCCCTTCCGATGGATCATCCGCTCACGGATGAGCTCCTTCGAAGCCTCCTGGTAGACGAATCGCACGAAGGGACGATCCTTGGTGAGCACGTCTCGATAGGCCCGCTTCAAGGCCGAGCAGCTGACCACCCCCGGCGCCCCGGCGAGAGCGTCGATCCAGGCGGCGACATTGGCGATGTAGGGGGCGCGGTCGTCATCGTTCAGGGGTTCGCCGCGCTTCATCTTGGCGATGTTGGCGGCCGGATGGAGGTCGTCGCCGTCTTCGAAGGCCCATGAAAGGCGC
>DASXIE010000301.1:0-1598 GCA_036498165.1 Caulobacteraceae bacterium
AATCCGTGCACGCCGGTTCGATTCCGGCCCAGGCCTCCAGCCCTCCGCTAGATCGCCGGCTCGCCCACCGCCTCCACCGCCCGCTGGACCTCCAGGCTCCCGGTCGGGCCGGCTCTCAGCAACGGCGTGGGATCATCTGCAAGGTCGAGCCACGCCTCCCAGGCCTCGCGTTCGAGGATCACCGGCTGACGGTGATGATAGGGGGCGGCGTCGGGACCGGGCGCGCAGGTGACGATGGTGAAGCTCTCGATCGTTCCGTCGAGGGTGTGGGCCCGCTCCCACAGGCCGGCGAAGCAGAAGAGGTCGGCCCCGGCCTTGGTGAACCGCCACATCGTCTTGGCCCCCTTCTCGCCGGTCCATTCGAAGAAGTGGGTGGCCGGCACGAGGCAGCGGCGGCGACGGAACGGCTCGCGATAGGCGGCCGTCGAAGCGATGGTCTCGGCCCGGGCGTTGGTGCACATCGGCTTCCACTCGCGCACGCTCTTCTTGTGGAAGAACGGCACCAGCCACCAGCGGGCGCTGGCCAGTTCCACCCCGCCGGTGGGCATGACCGGATCGAGCGGGCGGATGACCCCGGCGTTATCGGTCGGGCGGATATGCTCGCGCGGCTCGAGGTTCGGCAGCGCCCCTTCCGGGAAGATCAGCGGCAGGCGCGTCTGGCTGAACTCGTCGACGAGCCGCGAGACGGGGGCCAGGTAGCCGAAGCGGTTGCACATGGCCGCTAGTTAGCCGCGCCCAGACCGGCTAGGCAAATCCATCGCTTTGAGGGAGGAGACGCCATGGGACGGCCGACGAAGGTTCTCGCCGAGGGGATCTATTTCGGCGAGGGGCCGCGCTGGCGGGACGGGCGCCTGTGGTTCAGCGATTTCCACGCCAACGCCGTCAAATCGGTCTCCCTCGCCGGCGACATGCGCACCGAGGTCGCCATCGACGATCAGCCCTCCGGCATTGGCTGGATGCCCGACGGCTCGATGCTCATCGTCTCGATGAAACGCCGCCAGGTTCTGAGCCGGTCCCTCTCCGGCGAGATCAGCCTCCATGCCGATCTTTCCGGCATCGCCGATTTCCATTGCAACGATATGGTCGTCGACCGCCACGGCCGCGCCTTTGTCGGCAATTTCGGCTTCGACCTCGACGCGGCGATCGCCGAGCGCGGCGTTCCGGCCGTCCTCGCCGACCACCCGACCGCCAGGCTGGCCTGCGTCTCGCCGGAGGGCGAAACCGCCGTCGCGGCGCCCGACATGCATTTCCCCAACGGCTCGGTGATCACCCCCGACGGCAAGACCCTGATCGTCGGGGAGACCCTCGGCGCCTGCCTCACCGCCTTCGACATCGACGCCGCCGGGACGCTTTCCAACCGCCGCGAATGGGCGCCCACCGCGCCCCGCATTCCCGACGGCATCGCCCTCGACGCCGACGGCCATATCTGGATCGCCAATCCCATCGCTCCCGAATGCGCGCTGATCGCGCAGGGCGGCGCGGTCCTCGAGGTCATCGACACCGGCCAGCCGTGCTTCGCCTGCATGCTGGGCGGCGAAGACGGGCGCACCCTCTTCATGCTGACCGCCAAGAACTCCAACGCCGGCGAGGCGGCCGCC
>DASXIE010000302.1:0-10883 GCA_036498165.1 Caulobacteraceae bacterium
GGGGGCGCAGGCGGCGACGCCGGTCATCGCCTTCGCCGGCCGGGTGGTGCGCGAAAAGCGCCTGGATATTCTCATCGAGGTGTTCGCCCGTCTGGACGGCGCGGCCATCGACCACCGGGCGGTGATCATCGGCGACGGCCCAGACCGGGCGATGCTGCAACGCCGTCTGCCCGCCGCCGCCTTCACCGGCTTCCTCACCGGCGAGGATCTGGCGGGCGCCTACGCCTCGGCCGACGTCTTCCTCTTCCCCAGCGACACCGAGACCTTCGGGGCGGTCACCCTGGAGGCCATGGCCAGCGGCCTGCCGACCGTATGCGCTGACGCCACCGGCAGCCGCTGCCTGGTGGAAGACGGGTTGACCGGCTTCCTCGCCCCCGCCGGCGAAGCGGAGGCCTTCTTCACCGCCGTCGCCGCTCTGGCCCGTGAGCCGACCCTGCGCTCATCCATGGGCGCGTCGGCCAGGACCCGCAGCGTCGCGTTCTCCTGGGAGGCCCAGATGGCCGGCCTGCTGGCCCGCTACGAGCGGCTCGCCAGCGCCCCGCGACGCGCCGCCGCCTGACCGCTCGAACCTAATGAAGATCGTCGATGTCAGCGGCTTCTACGCCGAGGCCGGCGGCGGGGTGCGCCGCTATGTCGAGGCCAAGTTCGCCGCCGCCGCGCTCGCCGGCCACGAGCTGACGGTGATCGCCCCTGGAGCGGCCAGCCGCGTCGAGGCGCGCCCCGGCGGTCAGGTGGTGTGGGTGCGCGGTCCGGCCATGCCCTTCGATCCCCGCTACCGGATGTTCTGGGGCGCCCGGGAGGCGTGGGCGGCGATGGACGCGGCGCGGCCCGACATCGTCGAGGGCTCCTCGCCGTGGCGCGGCGGGACGATCGCGGCGACGTGGTCCGGCCGGGCGGCGCGGGCGCTCATCTTTCATCAGGACGTGGTGGCCGCCTACGCCCACACGGCGCTGGACCGACGGCTCAGCCGCTCCGCCATCGACGCCCTGGCGGCCCCATGGTGGGCGAGGCTGCGACGGCTCTCGGCGCGTTTCGACGTCACCGTGACCGGCGGCGAGTGGCTGGCCGCCCGGCTGGCGGCGCAGGGGGTGAAGAACGCCGTGGCCGTCCTCTTCGGCGTCGAGGCCGGCGGTTTCGATCCGGGCCGGCGCGACGAGGCGCTGCGCGTCGAGCTGCTGGCCCGTTGCGGGGTGGGGCCGGGCGGGCGCCTGATCCTGGCCATGAGCCGCTTCCATCCCGAGAAGCGCCTGCCCACGGTGATCGAGGCCTTCGCCCGGGCCCGCCACGCGCGGGGCGATCTCGCCCTGGTGGTGATCGGCGAGGGCCTGGCGAGGCGGAGCGTCGAGCGGTCGGCGGCGCGGGCGCCCGGCGTCGCCCTGATCGGCGCCATCGACGACCGCGCGATGGTGGCGCGGATCCTGGCCAGCGGCGATCTCTTCGTCCACGGCTCGGGGGCCGAGACCTATGGCCTGGCGGTGGCCGAGGCGATCGCCTCGGGCCTGACCGTGGTCGTTCCCGACACCGGCGGGGCCGCCGACCTGGCGGCGAGGGGGCGCTCGCTCACCTATCGCACCGGCGATGCGGCCGATGGCGCGCGGGCCATCCTCACCGCTCTGGGCGGCGTGGCGTGGCCGCCGAGCCAGCCGCCGCCGGGCAGCCTGGACGATCACTTCGCGGCGCTGTTTGGGCTTTATGCGGAACTAGGCAAATTGCCGCGCTAATGCAGCAATTCCTCCTTCCCCTAGATGGGGAAGGTGTCCCGAAGGGACGGATGGGGTGGGGCAGCGTCCCCCACCCGTCCCGCGCTGCACGCGGTCCACCCTCCCCATGAAGGGGAGGGCGGGGATCACACCCGCTCGATGATGATCGCCGGGGCCATTCCGCCGGCGGCGCACATGGTGACCAGGCCGCGCTTGAGGTCGCGGCGCTCGAGCTCGTCGAGGAGGGTGCCGATGAGGATCGAGCCGGTGGCCCCGATGGGGTGGCCCAGCGCCATGGCCCCGCCGTTGACGTTGACCTTGTCGCGGTCGAGCTTCAGGTCGCGGATGAACTTCTCGGCGACCACCGAGAAGGCCTCGTTGATCTCGAAGAGGTCGATGTCGTCGAGGGTGAGGCCGGCCTTGGCCAGCACCTTGCGGGCGGCGGGCACCGGGGCGTTGAGCATCAGGGTCGGGGAATCGCCCATGTTGGCCATGGCCACCACCCGGGCGCGCGGCTTCATGCCGTGGGCCTTGGCGTAGGATTCCGAGGCGAGGAGCACGGCGGCGGCGCCGTCGACCACGCCCGAGGAATTGCCGGCGTGATGGACGTGCTCGATCTTCAGATCCGGATAGACCTTGTTGATCAGGCCGCCGAGGGTCGTGCCCGCCGCGTCGATGGGGATGTTGGCCATGGCCGCGAAGGAGGGCTTGAGCGCCGCCAGGCCTTCGAGAGTGGTGCCGGGGCGGGGAAACTCCTCGCGGTCGAGGGCGAGCGTGCCGTCGTCGCGATAGACCGGGACCAGGGAGCGATCGAAATGGCCGCCCTTGATGGCGGCGTCGGCGCGCTGCTGGCTGACCACGGCCAGTTCGTCCACCGCCCGGCGGTCGATGCCCTCGAGTGTCGCGATGGCGTCGGCGCAGATCCCCTGCTGGGTCTGGGGGTGGCGAGCGCGCAGGCGGGCGTTGCCGCCGTCCAGCAGGCCGACCGAATTGGGGTCGGCGGTGGAGGAGGTATAGCTCATCATCTCCGTGCCGCCGGCGATGATGAGGTCCTCCATGCCCGACATGATCGAGGCGGCGGCGAAATTCACGCTGGTGATGCCCGAGCCGCAGAAGCGGTCGAGCGTCGTGCCGCTGGCCTTGATGTCGTAGCCGGCGTCGAGGGCGGCCATGCGGCCCATGTCGAAGCCCTGCTTGCCGCGCTGGCTGCTGGTGCCCCAGATGATGTCGTCGACCTCGGCGGTGTTGAGGCCGTTGCGCTCCCGGATCGCCCCCAGCACGGTGGCGGCCAGATGCTGCGGGTGGAAGTCGGCCAGGGCGCCCTTTCCGACCTTGCCGATGCCGCGCGGCGTGCGGCAGGCGTCGATGATGAAGGCTTCGGCCATGGCTCTTTCCTCGCAGGGACTTCAAACAACTGTTTTGGTAGCGAAGAGGCGCGGATGCAAGCCTGACGCAAAGGAAGACTTTCCTCGTTCGCGTCCCGGCGTCAGTCTTGGGACACGAAGGAGTGAGCCTTGGACCTTCATCCGCGCAACGCCGGCTTCGCCTGGCGCTCCGCCGCGCCGCCTTACGCGTTTCTGAGCGCCGATCAGGCGCGAGCCTATGACGAGGACGGCTATTTCGTGCTGCGCGGCGCCTTCACGGCGGACGAGGTCCGAGCCGTGGCCGCCGCCATCGATCCATTCGAGGCGGCCGAGGAGGCGCGCCTGCGGGCGGTGGGCGGAAGGCAGAGCATCTCCATCGCCGACGCGATCACCTTCACAATTCACCTGGTCGCCCGCTCGCCGGCGCTGAAGGCGCTCAGCCGCCACCGCGTCTTCCAGGGCCTAGCCCACGACACCCTCGGGCCGCGCCCCCGGCTCTACTGGGATCAGGCGGTCTACAAGAAGCCGGGCAATCCCGAGGAATTCCCCTGGCACCAGGACAACGGCTACACCTTCATCGAGCCGCAGCAGTACTTGACCTGCTGGGTGGCGCTCACCGACGCTACCCTCGACAACGGCTGCCCATGGGTGGTTCCGGGCCTCCATCGGCTGGGGACGCTGCGCCATGAGCTGACGCCGCTGGGGTTCAAATGCCTGGATGCGCCGAGCGGCGCGGTGGCGGCCCCGGCCCAGGCCGGCGACGTGGTGGTGTTCTCGTCGTTGACGCCGCACCGCACCGGCCCCAACCTCACGGGCGAGACGCGCAAGACCTACATCCTGCAATATGCCCCGGACGGGGCGGTCGCCTGGCCGCGCGGCCAGGACGCGGGCGTCGTCCAGAACGATCCGGTCCGGCAATACCGGATCGACGAAGACGGCTAGAGGGTCAGCGCCTGGCCGCCCCAAGGCTGATCGGGCCCGGATTGACCGGCGGCGCCCGAAGGCGGTCAATGATCACCCAAGGAGATCGGCCATGAGCGAGAGCGTCACCTATGAAACGGACGAGGGGATCGCCACGATCACCCTCAACCGGCCGGAAAAGCGCAACGCCCTGAACCTGGACGCCTATGAGCGGCTGGAGGCGGCGTTCCGGCGGGCGGTGCGCGATCCGGCGGCGCGGTGCGTGATCGTCACCGGGGCCGACCCGGCCTTCTGTTCCGGCGACGACGTGGTCGAACTGATGGCGACGCCCCGCCCACCGAGCGAGGCCTCGCCGGTGGTCCGCCATCGCCCCACTCCGGCGGCCATGGCGGCCCTGGAGTGCGACAAGCCGGTCATCGCCGCGATCAACGGCCCGGCGGTGGGCTGGGGCATCGAACTGGCTCTTTACGCCGATATCCGCATCGCCTCGGAGCGGGCCAAGTTCGCCGAGCTGTTCATCAAGCGCGGCCTGACCTGCGACGTCGGCGGCTTCTATCGCCTACCGGCGATTGTCGGTCCGGCCAAGGCCGCCGAGCTGCTGTTCACCGGCGATGTCTTCGACGCCGAGGAGGCCCTGAGGATCGGCCTCATCCGCGAGGTCGCCCCGCACGGCGAGCTGATGGACCGAGCCAGGGCCCTGGCCGGACGGATCGCGGCCAATCCCCCCCTCGCCTTGCGCTACATGAAGGAGGGCCTGCGGCGGGGCGCTTACGGCGATCCGCGCGAGCTGGGGGCCTGGGCCATCCAGACCATCCGCGCCCTGATGGCGACCAGCGACCACAGAGAGGGCGTCGCCGCCTTTCTCGAGAAGCGGCCGCCGGTGTTCACGGGCGCGTGAACCTGCGACTTATTGACCGGGCGTCGCACCGGTTCTTGACAGGGGCGCGTAGCGCCGCCAAGCGTCGGATGTGTCGCCGGATGTGACCGGCGGGGGGTGTGATGATCTCGATGTCGACCGACCGTGGCGCGCGCGGCGCTGGAATAGCCCTGATCTGCCTGGCGAGCGTGGCCATGGTCGCTCCAGCCTTCGGCCAGACGGCCGCGCCGGACCGCAGCTTCGGCCAGGCCGCCGACAGCCGCGGCTTTGGCGACAAGCTGGCGCCCGACAAGGCCGTCAAGGCCAAGCCCGCCGCCGACAAGAAGGCGGCCGCCAAGGCTCTCGCCGCCAAGAAGGAGGCCGCGACCAAGAAGCTCGCCGCCAAGGCCAAGGCCGCCAAGGCGGCCAAGACGGCGCTCGCGAGCGCGGCCAAGTCGGCCAAGGCGGCGGCGGATACCGCTGAGGCCGCCGCCGCGCCCGTCGCCGCCGCGACGGTATCGACGCCGGCCCCCAAGGCCACCGCGGCCGCGGTTCAGACCACGCCTGTGGCTCAGACAACGCCTGTGGCTCAGGCCAAGCCGGCGGTTGCGACCGCCCCGGCCGCCAGCGCCAACCCGATCTATATGTACGGCGCCTTCCTCGCCGGCGCCCTGGCCCTGATCGCGGCCTTGGCGGCGATGTTCGGCCTGCGCCGCAAGCCGGCGCGCAAGCCCGAGAGCGTCGCGAGCCCGATGTCATTCCAGCCGGAAACCCCGCCGCAGGCGGCCGAGCCGGTCAGCCTGTTCGCCGAACCCGAGCCGGCGGCCCCGATCGAAGCCGCCATCGCCGAACCGGCGGCGGTCCAGGTCGCCGTGGTCGACGCGCCAGTGGCCGCCAAGGCCCCGCCCCGAAAGCGCAAGCCGGCCGGCAAGACCGCGCCCGCCGTCGCCGCGGTCGCGACGACTGCGAAGGTCGCGGCCAAGGCCCCGGCCAAGCCCCGCAAGGCCGCCGCCAGCGCCGCCGCGGCCAATGACGACGCCACCGTCGCCGCCAAGGCCCCGGCCCGCCGGCAGAAGCGCACCGGCTCCATCCCCGCCGAATAGCTTTCGTCATCGCCGGGCTGTAAGCCCCTCCTTCCCCTAAATGGGGAAGGCAGCCAGGGTCGCGACGCTGGCGCGGTCCGCAGGGTTAAACTCAGGGCGTTATGCGGTTCTGGGCCGCGTCACCATAGGCCGCGCTGCGCCCAAGCCCCACCCGTCTCGCGCTGCCCGCGAGCCACCCTCCCCATGAAGGGGAGGGAGGAATTGTAGCTGTCGTGAAGAGTGAAGCGACCGCTTCAGTAGATGGCGGGGCGCTCGATGGGGACGGCCGCGGTCTTCTTGGCCGGGACCGGCTTGGCGGCGGCCTGAACGACCGGCTTCTTGGGGGCCGGAGCGGGCGCGGCGGCGGCAACCACTGTGGTTTTCTTGGCGACGGGTGTCGCGGCGGCCACGGTGGTCTTCGCGGCCGGGGCGGTGGCGCACTTGGCCGGATCGGCCTGGCAGACGGCGACCTTTTCCTTCCAGGCGGCCAGTTCGGCCTCGTGGCGGGCCTCGGCCTCCTTGGCGGCGGCGTCGTGGGCGGCCAGTTCCTTGGCGTAGGCGTCGGCGGCGGCCTGCTTTTCGGCGTCGTACTTGGCCACGGCGGCGCTGTAGTCGGTGAGGGTTTTCCCCGCTTCGGGCGCCGGCGTGGCGACCGCGACGGCGGACGCCGGGGCGGCGAGGATGGCCTGGGCCCGATCGCGGGCGGCGGTCGCCTCCTTGTCCTGCGGATCCAGATCGAGGGCGCGGTTGGCGTCGCCCAGCGCCCGGGTCGCATCCTCCATGGCCAGCCACGCTTCCGAGCGCTTGACGAAGGCCAGCTCGCGGTCGGCGCGGACCAGGCGGTTGGAATCCAGCGCGGTCGTGAACAGACGCACGGCGGCGGTATTGTCGCCACTGTTCAGGGCGGCGAGGCCGGCCTTGGCGTCGGAAAGGGGATCGGCCGAGGCAGCGCCGGCCATCAGAGCCACGGCCGCACCGGCCGCCAACAAAGCATAATTCATCGCCACGTCCCTCCGAGACGCATCATCTGGTTGCGGCGATCGTACATTGCTGCGGTAAGCCCACCCGTTACGCGCCGAGTCACGACGAAGTCTAACCGCGCGCAAGGCCGCTGTCGCCGCGATGGGTTGCCGCACCCCCCCTCGCCCCTTGCCGAGCGAGCGCGGCGAGCGCAAACTTGACGGCGCCGTCAGTCACGAGACGGAGCGGAGGACCTAGAATGGACGACGCGGGCGGCGACATCCGGCGGGCGGCGCGCGAGCGGGCCTATTCCATGCCGATCGAGGACATCCAGCCGGCCGATCCGGTGCTCTTCCAGGAAGACACCCTGTGGCCCTACTTCGAGCGCCTGCGGGCCGAGAACCCGGTCCACTACGCGGTCGACGAGGAGACCGGCCCCTACTGGTCGGTGACCAAGTACAACGACATCATGGCCATCGAGACCAACCACCAGGTTTTCTCGTCCGAGCCGGCGATCACCATCTTCGATCCCGAGGATGACTTCCGCCTGCCGATGTTCATCGCCATGGACCCTCCCAAGCACGACGCCCAGCGCAAGACGGTGAGCCCGATCGTCAGCCCGGCCAATCTCGTCAACCTCGAGCCGATCATCCGGCAGCGGGCGGCGGCCATCCTCGACGACATCCCGATCGGCGAGGATTTCGACTGGGTCGACAAGGTTTCGATCGAACTGACCACGATGACTCTGGCGACCCTCTTCGACTTCCCGTGGGAGGATCGCCGCAAGCTGACCCGGTGGTCGGACGTGGCCACGACCCCGATCGGAGAGAACGGGCTGGTGGAAACCGAGGAAGCGCGCCGCGCCGAGCTCTTCGAGTGCGCCGACTATTTCCTGAACCTGTGGAACGAGCGGGTGAACGCCCCGCCCAAGAACGACCTGATCTCCATGCTCGCCCACGGCGAGTCGACCAAGAACATGGACAAGATGGAGTACCTGGGGAACCTGATCCTGCTGATCGTCGGCGGCAACGACACCACCCGCAACACCATTTCCGGCAGCATCTACGCGTTGAACAAGAACCCCGACCAGTATCAGAAGCTGCGCGACAACCAGGCCCTCATCCCGGCCATGGTCTCCGAGACGATTCGCTGGCAAACGCCGCTGGCCTATATGCGCCGCACCTTGAAAGAGGACGTGACCATGCGCGGCAAGACGATGAAGGCCGGCGAGAAGGTGCTGATGTGGTACGTCTCGGGCAACCGCGACGATGAGGTGATACACGATCCCAACCGCTACAATATCGAGCGCGAGCGGCCCCGCCAGCATCTCTCCTTCGGCTTCGGCATCCACCGCTGCGTCGGCAACCGCCTGGCCGAGCTGCAGCTGAAGATCATCTGGGAGGAGATCCTCCGCCGCTTCCCCAAGGTCGAAGTCACCGACGAGCCGCAGCGGGTGTTCTCCAGCTTCATCCACGGCTACCTGCATCTGCCGGCGCGGGTGGATTCGCGCCATACACTGGCGGCCTAGATTCAAAGTGTAGACCCTGATTCAACGTTCACATCTGTTGCGTGCGAACGCATCAGGGCCTAGCGCCCTCGCTTGACGGGGGCGCGGCCGGCGGATGAAGAAGGGTCCATGAGCCAGGCGCTGGGGCCCACTTCACAGAGTTTCATTTCCCAGCGACTGAGGCTGCACTACGTCGACTGGGGAAACGGGGAGGCGCCCCCCCTGGTCCTCGTCCATGGCGGCATGGACCATTGCCGCAACTGGGACTGGGTGGCCCAGGACCTGCGCCGCGATTTCCATGTCATCGCCCCGGACCTGCGCGGCCATGGCGATTCCGCCTTCTCGCCGAGCGGCGACTATTCGATGACCGCCTACGTCTACGACCTCGCCCAGTTCATCCATCAGCTGGACGCCGGACCGGTGACAATCATCGCCCATTCGCTGGGCGGGGCGATCGCCCTGCGCTACGCCGGCGTCTTCCCCGATACCGTGCGTTCCCTGGTGGCGATCGAGGGGCTGGGGCCGTCGCCTTCCATGCAGGCCGAGCGCGCCGGCCGTCCGGTGGCCGAGCGCCTGGCCGAATACGTCGCGCGCGAGCGGGCCCTGGCCGGGCGGTTTCCGCGCCGCTACGCCTCGATCGAGGACGCCCTGGCGCGGATGCAGGCGGAGAACAAGCACCTTACCGCCGAGCAGGCTCGCTATCTGACCATCCACGGGATTAGCCGCAACGAGGACGGCACCTACGGCTGGAAATTCGACAACTACGTCCACGGCCATTCGCCGGTGGACCTTACCCAGGAGGAGCTGCACCAGCTGTGGTCGAACATCGCCTGCCCGACCCTCCTGGCGAAGGGGGCGGAGAGCTGGGCCTCCGATCCCACCAAGGACGGGCGGGCCAAACACTTCAGGAACGCCACGGTGAAGGTCTTCGAGGGGGCGGGCCATTGGGTGCATCACGACAGGCTGGACGACTTCCTCGCCGCGGCGCGGGCCTTCATAGCTCGATGAAATGCGTGGCCGCCCTCGCCGGCGCCCTGGCGGCGGCCCTCGTCGGATTCACGGCCGACGCCGCGCCGGCCGGGAGCTTCACCCTCGACCAGGCCCTCGGCTTTTCCTTCATCACCGGGGTGGTGAGCGCCGAGCGCGCCGATCGCATCGCCTGGACCCGGGTCGTCCGAGGGGTGCGCAATGTCTGGGTCGCCGACGGCCCCGCCTTCGCCCCGCGCCAGGTCACCCACAGCACCGCCGATGACGGCCAGGAGATCACCTGGCTGACGCTCACGGCCGACGGCAAGCATCTGCTCTGGGTCGTGGGTGGCGATCACGACGCCAACTGGCCCGCCGAGGGCGGGCTGGCCCCGGACCCGGCCGGTTCGCCTGAGCAGCCCAAGGTGGCGATCTGGGCCGCCTCGCCCGTCGGCGGCGCGCCGGTCAAGCTCGCCGAAGGCGACGCCCCGGCCGTCTCGTCGGCCGACCGCCTGGCCTTCATCAAGGACGGGGCGGTGTGGACCGCGGCGCTCGACGGCTCGGGCAAGGCGGAGCGCCTGTTCTTCGACCGCGGCAAGGATGGCGAGCTGGCCTGGTCGCCGGACGGGACGCGCCTGGCCTTCGTTTCGCGGCGCGGCGATCACGCCTTCGTCGGCGTGCTCACCGCCAAGGACAAGCCGATCCTCTACCTCGCCCCGTCCACGGACCGGGACGGATCGCCGCGCTGGTCGCCGGACGGAAGGCGGGTCGCCTTCACCCGCCAGCCGGGCATGGGCGGGGCGCCGCGCCCCTTCCTCACCCTGACCCCCGATCCGTGGTCGATCTGGGTCGCCGACGCCGCGACCGGCGAGGGGCGGCGGGTGTGGGCCAGTCCCAACACCCTGGCCGGCTCGTTCCCCGACATCGACGGCGAGGCCAACCTCAACTGGGCGGCGGGGGACCGGCTCATTTTCCTCGCCGAGACCGACAACTGGCCGCATCTCTATTCCGTGCCTGTCGCCGGCGGCCCGCCGACCCTGCTCACGCCCGGGCCCTACATGGTCGAGCATGTGAGCCTCACCCCCGACCGCCGCTCGCTGATTTTCGACGCCAACACCGGCAGGACGGCCGGCGACGCCGATCGCCGGCATGTGTTCATGGTCGGCGTCGATCGGCCGGGCCCGGCGGCGATCACCGCCGGGGAGGGACTGGAATGGAAGGGCGCCATGGCCGGCAAGGGCGCGGTCGCCTTCGTCGCCGCGGGGGCCGGAACGCCGCCCTTGGTCGAACTGGCCGCCCTGCCAGCAGGCGCTCCAAACCCGCCGCGCCGGCTCGAGGCGGCGGGCGATTTCCCCGCCGCCGACTTCGTCACCCCCCGACCGGTCGCCTGGACCGCCCCGGACGGCGCGGTGGTGCACGGCCAGCTTTTCCAGCGCGACGGCGCCGGGCCGGCCAAGCCCGGGGTGATCTTCGTCCACGGCGGCCCGCCCCGGCAGATGCTGCTCGGCTGGCACTACATGGATTACT
>DASXIE010000303.1:0-3485 GCA_036498165.1 Caulobacteraceae bacterium
ATGGGAGGCCCCAGGAGACAAGTGAAAATCCACAGCGGCGAACGAGCCGCGAAGCGCCTCAGCGCGCCTGCCCAGAGTGCCCCAACGGCGGCGACGATCGCTATTGCCACAACGATATGGAGCATTGTGGCGCTGGTATTGATCACGCCGTTACCCTCCTCCTAGGTCCCTGCCATGGTATACTCCCACCCCCTAATTGCATCGCAGGGCTTCATCGTGTATCGAGCCGCACCCTGAATTCTAAGGGGCTTCCACGCCGCGCGCGCCCAGCCCGCGCGGCGGCTGTCGTTTTTCCAGCTAAGGCAAGGTCATGGCCGACATCGTTCTCAACGTCGAGGTGCGCGAGGGCGCCGGCACCGGCGGAGCGCGCGCATTGCGCCGGACCGGCATGGTTCCGGGAATCCTCTACGGCGGCGACCAGGGGCCGGTGGCCATCGCGGTCAAGTCCGGCGAGTTCACCAGGGCCCTGACCACCGGCAAGCTGCTCGGCCACCTGGTCAAGCTCAAGCACGGCAAGGAGGTCCAGTCGGTCATCGCCAAGGACGTCCAGTTCCACCCCGTCACCGACGCGCCTCTGCATTTCGATCTCTTCCGGGTCGACGAGCACCAGACCATCCGCATCGAGGTGCCGGTGCACTTCCGCAACCATGACGAGTCCCCCGGCCTGAAGCGCGGCGGGGCCCTCAACGTCGACCTACACGCCGTCGAGCTGATCGCTCCGGCCAGCGCCATCCCCGAGGAGCTGATCATCGACCTGACCGGCATGGACATCGGCGACTCGGTCCGCGCCGCCGACCTCGCCCTGCCCAAGGGCGTCGAGCTCAGCCCGCGCCACGCCGAGTCCACCGTCGCCTCCATCGCCACCTCCTCGTCCATGGTCGAAGAGGAAGAAGAAGCGGCCGCCGCCGAGGGCGAGGGCGAAGAGGGCGAAGGCGAAGGCGAAGCCGCCGCCGAAGCGCCGGCCGGCGAAACCCCCGCCGAGCCGACCGAATAGAGCCGAGCCTCTCAAAAAGAGCGGGCCGGTGCTGATCCTCGCCGGGCTGGGCAACCCCGGGCCGACCTACGCCCGCAACCGCCACAACTTCGGGGCCATGGCGGTCGACGCCATCGCCCGCCGCTGGGATTTCGAGCGCGAGCGCTCCCGCTTCGCCGGCCTGGCCCGCGAGGGGCGGATCGGCGAGGTCCGGGCCCTGATCCTCAAGCCCCAGACCTACTACAACGAGAGCGGCCGCGCGGTGGGCGTGGCCATGGCCTACTTCAAGGCGACGCCGGCCGACGTGGTGGTCTTCCACGACGAGGTCGACCTCGCCCCCGGCCGCTTCCGGATGAAGACCGGCGGCGGGGCGGCCGGCAACAACGGCATCCGCTCGATCGCCGGGGCCATCGGCCCCGACTTCCGCCGCGCCCGCCTGGGCACCGGCCATCCCGGCCACAAGGACCTGGTCATGGGCCACGTGCTCAGCGACTTCCACAAGGTCGACATCGACTGGGCGAGCGCCCTGCTGGCCGCGGTGGCCGAGGCCGCCCCCCTGCTGGCGGCCGGCGAGGATGAGCGCTATCAGGCCGAGGTCATGCGCCTGGCCCCCGCCGTCAAGCTCGATCCGCGCGCCCGGGCCCTGGGAAACGAAGACGGCGAATGATCTCCCTTTTCGCCCTCTCGCTGATCTTCTCGGTGGCGATGTGCGTCCACGTGGTCCGCACCGGCCAGCCGATCTTCTGGCTGTGGATCATCCTCTTCATCCCCTGGCTGGGGGGACTCGTCTATCTGATCGCCGTCGTGTTGCCCGGCCTCGGCCAGGGACCGGCCGCCCGCCGCCTGGCCGCCGGGGCCCGCGCCGCCGTCGACCCGACCCGCGAATACCGCGCCGCCCGCGCCGCCTGCGAGGAGACGCCCACCGTCCACAACCGCATGCGCCTGGCCAAGGCCGCCGCCGAGCTCGGCCGCTGGGACGAGGCGCAATACCTCTACGGCGAGGCGGCCCAGGGCATCCACGCCGACGATCCGGCCCTCCTCTTGGGCCGCGCCGTGGCCCTGATCGAGCTTGGCCGCCATGACGAGGCCCTGACCCTTCTTGATCGTCTGGGCGAAGACGGCGAGCGCGGCCGCACCCCGCCCGCCGCCCTGGCGCTCGGCCGCGCCTACGAGGGCCTGGGCCGGGTGCGCGAGGCCGATGTCGCCTACGAGTGGGCGGCCGGACGCCTGCCGGGCCTCGAAGGGGTCGGCCGCTACGCCGCCTTCCTCGCCCGCCACGGCCGCCGGGCGGAAGCGCAGGAGGCCATCGCCGAAATGGACCGCCGGATCGCCAAGGCCAATCCCCAGTTCCGCCGCGAAGCGAGAGCCTGGCGCGACCTCGCCGCCAAGGCCATGGCGGGATCGTAGGGAACTCTCTCTTCCCCCCGCATCGGGGGGAAGTACGGCCGAAGGCCGGGATTGGGGGGACGGACACGCCGGCCTGTGCTTCCGATCCCCCATCCCCCGCTTCGCGGGGACTTCCCCCTTGTGAAGGGGGAAGAGAGGAGCGTCCGCCTCCTACGCTCGCCGCGCCGCCGCCGCGAACAGGGGCAAGCGGTCGGTCTGAGGCTGCGTCGCCCGATCAACTCCCGCCGGCGCGCCCGTCCCGAACGCCGCCATGGCGGTGACCAGCGGAACGACGTGGCCGGCGCCCCCTCCGCCAGCCGACGTCGCCGGATCGACCACCTTGGTTCCCCCGTGGCCATCGGACGAGGGGGTGAAGGTGTGGCCGACGTAGTTGCCCAGGAGGGTGATCTTGGCGGTGTGGGTTCCGTCGGTGACGGTCAGGGTCCCCGAGGTCGCCGTGCCGCTGTAGGTCGCCTTGGTGGTCCCGCTGGTGAAGCCGATGTCCAGCAGGTCCAGGGCGTTGGTCCCGGTGGTGGAAAGGCCGCTCACCTTGCCGGTGTAGGTCTGCGACTTGGCCAGCTCCAGCACGCTGCCGGCGGTGATGGAAAAGGCGACGTTCTCGCTGAAGGTCGAGGCGAAATCCGCCGTGCCGCCGCTGATCTTGACCGTCCCGGCTCCGGTGACCGCCCCGTCCACCGTCAAGGTCCCCTTGGTCGCCAGCAGGACGCCGGTGTTGCTCACCGCCCCTGTGATGGTCAGGCCGCCGGTGGAGGTGCTTTCGATGGTCCCGGCGTTGACCACGGCGAGCGTCCCGCTGTTGATGACCAGCGCCGCCGAGCCGTTGGCGTTGACCAGGCCCCCGACGTGATTGTTGAGCGACAGCGTGCCGCCCCCCAGCTGGCCGGACCCGGAGACCTTGCCGCCGGTCAGCACCGCCAGGGTCCCGCTCCCGCCCACCGTGCCGCCCAACGTCAGGCTGCCGGACACCGAGAGCGTGCCGGCGGTGCTCGCCGTTCCCAGGACCACAAGGCTCTGGCCCGAACCGATCGTCCCGGAGCCGGCCACGACGAAGCTGGCCGGGGCGTCGATCTTGACCGTAGCGAAGTTGTTGAACGTCGTCGTCGCC
>DASXIE010000304.1:0-1527 GCA_036498165.1 Caulobacteraceae bacterium
CAAAGGCGGAACAACGGAGGGTGAGATGCCGCAACAGGACAACACCATCGACTATGTCGAATTCCCGGGCCGCGACTTGCCGGCGGTCAAGGCTTTCTATGGCGCGGCCTTCGGCTGGACATTCACCGACTACGGCCCCGAGTACGCCTCCTTCGATCGCGCTGGGACGGATGGCGGGTTCGCCGCCGACGGCTCCCTGACCGCCCCGCTGGTCATCCTCTACGCTGCCGATCTGGAGGCCGCACAGGCCAAGGTCGAGGCGGCGGGCGGCAAGATCAGCCGGCCGATCTTCTCCTTTCCCGGCGGCCGCCGCTTCCACTTCACCGATCCGGCCGGCAACGAGCTGGCGGTGTGGACCATGGCCTGACCGCCTGAAATTTGGACCTGCGCGTTCGGCGCCTATAGTGGCCCCAGCCGTTGGGGATCACCGTCATGCGCCGCCGCACCTTTCTCGCCACCCTGCCGCTCGCCGCGGCGGCTTCGACGGGCGCCGGCGGGGCGACGCCGCCCAGGCGCGACGCCGCCGTCGGCCGCCCGGACATCCACGGCGGCGACCGCATAGCCGGAGCCGGCTTCGCCTCCCGCTCGACCGCCTGGGGCCTCCACGGCGCTGCCGCCACGGCCCACCCCCTGGCCACCCAGACCGCCATCGCCATGCTCAAGGCCGGCGGTTCGGCGATCGATGCGGCGATCGCCGCCAACATCGCCCTTGGCCTCCTCGAGCCGATCTCGTGCGGCGTCGGCGGCGACTGCTTCGCCATGGTCTGGGATCCCAAGGCCGGAAAGCTGGCCGGGCTCAACGGCTCGGGCCGCTCGCCGCGTTCCCTCACCCTCGCCACCCAGAGGGCGCGGGCGAAAAATGGCTTCATCGCCTCGCACGGGGCGACCTCGGTCTCGACGCCCGGCGCGGTCGACGCCTGGTGGACCCTGCACCAGCGCTACGGCCGGCTCAAATGGGCCGAGCTCTTCGCCCCGGCGATCGAAATGGCGGAGGCCGGCACGCCGGTCCCCCAGACCATCGCCTACTACCTCGCCGCCTCCCATCGCTTCTTCACGCGTCCGGACACCGGCATCGAGGAGGTGGAGAATTACAAGAAGGTCTGGGCCCCCAATGGAACCACGCCCGGCGAAGGCGAAGTCTTCGCCAATCCGGCCCTGGCCCACACCTACCGGCTGATCGCCGCCGCCGGCCGCGAGGGCTTCTACGGCGGCGAGGTGGCCGCCACGATCGACGCCTATTTCAAGCGCATCGGCGGCTGGCTGTCGGCGGCCGATCTCGCCGCCCATCACTCCGAGTGGGTCGAGTCGCGCTCGACCGGCTACCGGGGCGTCGACGTCTGGGCCCTGCCGCCCAACAGCCAGGGCCTCTCGACCCTGCAGATCCTCAACATTCTCGAGCGTTTCGATCTCGCCGGCATGGGCTTCCAGTCCCCCGCCAGCCTGCACCTGCAAGTCGAGGCCAAGCGCCTGGCCTTCGAGGATCGCGCCCGCTATTTCGCCGATCCCGATTTCGCGAAAATTCCCATC
>DASXIE010000305.1:0-4028 GCA_036498165.1 Caulobacteraceae bacterium
CGCTCGCCCATTCCGCCGCTCCCGACGCCTCTGGCGAAGCGCCCGAGCTCACCTCGCCGGTGAGCCGCGAGGCCTATGGCGAGATCGTCGAGCAGGCCAAGGCCTATATCCGCGCCGGCGACATCTTCCAGGTCGTGCCGAGCCATCGTTTCGCGAGCCGCTTCGAGCTCGACCCCTTCGCCCTCTATCGATCGCTGCGGCGGGCCAATCCGTCCCCCTTCCTCTACTATCTGAACTTCGCCGGCTTCCAGCTGATCGGCTCGTCGCCGGAAATCCTGGTGCGCCTGCGCGAGGGCAAGATCACCATCCGTCCGCTCGCCGGCACGCGGCGACGGGGCGCCACGCCGGCCGAGGACGCGGCCCTGGAAGCGGAGCTCCTGGCCGACGCCAAGGAGCGGGCCGAACACCTGATGCTGCTCGATCTCGGCCGCAACGACGTCGGCCGCGTCGCCATGCTGCGTGAGGCCGGCGCCAACCGGGACGCCGGCCGAACCGCCTCGCCGCGGGTGCGGGTGACGCAGAGCTTCACCGTGGAGCGCTACAGCCACGTCATGCACATCGTCTCCAACGTCGAGGGCGACGCTCCCGATGGCGTCGATCCCATCGATGTGCTGATGGCCGCCCTGCCGGCCGGCACCCTCTCCGGCGCCCCCAAGGTTCGGGCCATGGAGATCATCGACGAACTGGAAAGCCTCAAGCGCGGCCTGACCTACGCCGGCGCGGTGGGCTACATCGGCGCCGACGGATCGGTGGATACCTGCATCGTGCTGCGCACGGGCCTCGTCAAGGACGGCGTCCTCCACGTCCAGGCCGGCGGCGGCGTCGTCGCCGACAGCGATCCGGACGCCGAGTACGAGGAGACCTTGCAGAAGGCCGGGGCCCTGCGTAGCGCCGCCCTGGAAGCCTGGCGGTTCGCCTGAGGCCGCTTGGCGCGCGCGACCCCGGGCCCTAAAGAACCCGGCCATGATCCTGGTGATCGATAACTACGACAGCTTCACCTACAACCTCGTCCACTATCTGAACGAGCTGGGGGCGGAGACGCGCGTCCATCGCAACGATGCGCTGGGCGCCGCCGAGGCGCTGGCCCTGCAACCCCGGGCGGTAGTGCTTTCGCCGGGGCCGTGCACGCCCAACGAGGCCGGCATCTGCCTGGAGCTGATCGGCGCCGCCCCGGCCGATCTGCCGATCCTCGGCGTCTGCCTCGGCCACCAGGCGATCGGCCAGGCCTTCGGCGGCAAGGTGGTGGCGGCGCAGACCCTGATGCATGGCAAGACCAGCCCCATCCGCCATCGCGGCGAGGGGCTTTTCCGCGGCCTGGCGGACGGCTTCATCGCCACCCGCTATCACAGCCTCTCGGTGGAGCGCGAAAGCCTGCCGGAGAGCCTGGGGATCACCGCCTGGACAGAGGATGGGGAGATCATGGGATTCTCCCATCGCGAGCGGCCCGTCCACGGCGTCCAGTTCCATCCCGAATCCATCGCCACCGAAGGCGGCCATCGTCTCCTCGGCAATTTCCTCGAGCTCGCCGGCGCGGCGAGCCCAGCCATAGCCTGAATCCGAAAGGCCTCCGAAGTGTCCGAGACCTTCAAGCCCCTGCTCTCGCGCCTGGCCGACGGGGCCACCCTGATGGGCGATGACGCCGACGCCTTCTTCTCGGCCTGCCTGCGCGGGGAGCCGACCCCCGCCCAGATCGCCGCCGCAGTCACCGCCATGCGCCTGCGCGGCGAGACCGTGGGCGAAATCACCGCCTGCGCCCGGGCCCTGCGCCGCGCGGCCATGCATCTCGACCACGGCCACGATGTGGTCGACGTCTGCGGCACCGGCGGCGACAACGCCCACACCCTGAACATCTCCACGGCGGTGGCGTTCGTGGCCGCCGGCGGCGGGCTGAAGATCGCCAAGCACGGCAACCGCGCCGCCTCCTCGCGGTCGGGTTCGTCCGATGTCCTTGCCGCCCTGGGGGTCAATCTCGACGCCACCCCGGACCAGCAGCGCCGCGCCCTCGACGAAGCCGGGGTGTGCGTGCTCTTCGCGCCGGCCCATCACGGGGCCCTGCGCCATGTCGCCCCGGTCCGCGAGGAACTCGGCTTCCGCACCGTGTTCAACCTCCTGGGCCCCCTTTCCAATCCGGCCGGGGCAAAGCGTCAGCTTCTCGGGGTCTTCGACGGCCGCTGGGTCGATCCCCTCGCCCGGGTGCTGGGGGCGCTGGGCGCGACCCGCGCCTGGGTGGTCCATGGCGAGGGCCTGGACGAGATCACCACCACCGGGACAACCCACGTCGCCGAGTGGCGCGACGGCGGCGTGCGCCTCTTCAACATCACCCCCGAAGCCGTCGGCCTGCCGCGCGCCGCCCTGGCCGATCTGCGCGGCGGCGATCCGAGCGAAAACGCCGAGGCCCTGCGCGCCCTGCTGGCCGGCGCCACGGGACCCTATCGCGACGTGGTCCTGATCAACGCCGCCGCCGCCTTCCTGGTCGCCGACAAGGTCGAGACCCTGCGCGAGGGGGTGGATCTGGCCGCCGAGGCGATCGACACCGGCGCCGCCGCCGGCGCCCTCGCCAAGCTGATCGCCCTAACCCGCCCGGCGTGATGGGCGACATCCTCCAGACGATCGTGGCCTACAAGCGCGAGGAGGCGCGGGCCCGCCGCGCCGCCGTCCCGCTCGCCGATCTCGAGGCGCGCATCGCCGCCCGGTCGGCCCCCCGCGGCTTTCAGGCCGCCCTGGAGCGCGGCCACGGCCCCGGCCGCCTGGCCCTCATCGGCGAGATCAAGAAGGCCTCGCCGTCCAAGGGCCTGATCCGCGCCGACTTCGATCCCCCGGCCCTGGCTCTGGCCTATGAGCGCGGGGGCGCGGCCTGCCTCTCGGTGCTCACCGACGGTCCGAGTTTCCAGGGCGCCGATTCTCACCTCGTCGCCGCCCGCGAGGCCAGCGCCCTCCCCTGCCTGCGCAAGGAGTTCCTCGTCGATCCCTGGCAGGTGGGCGAATCACGGGCGCTGGGGGCCGACGCGGTGCTGGTGATTCTGGCCGTGGCGGACGATTCGCTGGCCTCCGAGCTGATCGGCGAGGCCGCGCGCCTTGGCATGGACGCCCTCGTCGAGACGCATGACCGGGGCGAGATCCGCCGCGCCGCCCGCCTCGGCGCGCGCCTCATCGGGGTCAACAACCGCGACCTTAGGACCTTCGTCACCGACCTCGCCGTCACCGAGAAATTGGCCGAGGAAATCCCGCCAAACGCCGTCCTGGTCACGGAAAGTGGAATCGAGACACCGGCCGACGTCGCCCGCCTCGAACGGGCCGGGGCCAAGGCCATGCTGGTCGGCGAAAGCCTGATGCGCGCGGCCGACGTCGAGGCCGCGACAACGGCGCTTCTCCAGCATTCGC
Organism: Caulobacteraceae bacterium; assembly: GCA_036498165.1. GTDB lineage: Bacteria > Pseudomonadota > Alphaproteobacteria > Caulobacterales > Caulobacteraceae > Acaudatibacter. The sequence goes on from DASXIE010000305.1 coordinate 3,382, forward strand.
CGCCGTCGGCTTGACATTGAGCGAGAACACTCAGAGAACACCGCCCATCGTTTTTGATTTGTTCCTCTCGAAATCAAGAGGAGCCAGCGAGGCGGCCATGCTCACGCGCAAGCAACACGAACTGCTGATGTTCATCCATGAGCGGATCAAGGAGAGCGGAGTCTCGCCGTCCTTCGACGAGATGAAGGATGCCCTCGATCTGGCCTCCAAGTCGGGCATCCATCGTCTGATCACCGCGCTGGAGGAACGCGGCTTTCTGCGCCGCCTGGCCCACCGGGCCCGGGCCCTGGAAGTCGTCAAGCTGCCGGAGCAGGCCACTACGTCCGCGCCGGCCCGGGGGCGCACCATCTTCCGCCCGCAGGTCGTCGATCCAGGCCATGCCGCCAACGAGGTGCGCGAACTGCCGGTCATGGGCAAGATCGCCGCCGGCGTGCCGATCAGCGCCCTCGAGCATGAAAGGGACCGGATGGGGGTTCCAGAATCGATCCTCGGAACCGGCGATCATTTCATCCTCGAGGTGCAGGGCGATTCGATGATCAACGCCGGCATCCTGGACGGCGACTTCGTGGTCATCCGCCGCGGCGACACGGCCAACACCGGCGAGATCGTGGTGGCTTTCCTGACCGATCAGGAAGAGGCGACGCTGA
>DASXIE010000306.1:0-25555 GCA_036498165.1 Caulobacteraceae bacterium
CCTGGCTGATCGAGGGCGAGCTCAGTCCCGAGCACCCCTTCCACGACGCCGCCCGCGCCCTGGCGCGTGTCATTCCCCATGTGAAGGTGATGGTGCTCAATGGCCAGGGCCATATGGGCATGGCGGCGGCGCCGGATGGGTTCGCGCGGGTGCTCGATGCGTGTTTGACGGGCTAGCGCCAAGGTCGACATCCCCATCAAGTTCGATGCCGCCGCGCGCTCAGCCGGACGGTTCCGGTCGTGCGGCCGAAAGCGAGTGACAGAGGCTCCCCGCAAGAGCCTAATCTCACCGAAGAGGTAGGTTCGAATGACAGCCAATTTGTACGCCTGGGAACCCTCGCTCGGCCTCGACCCGCGATCCGCCGACTTCGGCGAACGGGTAGATTCCTACTGCGATCCCAACAATTCCCACCCGCCCACCCCGACAATCCACCGCTTTGTTCTCGCCCTGCTGGCGAAATACCCGGAGAAGGACGTCCCCGACGCCACCGCGGTTTGGGCCGATGGCCCGCTCATCGGCGACGCCAGCGGCGGGTTCATCAATGTTGCTATCATATGGAGCCGGTTCGAAGAAGCTCGGCCCGTCTTCTTGGCGAATGCCGTCAGGTTCGGCTTGGACGCCTACGATCCCCAGGAGGACCGGCTTTATCAGCCACCCAACTATGGGCGCGGTGGGCCGCTTGCTTGGATTCGTGGCCGTGCCTGGTCGTTCGCGGCAGTTGCGATCGGCAGCCTTGCCCTAGGTGGCGAGAGGCGGCTCAGCCGGCGAGAGTTGGTGTTCGGACAGCGCGACGGATCACCCGCTAGAGACCCCACGCCGCTCCCTACGCTTGACCCTCGCCCCTCAACCGGCGCATAAGCCGCGCCTTCCGGCGCCCGTTGTTGAGCGCCTCCTCCGCCACGACCCCCGGACTGCCGGGACGAGGGCGGAGAGGATCCCCGTCCGCGTGAACGCGCACGGGGCCGTTTGGCGTTGGGCCCATGCCGGGCCGCCACTGAGGAGTTGAAGAAGAGCGCATGTTCGACGGCCTCTCCGAACGCCTTTCCGGGGTCTTCGACCGGCTCGCCGGGCGCGGCGTGCTCACCGAGAAGGATATCGATGCGGCTATGCGCGAGGTGCGCGTGGCATTGCTCGAGGCCGACGTCGCCCTGCCGGTGGTGCGCGAGTTCATCGACAAGGCGCGCGTGGCGGCGGCCGGCGAGGCGGTGATCCGCTCGGTCAAGCCGGCCGACCAGGTCATCAAGATCGTCTACGACGGCCTCGTCGACATGCTCGGCGGCGAGGGCGAGGCCGAGCCCCTGCGCCTGGCCCTCAACCCGCCCACCGTCATCCTGATGGCCGGCCTGCAAGGCTCGGGCAAGACCACCATGTCGGCCAAGCTCGCCCTACGCCTGACGCGCGGCGAGCGGGCGCGGGTCATCATGGCCTCGCTCGACGTGCGCCGCCCGGCGGCCATGGAACAGCTGGCCATTCTGGGCCGCGAGGCCGGCGTCGAGACCCTGCCGATCGTTCCTGGCCAGGCTCCGGCCGACATCGCCCGCCGCGCCCTTTCGGCCGCCCGGCTGGGCGGCTTCGACGTCCTCATCCTCGACACCGCCGGGCGCACCACGCTGGACGAAGCGATGATGAGCGAGGCGGCCGAAATCGCCCGCATCGCCTCGCCCGCCGAGACCCTGCTGGTCGCCGACAGCCTCACCGGCCAAGACGCGGTGCGCACCGCCAGGGCCTTCCACGAGCGCCTGCCCGTCACCGGCCTGGTGCTCACCCGCGCCGACGGCGATTCCCGCGGCGGCGCCGCCCTTTCCATGCGCGCGGTCACCGGCCTGCCGATCAAGTTCCTGGGCACGGGCGAGAAGATCGACGCCCTCGACGCCTTCGACGCCCGCCGGGTCGCCGGCCGCATCCTGGGCCAGGGCGACGTGGTGGCCCTGGTGGAAAAGGCCGCCGCCGACTTCGATCAGGCCAAGGCCGAGACCATGGCCCGCAAGCTCGCCAAGGGCCAGTTCGACCTCGACGACCTCTCCGAGCAGCTCGCCCAGATGGAGCGGATGGGCGGCATGGACGGCCTGATGGGCCTCCTGCCCGGCGTCCAGAAGGTCAAGAAGCAGATCGCCGAGTCCGGCGTCACCGACAAGGCGATCCGTCGCCAGCGGGCGATCATCGGCTCGATGACCCGCAAGGAACGGCGCAAGCCCGACATCCTCCAGGCCTCCCGCAAGCGGCGCATCGCCGCCGGAGCCGGGGTCGAGGTGGCCGAGGTCAATCGGCTCCTCAAGCAGCACCGCCAGATGCAGGACGCCTTCAAGATGATGGCCAAGGGCGGCGGCAAGGGCTTCGCCCGTATGGCCGGGATGATGGGCCTTGGCATGCCCGGCGGCGGCGCCCCGCTCGACGCCTTGAAATCCCTCGGCGCCGGCCCGCCCCAGACCCCCGCTCCTTCCGGGTCGCTGCCCGGACTCGGCGGCGCCCCGTTCAACCCCTTCCGAAAACCTTAAGAGAGAACCAGGACTCCCATGCTCAAGATCCGTCTCGCCCGCGGCGGCGCCAAGAAGCGCCCCTACTATTCCATCGTCGTCGCCGACAGCCATTCGCCGCGCGATGGCCGCTTCATCGAAAAGGTCGGGGCCTACGATCCCCTGCTCAAGAAGGATAATCCGGGCCGCATTACCCTCAAGAGCGAGCGGATCAGCGCCTGGCTCGCCAAGGGCGCCCAGCCCACCGAACGGGTGGCTCGTTTCTTGGCCGCCGAAGGCCTGGCCAAATGGGAGCACGGAAACAATCCCAGGAAGGGCGCGCCGCACGCCAAGGCCCAGGAGCGGGTCAAGGAGCGTGAGGAGCGCGCCGCCGCCAGGGCCGCCGCGCCGGAGCCCGAGGTGATCGAGGAAACCGTCGTCGAGGAGCCGGTCGCCGAAGCCGAAGCCGCGCCCGTCGCCGAGGAGCCGGCCGAAGTCGTCGCCGACGCCGCCGAACCGGCCGCAGAGGAATCGGCCGAAGTCGTCGCCGAGTCCGAAGCTGAACCGGCCGCCGAGGCGCCTGCGGAGGTCATCGCCGAAGCCGAGCCGGTGGAACCCGTCGCCGAGGAACCGGCCGAGGTCGTGGCTCAGTCGCAGGCCGACGCCGCCGCCGCCGAAGACGAGGCGGAAGCGGCCCCGGCGGATGCGCCCGCGGCCGAAGAGCCCGCCGCGGAGGAATAGGCCGGGCCATGCCCGCGCGCCTGATTCTGGTCGGGCAGGTGGCCGGGGCGTTCGGGGTGCGCGGCGAGGTGCGGATCACCGCCTTCACCGCCGACCCGCTCAGTCTCATAGGCTACAGCCCGCTGCGGGACGAAAGCGGCGCGGCTGCGCTTACCCTGAACGGCGGTCGGGCGGTCAAGGGCGCGCTGATCACCAGCGCGGCGGAGGTCGCCACTCGCGAGGAGGCCCAGGCCCTGCGCGGCCTGCGCCTGTTCATCGCCCGCGAGAGTCTGCCGGCCGCCGACGAGGACGAATACTACCTCGCCGACCTTATCGGCCTGGCTGTCCGCTCTCCGGCCGGCGAACCGCTTGGAACGGTGAAATCGGTCGTCGACTTCGGGGCTGGCGACCTCCTCGAGATCGATCCCGGCGACGGCTCGCCCGCCTGGTTCTGCCCCTTCACCCGCGAAACCGTGCCCGAGGTGAACCCCGCCGGGGGCTGGCTGACGCTCAGCGCAGGTCCGGCGGAGTAGCCTCGGCGACGAGGGTGGCGACCGCTTCTTCGAGGCCGACGACCTCCTGGGCCTGACTTCCCAGACGGCGCAAGGCGAGCTTGCCCTCCTCGGCCTCGCGGCGGCCGACGACGGCGATGACCGGGACCTTGGCCAGGGAGTGCTCGCGGACCTTATAGCCGACCTTTTCGTTGCGCAGGTCGGTCTCGACCCGAAGGCCGGCGGCGCGCAGCTTCGCGGCTACGTCGAGAGCGTAATCGTCCGCCTCCTGAGTGATCGTCGCCACGATCGCCTGCACCGGGGCCAGCCACAGCGGAAAGGCTCCTGCGTAGTGCTCGATCAGCACCCCGATGAACCGTTCCAAAGAGCCGAGAATGGCCCGGTGAAGCATGACCGGCCGGTGCTTGGCCCCGTCCTCGCCGATGTAGCTCGCCTCCAGCCTCTGCGGCATCACATAGTCGAGCTGAAGGGTGCCGCACTGCCAGGTCCGGCCGATGGCGTCGCGCAGGTGGAACTCGAGCTTGGGACCATAGAAGGCCCCCTCGCCCGGCAGCCGCTCGACCTTTTCCACGCCGGCCGCCAGGGCGGCGCGTTCGAGGGTGTCCTCGGCCCGGGTCCATTCCTCGTCCGTGCCGAAGCGCAGATCCGGGCGCAGGGCCAGCTTGACCGAATGGAGTTCGACGCCCAGATCGCCGTAGACGCCGTTCAGCAGGCGCACGAAATCGCGCGTCTCGGCCTCGACCTGGTCCTCGCGGCAGAAGATGTGGCCGTCATCCTGGGCCATCTGCCGTACACGGAGTAATCCCAGCAATCCGCCGGAGCCCTCGTTGCGATGCAGGCCGTCGAACTCGGCCATGCGGATCGGCAGCTCGCGGTAGGAGCGTTGGCCGTGATTGAAGATTTGAATGTGGCCGGGGCAGTTCATAGGCTTGACGGCCAGGCTCTCGCCCTCGTCGGTCTCGCAGATGAACATGTTGGCGTGGAACTTCTCCCAGTGGCCGGAGCGCTCCCACAGCGACACATCGAGGATCTGCGGCGTCTTGACCTCGACATAACCCGCGGCGGTGATCCGCCTGCGGATGTAGTCCACCAGCGTGCGGTAGAGTGTCCAGCCCTTTGGGTGCCAGAAGACCATCCCGCGGCCCTCTTCCTGGATGTGGAAGAGGTCCATGGCGGCCCCGAGCTTGCGGTGGTCGCGCCGCTCGGCCTCCTCGATGCGCTTCAGGTGGGCGGCGAGGTCGGCGTCGGAGGCCCAGGCCGTGCCATAGATGCGCTGCAGCTGCGGATTGCGCTGGTCGCCGCGCCAATAGGCCCCGGCCAGCTTGGTGAGCTTGAACGCCTTGCCGACATGGCGCGTGGACGGCAGGTGCGGGCCGCGGCAGAGGTCCTTCCATTCCCCTTGGCGATAGACCGTGATCGGCTCGCCACCCGGGATGTCGCCGATGATCTCGGCCTTGTACTTCTCTCCGATGCCCGCGAAGTGGGCGACGGCCTCGCCACGGTCCCACACCTCGCGGCGGATCGTCTCATCGCGGTCGACGATCTGGCGCATGCGTTCCTCGATCCTGGCCAGGTCGTCCAGGGAGAAGGGCTCGTCGCGGGCGAAGTCGTAATAGAATCCGTCCTCGACGTTGGGGCCGATGGTCACCTGGGTCCCAGGAAAGAGTTCCTGCACCGCCTCGGCCAGCACGTGGGCGGTGTCGTGGCGGATGACCTCGAGCGCCTCGGGGCTGTCGCGGGTGACGATCTCGATCGCCCCGCCGCTCTCGATGGGGCGGGCGAGATCGAGCAGGCGTCCGTCAAGCTTGACGAGGAGCGCCTTCTTCTCCAGCGACTTGGAGATTGCCGCGGCGATCTCCGTCCCCGTCACGCCGTCGTCGAAACTTCGTCGCTGGCCGTCGGGAAATGTCAGTTCGATCATAACGATTGCTTTCTTGGCGAGGCGGAACGGGATCGTAACCCGAGCCGCCAAGAGGATGGCATCGGCACAGGCGCCGGGCGGCGAGCCAGCCGCCGCGCCAGGGCCCGTGCAGGGTCAGGGCCTGCGCCGCGTAGTCCGAACAGCTCGGCTGGAAGCGGCACTGGCGCCCGATCCAGGGCGAAAGCGTCACCTTATAGGCCAGATGGGAGAGGCGGATGACGCTGTGGTAGAGATTCATGCCGACGTGCGCTTGGCCTTTTGAAACGGAACGGCGAAGCGCCGCCCTAGGCCGCGTCGGCGGGGCTAGTTCGCGCCGTCTCGGCCCGGGCCATGGCCAGGGCGCAGGCCTCCGCCGTCGCCTCGAACGCGAGCATCGCGGAAGCGTGGCGGGCGGGATAGTCCTTGACCGGTTCGAGCATGAAGAGGTCCGAGAAACGTCCGTCGGGGGCGCTGGCCCCCTTCTTCAACATAGCACGGAAGGCGTCGCGCGCCATTTCGATTTCCGCCGCCCTGGCCCCGATCACGTGGGCGCCGAGCACCGCGGCGGCGGCCTGGCCGAGCGCGCAGGCTTTCACGTCCTGGGCGAAGTCGGTGACGGTGTCGCCGTCCATCGAGACGTCGACCACCACTTTGCTGCCGCACAGCTTGGCGATCCTCTGCGCCGAGGCGTCGGGCGCGGCGAGGCGCCCGGCGTGCGGCAGATTGGCCGCCAGGGAAAGGATCTTGGCCGAGTAGAGCTCGTCGATCATGGGTCAGATATAGCGGATCCCCTGGGTGGTTGGGAGAGTCGGCCCGTTGAAATCGCTCGCGGGCGGGGGCATGGTGGCGCTCCAGGGACGGCTGATGACCACCAAGATCCTGAGTGGGACCTATCCGGCGGGCTACTCTCTGAAGGCCGCCTATGGCGTCGTGAGCGTGACGAGCACCGGCGTGGTCGACGCCACCGCCGGTCCGAACAGCGCCGTCGCCGGCGGCGCCGGCGGCAATGGCGGCGTCGCCCTGGCCATCAGCCATTCCGCGTCCGCCTTCAACTTCGGCCAGATCCTTGGCGGCCACGGCGGCGCTGGGGGGACCCAGACCGCATCCGGCAAGTTCGGCGGTCGCGGCGGCCTGGGGGGAGACGGCCTTCGCCTCTCCGCCGGCGGCTACATCGCCAACGCGGCGACGATCACCGGCGGGGCCGGCGGATCGGGTGGCGCCGGCCAAGCCGACGGGGCCGGAGGAGGTGACGGGGGGGTGGGCGGAACGGCTGCCCTCCTGACCGCTGGCGGCTACGTCCTGAACACGGGCACGCTAACAGGCGGGGCCGGCGGGGCCGGTGGGGCCGGCTTCTTCTCTGGGGTCGGCGGAAACGGCGGTTCCGGGGGAACCGGGGTGGAACTGGCCGCCGGCGGTGTGATCAACAACAAGGGATTGATCGTCGGCGGGGCTGGCGCCGCACGCGGTGGAACTCCCGACTTCAACTTTGGGGTGAGCGGCTATGGAGGCTTCGGCGCCGATCTCATCGGGTCCGGCGCCCTGCTCAACAACGGAACCGTCATCGGCGGCGCCGGGACCTTGGGCGCCTTGGGCGGGACGGCGGTTCGCCTGACGGCCGGTGAGACCTTGATCAACAGCGGCGTGATCACCGGCGGCGCCGCCGGAGACGGCGGATCCAATGGCGCCCCCGGCGCCCAGGGTGGGACCGGTGTCTATGTCAACGCCGCCGACTACCTCGCCGGCGCTTCAGGATCGATCACCGGCGGGGCGGGAGGCCAGGGCGCCTTTAGCTCCTCCGTCGGCGGGGCCGGCGGCGCGGGCGGAACCGGACTCGTCCTGGCCGCCGGCGGATATCTGGACAATTCGGCGACGATAATCGGCGGCGCCGGCGGAAACGGCGCGCAGGGCGGCGAGAGTCTTGGGGTCACCGGCGGCAAGGGGGGCGCGGGCGGCGTGGCGGTGACGCTCTCGGCCGGGGGAACGCTCACCAATTCTGGAGCGATCACGGGCGGCGGTGGGGGCTCCGGCGGACCGGGCAACTTCAGCATTGGCGGCGCCGCCGGAACTGGCGGGGTGGCGATAACGTTCGCCGGCGCCGGGACACTGACCAACCACTCAACTATCACCGGGGGCGCCGGTGGGGGCGACGCTGGCGGGGGGGCCGGGGCCGGCGGGGCGGCGGTGGCCCTGGCTGGAGGCCAGTCGCTCGTGAATACCGCGGCGATCGTCGGCGGAGCCGGCGGAGACGGCGGGCAGAACCAGTTGGGCAATGTCGGAGGGGTCGGTGCGGCGGGCGTTTACGTGGCCGCAGCCGCCAGCATGGCCAACAGCGGCAGGATCGTCGGCGGCAAAGGCGGAACAGGCGGCTTTTCATCCGCCTATGGCACATATGCGGGCGCAGCTGGCGGGGTAGGCGGCGCCGCGGTCGACCTTCTCGCCGGCGGCCAGATCGGCAATACCGGCACATTGTTGGCCGGTGCCGGCGGGCTTGGCGGCAGTTCCTTCAAGGCTATCCAGGGCGCGACCGGAGCGACCGGCCATGGCGTCGATCTCGCCGCCGGCGGGATTGTCATGAACGGCGCGAAGGGAATCACCACGGCGCTGATTCAGGGTTCGATCGGCGTCTATGCCGCCGCCGGCGGAGCGGTGACGGTGACCAATTTCGCCCGGATCGTCGGGACTGGCGGGACCTCGGTAAAGTTCGCCAACTCCGCCGATCGCCTGATCGCCGAGGCCTCTTCGCACTTCAGCGGCGCGGTGGCGGGCGGTGGGGGAACCCTGGAACTGGCCGGCGGGACGGGCGCGTTCGTCAACCTGGGCAGCAAGTCGGGCGTTCTCTCCGGCGACGTGACCATGACCTTCGGCGGCTTTGGGGCCTACGTCGTCGACGTCGGCGCGGGATGGACCCTGACCAAATCCAATGTCGTCGCCGCCGGCAAGTTCCTCACCAACAACGGGAGCCTGACCAACACCGGCACGCTCATCGATACCGGTTACATCGACGATCTCGCCGCCCTGACGAACACGGGCCTGATGACCGTGAACGGCTCGCTGGCCAACGCCGGCGTGGTGGCCAACGCCGGGACGCTGGACGATCTCGGCGAGGTTTCGAACTTGGGCACGATGATCAACGCCGCGACTTTCCGCATCGGCGGGATTCTCACCAACCACGGGCGGGTGATCGGCGCCCAGGGCGTCTACACCGGCTATGGCAACCCGGGTGGAGCGGGGATCACCGCCTTGGATGTCATCGCCGGCGGCGGGGTCGGCAATTTCGGCGCTGTCACCGGCGGGGCCGGCGGTGACGGCACGGGTTCGGGAGCCGGGGGCGCGGGCGGGGACGGTGGGACCCTGGAACTCGGCGCCGTGCTTTACAACTCCGGCTCGATCACCGGCGGGGCTGGAGGCGCGGGTGGAGTTGACGCCTATGGCTTTTCCGGCGCCGGAGGGGGCGGCGGCGCGGGCCTTGTCGAGAACGCCGCGGCAATCATCCACAACTATGCCCTGATCACCGGCGGGGCTGGCGGGAGGGGCGCCAGCGGCTATGCATCTTTGGGCTTCGGCGGGGACGGCGGCGACGGCGTGGCGCTCGCCGCCGGCGGCGAGGTGTTCAATGCTGCCTATATCCTCGGCGGTCTGGCGGGCGCCAACGGCTCGATCACCGCCGCCGCGGCCTTCAAGGCCCCCTTCTCGGGCGGCGGCCCCGCCGATGGCGTCGGGGTCCGTCTGAAGGCCGGCGGTTTGGTCGTCAACGGCTATCCGGGCGATCCCTTCGGGGCCCTCATCGAGGGCGCGATCGGGGTTTATGCGGGCGCTAGCGGGGCGGCCACGGTGATAAACTACGCCACGATCGAGGGGACGTCCGGCCCGGCGGTCGAATTCCTGAACAGCACCGATCGCCTCGTCGTCGAGTCGGGATCATCGCTGATCGGCGCTGCGGCTGGCGGCGGGGGAACCCTCGAGTTGAATGAAGTGTCCGGGACGATCAGCCAGTTGGGCGGGGCCGGGACCTTGTCCGGCGCGGCATCGCTGACGTTTTCCGGGTTCGGGACCTACGCGTTCGACGCCGGCGCCTGGACCCTCGCCGGACCAGCGACTCTCGGGGCCGGCAAAACCCTCACAAACGCCGGCTCGCTAACGGTGGCCGGCACGCTGAGCGACTTCGGGTCGTTGACCGACGCGGGAGGCGGCGAGATCCGCGTCGCCAACTCCGCGGGTCTCAACATCCAGGGCGGGATCTCCAACGCCGGGACGATCGCGGTGGCCGCGACGACGAGCCTGACGCAGCTGCACATACTCGCCGGCGGCGCGACTTTCTCGGGCGGGGGAACGGTCAGTCTCGGCGGGAAGGACGCCCGGATCGTGGGGACTACGGCAAGCGCTGTCCTGACCAATGTCGACAACACCATCATCGGGGGCGGCAACGTTGGCAACAAGGCGCTTGTGCTGATCAACGGCGCGGCGGGGGTGATCGACGCGACCGGGGCGCTGAACGTGGCGACCAGCGGCGCGAGCCTCAGCAACAGCGGCCTGTTGGAGGCGGCGAGCGGAGGGCTACTGACCCTGGACACGCCGGTGATCGACCAGGGCGGCGGGGGAACCATCCTGGCGGCCGGCGGGCGGGTGGACCTCGAAAACGCCAAGATCGTCGGGGGAACCGTCGCCTCCACCGGCATCGGCTATGTGCGGGTGTTCTCGGGGAACTGCATGCTGGATGGAACCGCCAGCCCGGTGGCCATCACCGGCCACCTGCAGGTGGTCAGCCACACCACCCTGACGCTCACCGGCTCCATCGCCGATAGCAATCAGATCGATCTTCTGGGCGGCAAGCTTCTCATCGCCGCGGCCGGGGCGAGCCTCACCGGCAAGGGCTCGGTCATCCTCTCGAACAGCAGCACGAACGTCATCACCGGGGCGACATCGACCGCCACCCTCACCAACATCGACAACCATATCCGCGGCTCAGGTACCCTCGGCGGCGGCTCCATGATCCTCATCAACGAGGCGGCCGGAATTATCTCCAACGGCCAGGCGGTGGCGCTGACCATCAACACCGGGACGAGCACCATCCAGAATGCCGGGACCATCGCCGCCACCGGGCCTGGCGGCGGGGTGATCGTCACCAGCGCGGTCGCCAACACCGGCCAGCTGTCGGCCACCAACAAGGGAACCCTGACCCTCGATGGCCTAGTCACCGGAACCGGGAGCGGGCGGATCACCACCTCCGGCCGACTGATCATCGCCCAGGCCTTCGCCGAGAACGTCAGCTTCGTGGGCGGGACCGGCGTGCTCCAGCTCAATGACTCGGTCGCCTACACCGGCAAGGTCTCAGGCCTGGTCAGCGCCGGGACCGACTCCCTGGATCTGAGGGACATCACCTTCACCAAGGGGGTCACCAAGGCGACCTATTCGGGAATGACTGGCGGGGGAACCCTCACCGTCACCGACGGGACCCACACCGCCCACATCAAGCTCACGGGGAATTACACGACCAGCGGATTCAAGGTCTCCAGCGACGGCCACGGCGGGACCACGGTCGTCGATCCGGTCGCGACGGCGCCGCTCACCCAGGCCATGGCGGGATTCTCCACTGGAACGGCGGCGAACACCGCCGGATCGTCACCCCCTCCGCCGTCCACTCCGCCGCTCATCGCCGCGAGCAGTTAGAGGACCCTCCTGCCCGGACCGCCCCTGACAGGCCGCCCAGCTCCAGGGTCATGAATACTGAGTGGGGATCGGGCCGATAGCCGGCGAAGGGCTCGCATGCGGTGAAGCCGTGCCGCTGGTAGAGGGCGCGAGCGGGCGCGAAATAGTCCATCGAGCCGGTTTCCAGGCTCAGGCGGCGATAGCCGCGCGCTTGCGCCGTGGCGATGATGTGGCCAAGGATGGCGCTCGCCGCGCCGCGCCCGCGCACCGCCGCCGGGGTATGCATCGACTTCACCTCGCCTGCATCGGGGCCGAGCGACTTGAGGGCCCCCACGCCCATCAGCGTCTCGCCATCCCAGGCCGCCCACACTTCGAGATCGGGCGACCGCAGGCCGGCGAGGTCCAGGGCGTGGGCGCTCTCCCGTGGGGTGATTTCCAGGGCCCTGGCCAGATGAGTCTCGAACACCGCGATCACCCGCGGATCGGCAAGGTCGGCCGGCGTGATGCGCATGGCTAGCCGGCGTCCGCCGATGTCTCCGCCGCCGCCTCGGCGCGGACCTTGAGGGCCTCGCCCATGGCCTTGAAGCCGGCCCGGATCGGTCCGGCGAGGCGCTTGGCGACGGTTGGGCCCAGGATGCCCTCGAAGATCTCACCGTTGGAGAAGATGCACGAACCGGGCGCCAGCTCCTCGATCTCCAGATAGCGGACCGATTTGACCAGGCCGGCGAGCATGGAAAGACGCCAGTGGATCTGCTCGTTGGGCACCCAATCGATCACCACCGGGCGGATCGCCCGCGGCGCCTGGCCGGGCAGACCGACTTCGAGATCCAGCGTGGCGCCCATGCGGATCGCTCCGGCCGCCGTGGGATAGAGCGGATTCCACTCCGCCCAGCGATCGATGTCGGCGAGGATCGCCCAGATCGTCTCGGCGGGCGCGCGCACGCCAAGACGATGCTCCAGCTTGAGCGGCATCAGGCAGTCTCCTTGCGCTTCCAGCTCGCCCCGGCGGCGCCGTCCATGACCTCAACGTTGAGGGCGGCGAGCTCGTCGCGGATGGCGTCGGCGCGGGCCCAGTCCTTAGCCGCCCGGGCCGATCCCCGCTCGGCGATCAAGGCCTCGACGCGGGCGGTCAGGGCCGGATCGGCCCCGCCGTGGAACCAGGTTTCAGGGTCGGCCTGGAGGAAGCCGGTAAGGGCCCCGGCGGCCAATAGCTGACCCTTAGCTTCTCCCCGCTCGGCCGGCGAGCCGGTTTCCAGCCGCCGGGCGAGGGCGAAGAGCTCGGCGTTGGCTTTGGGGGTGTTGAGATCGTCCTCCAGGGCGTCGAGGAAGACCGGCGAGGGTTGATCAGCGCTCGCCTCCACCTCGCCCGCCCGCGACAGGGCGCCGTACAGGGTGTCGAGCGCCGCCTTGGCGGCGGCGATGATCTCGTCGCTCCACGCCAGGGGCTGGCGATAGTGCGAGGCCAGCAGGGCCCAGCGCAGGGCCTCGGGCGGCCAGCGGGTCACTAGGAAATGGACGAGCTCCACATTGCCCAGGGACTTGGACATCTTCTCCGCGCCCAGGTTGAGGAAGCCGTTGTGCAGCCAGTAGTTGGCGTAGGCCCCGGCATGATCGCCGGCGCACACGCCCTGGGCGCGCTCGTTCTCGTGGTGGGGAAAGATGAGGTCGTTGCCGCCGCCGTGGATGTCGATGGGCAGGCCCAGGGTCTCTTCGATCATCGCCGAGCATTCGATGTGCCAGCCCGGCCGCCCCGGGCCGAAGGGGCTCGGCCACTCCGGCTCGCCGGGCTTGGAGGGCTTCCACAGCACGAAATCGGCCGGATGGAGCTTGTAGGGCGCGACCTCGACTCGGGCGCCGGCGATCATGTCGTCCAGCGATCGGCCGGAGAGCTCGCCATAGCCGCTGTAGGCCTGGGTATTGAAGAGCACATGGCCCTCGGCGGCATAGGCGGCGTTGGCCCGCACCAGCCGATCGATCATGGCGATGATCGCCGCCATGGTCTTTGTGGCGCGCGGCTCGAAGGTGGGCGGCAGGGCCCCCAGCGCCGACATGTCGGCGTGGTAGGCGTCAAGGTAGCGGGCGGTGATGGTCCCGATATCGACCCCTTCCTGGGCGGCCTTGAGATTGATCTTGTCGTCGACGTCGGTGACGTTGGCCGCGTAGGCCACATGGTCCGCGCCATAGATCCGGCGCAGGAGGCGGAAGAGGAGATCGAAGACCACCACCGGGCGGGCGTTGCCGATGTGGGCGTAGTTGTAGACGGTCGGGCCGCAGACATACATCGTCACCCGGTCCGGATCGACCGGGACGAAGGGCCGCTTGGCTCGGGTCAGGGTGTCGTAGAGGGCAAGGGCCATTTCGCGCCGTCCTATAAGGCGGGCGCGCCACTCAGGCTACTCTTGGGGCCAGTTCGCGCTCGCCCCGCGCCGCGGCGGGGCGCGGACGGTGGACCAGGGTGACGAGGACGAAACTCAAGGTCACCAGCAAGTACCAGGCCCCGATCTTGCCCGGTCCGACCGGCGACCAGCCATGGGCTTGGCTGGGATAAACCCAGGCGGTGGCGAAGGTGCCGAGGTTCTCGGCAATCCAGATGAAGAGGGCGACAAGCAAGGCCGCGACAAGCAGGGGCATGCGGCGGATCGCCAGGTCAGGGGTGAAATCGATCCACGTCCGCCACCAGATCAGGCCTGAGAAGGCGAACAGGACGATCCGGAAGTCGGGCCCGAAATGGTGGGTGAAGAAATTGACGTAACTCAGGATGCCCAGCAACCAGGGGGCCCACAGCGGCGGGAAGTTCTCGAAAGTGAGGTCCATCAGGCGCCAGCAGCGGGCGATGTAGCTGCCGATGCCGGCGTACATGAAGCCTGAGAAGAGGGGCACGCCGCCGATCCGCAGCAGGTTGTGCTCCGGATAGATCCACGAACCGTGGGCGGTCTTGAAGATCTCCATCATCGTGCCGACGACATGGAAGATGAGGATCACCAGGGCCTCGTCCCAGCGCTCCAGGCGGGTGGCCAGCATGAAGGCCTGAAGCGACACCGCGGCGACGACCAGGAAATCGTAGCGGGCGATAGGCGCCCCCGCCGGCCAGAAGAAGTGGGTGCCGACGATCAGCGCCAGCATGGCCGCCCCGAAAAGGCTCGCCCAGGCCTGCTTGAGCCCGAAGATCATCAACTCGAAGGCGAAGGCATGGAGCCGGCCGCGCTGCGCCCACGGCCGGCCCGCCGCGATCGTGGCCCCGACGATGCCCTTGATCCGATCGTTGAGGCTCAAGTTGCGTTGGGTTCCGTATCGCCAGGCTGGCGCCGCGGCCCCATCAGGACCCATAAAGGGACCCATGAGCAAGCCCCACTTTCCGATCGCCCCGACGACCGTCGCCCTCGAGCGAGGCCCGGTGCTCGCGCCGCGCTTCGACGAGCATGGCCTCATCGCCGCCGTGGTCACCCACGCCCGGACCGGCGAGGTCCTGATGCTGGCGTGGATGGACGCCGCCGCCCTCGATCTCACAATCAAGACCGGCGAGGCCCACTTCTACAGCCGTGCGCGCCAGTCGCTGTGGCGCAAGGGCGAGACGAGCGGCCAAGTCCAGAAGATCGAGGAAATCCGCGTGGACTGCGACCAGGACGCGGTGTGGCTGAGGGTCGTCCCCGGCGGCGACGGCGGGGCCTGCCATGTCGGCTTCCCCTCGTGCTTCTACCGCGTCGTGCGCGACGGGGGCCTCGTCGAGCGGCCGTGAACGCCGATGAAGCTATGGCCGGGGGCGAGATCATCAAGATCGCGCTGACCGCCGCCGGCGGCCGACTGGACCGCGCCCTGGCCGACGCCCTGCCCCGGCTTTCGCGGGCCCGCATTCAGGCCCTGATGGGCGAGGGACGCGTGAGCCGCGCCGGCGTGGTCCTCACCGACGCGTCCGCCAAGGCCGATCCTGGTCTCTATCGCCTCGCCATCCCGCCGCCGGCCCCCGCCGAGCCGGCCGGGGAGGATCTCTCTCTCACGGTCCTTTTCGAGGACGCCCACCTCATCGTCATCGACAAACCGCCCGGCATGTCGGCCCACCCGGCCCCGGGGAGTCCGGCCGGCACCCTGGTCAACGCCCTCATCCATCACTGCGGGGCGAGCCTTTCCGGGGTCGGCGGCGTCGCCCGCCCGGGGATCGTCCATCGCCTGGACAAGAACACCTCCGGGGTGATGGTCGCCGCCAAGACCGACCTCGCCCACCGCGGTCTCTCGGCCCTCTTCGCCGCCCACGACATCGAGCGGGTCTACATCGCCCTGACCCGCGGCGCGCCGCGGCCGGCCAGGGGCAGCGTTATCACCCGCATCGGCCGCTCGCCGGGCGACCGCAAGAAGATGGCGGTGCTCACCGCCGGCGGCCGCGAGGCGGTCACCCACTATCGGACCATGCGCACCTTTGGGGCCGGGCCGGCGGCCGCCAGGGTTGCCTGCACCCTGGAGACCGGCCGCACCCACCAGATCCGCGTCCACCTGGCTCATTGCGGCGCGCCGTGCCTGGCCGATCCGGTCTATGGCGGCGGCAGCCCGGCCCCGGCGGTGCGCGCCGCCATCATCGCCGCCGGCCTCCATCGCCAGGCCCTGCACGCCGCGGTGCTGGCCTTCCGCCATCCGATCACCGGCGAAGCCCTGCGCTTCGAGACCGCCCTGCCGCCCGACATGGCCGCCCTGGAGAGGTTGCTGGAGGCCCTGTAAGGGCCCTGGCCTTGAAGCGCCGCTCACAGCCGGCTTAGAAAGCCTCGTCCGTGACCGCCCTTAAACCGGCCGCAACCAATACATATCTAGGGGATTGAAAAGAGCAGGCCCCGTCTATCGTCGACGCCATAACGCCCGCTCAAGGGGAACTAAGACCACAATGGCCGCCGCCGCCAACGCCCTGTCTGTGATGTCGCCTGATGGCGGCCTTTCGCGCTACCTGACGGAAATCCGCAAGTTTCCGATGCTCGCCAAGGACGAGGAATTCATGCTGGCCAAGCGCTGGCGCGAGCATGAGGACCCCGCCGCCGCCCATCGCCTGGTCACCTCGCACCTGCGCTTGGTGGCCAAGATCGCCATGGGCTACCGCGGCTATGGCCTGCCCATCGGCGAGGTGATCAGCGAGGGCAACGTCGGCCTGATGCAGGCGGTCAAGAAGTTCGAGCCCGATAAGGGTTTCCGCCTGGCCACCTACGCCATGTGGTGGATCCGCGCCTCGATCCAGGAATACATCCTGCGCTCCTGGTCTCTGGTGAAGATGGGCACTACGGCGGCGCAGAAGAAGCTGTTCTTCAACCTGCGCAAGGCCAAGAGCGAGATCAGCGCCCTCGAGGAAGGCGACTTGCGTCCCGAGCAGGTCAGCCAGATCGCCACCAAGCTCGGCGTGCTCGATTCCGAGGTCATCTCGATGAACCGCCGCTTGGCCGGCCCCGACGCCTCCCTCAACGCCCCCCTGCGCTCCGATTCCGAGAGCGAGTGGCAGGACTGGCTGGAAGACAAGGAGGCGGTCAGCCAGGAGACCCAGCTGGCCGAGGACGAGGAACGCTCCCTGCGCATGGGCCTGCTCGAGGAAGCGATGACCGAGCTATCCGACCGCGAGCGTCACATCCTCACCGAACGCCGGCTGAGGGACGATCCCACCACGCTGGAAACCCTGGCGGCCGAATACGGCGTCAGCCGCGAGCGCGTGCGCCAGATAGAGGTCCGCGCCTTCGAGAAGCTCCAGAAAGCCATGCGCGCCGCCGCGTTGGAGCAGCATCTCGTGGACGCTTAAGGCGGACGCGGCCTAATCCTCGAACGGGTCCTTCAGCAGGATCAGGTCGTCCCGCTCCGGGCTGGTGGTGAGGAGGAAGACCGGGGCGCCGACCAGTTCCTCCAGGCGGCGGACGTAGACGGCCGCGGCCTGCGGCAGCTCCGACCACTGGCGCGCCCCGCGCGTCGCCTGACTCCAGCCGGCCATTTCCTCATAGACCGGCGTCACCGCCGCTTGCTCGGTCAGGCTCGCCGGCAGGTGGTCGAGCACCCGCTCGCCGATCCGGTAGCCGACGCAGACTTTCAGGCTCTCGAAGCCGTCGAGCACGTCGAGCTTGGTGAGTGCCACTCCCTCTACCCCGCCGACAATTACCGATTGGCGGGCCAGGACGGCGTCGAACCAGCCGCAGCGCCGCGGCCGGCCGGTCACCGTGCCGAATTCGGCGCCCCGCTCGCCCAGGCGGGCGCCCACGGAGTTCAGCTGTTCGGATGGGAACGGTCCCTCCCCCACCCGCGTGGCGTAGGCCTTGAGGATGCCGAGTATCCGCCCGAGCGCCTTTGGTCCCACCCCGGCCCCGGCCGCCGCCTGGCCGGCCACCGTGTTGGATGAGGTGACGAACGGATAGGTGCCGTGGTCGACATCGAGCAAGGTCGCCTGGGCCCCTTCGAAAAGTACACGCCGGCCGTCCGCCGCCACCTGCGCCATCACCCGCCAGGCCGGCTTGGCGAAAGACAGGACCTTTGGCGCGATGGCCAGCAGGTCGGCCATCAGCCCGTCTGGGTCGACGGGGGGGAGGCTCAGGCCTTCGCGCAGGGCGCCGTGGTGGGCGAGCAGGCGCTCTATCTTGGCCGGCAGGGCGGCGGGGTCGGCCAGATCGATGACGCGGATCGCTCGGCGCCCGACCTTGTCCTCGTAGGCCGGGCCGATGCCGCGTCCGGTGGTGCCGATCTTATTGGCCCCGGCGCGGGCTTCGCGGGCGGCGTCGAGGTCGCGGTGCAGAGGGAGGACCAGGCAGGCGTTGTCGGCCAGGACCAGCAGCTCAGGGGTGATTGTCAGCCCCTGGGCGCGACCGGACTCGATCTCGCCGATGAGGGACCAGGGATCGACGACTACGCCGTTGCCGATCACCGACAGCTTGCCCTGGACGAGGCCCGAGGGGAGCAGGGAGAGCTTGTAGATCGAATTGCCCACCACGATGGTGTGGCCGGCGTTGTTGCCACCCTGGAAGCGGACGACCACCTCGGCGCGGTCGGCCAGCCAGTCGATGACCCGGCCCTTGCCTTCGTCGCCCCACTGGGCGCCGATCACCGTCACATTGCCCACGCCGCTCTCCACGCACGTTCTTCTGCGGGAAAGGCGGAGCTCGCTGACCTTCGGCCTTTCCGAGGCCCTTTAGCGCGGGCCCGGATGAGTCTCCAAGGCCAAATGCGGTTTCAGCCGCCGGCCGGCGTCCGGGCTGCGGCCAGGGCCGCCGCATGGCCCAGGATCTGGCCCTCCTTGGGCAGGGGCTGGCCGGTGCACACCGCGTTGGCCACCAGGCGGTCGACGCTCCCCTCGGCCAGCGGCGTCACCGGGCCGGCCGCCAAGGCCACGACCGCCGTCCCCGACTCGTCATAGCCGGCCGAGGCGAAGCTCTGACTCGTGTTCTTCACGCAGTCCACCTGCCGCCGCGCCAGGCCCTGGACCACCGTGACGCCCGGCGCGACCTCCACCGGCGGAACGAGGGCGTCGTAGGTCCAGAAATCGGCCACGTCGCCGCCCCTGGAAAACCGGTTGACGACCAGGAAGGTCTCGCCGCGATCGCTCCTGGCCACCGGCAGCAGTGGGCCGTCGGGAAGCGGCGGCGCGGCATCGGGTTCGCCGGGCGGCGGGCTGGCGGGAGTCGGAGACGCGGCGGGCGGCGGCGCAGCCTGGGCCGGCGCCGGCGGCGGGATAGCCTCAGAGGGGGCGGTGGGGACCACCTCCTGGGCGAGGATGATGGAAAGGGCGGCGAGCAGCAGCACTTACAGCTCCAGGTCTCCGGCCAGGGCAGCCTCGGCGATCGCGCAGTGCATGGCGATGCCGCGGGCCATGACCGTCTCGTCGAGGACCATGCGGTTGGAGTGCAGGGCGCAGCACGAGCGGTAGTCACCGCCCTCCGGAGCCGCGCCCAGGAATACCATGGCGCCGGGCACTTTCTGGAGGACATAGGAGAAGTCCTCGGCCCCCATCAGGGGATTGGGCATGGTCATCCAGCCGGCCTCGCCGAACAGGCGCCGCGCCGTGCGCTCGGCGAGATCGGCGACCCGGCCGTCGCAGACGGTGACCGGGAAGCCGTGCTCGATCTCCACCTCAGCCTTCGCCCCGTGGGCGGCGGCGATGGCCTCGGCCACGCGCCTGACCCCCTCGTGCACGACGCTCCGGGTGTGCTCGGAGAAGGTGCGGATGGTGCCCAGCAGGCGGCCGTCCTCGGGAATGATGTTGCTCGTCGTGCCGGCGTGGATATGGGCGATGGTGATCACCGCCGGCTGGAAGACGTTCACGCGCCGGGTGACGAAGGCCTGGATGGCCGTGACGACCTCGCACAGGACCGGGATCGGATCGAGCGCATCGTGGGGCATGGAGGCGTGGCCGCCGGCCCCGACAATGCGCACGCGCAGGGTATCGGAGGCCGCCAGGAGGGGTCCGGCCCGGCCGACGAAGACGCCGGAGGGCATGTTTGGCGAGATGTGCAGGGCGAAGGCGGCGTCGGGAAGAGGGTCGAGCAGGCCGTCCTCGAGCATGTGCCGCGCCCCGTGCCAGCCCTCCTCGCCGGGCTGGAACATCAGCATCACCGTGCCGGCCAGGCGCTCGCGATGCGCGCACAGGACCCGCGCCGCCCCGGCCAGCATGGCCACGTGGGTGTCGTGGCCGCAGGCGTGCATCGCGCCCTCGTTGAGGGAGGTGAAGGCGAGGCCGGTGTCTTCAGTGAGCGGCAGGGCGTCCATGTCGCCGCGCAGGAGAACTGTGCGGCCGTTGGCCGGGCCACGCAGGATGGCTACGAGGCCACTCGTCGAGGGGCCCTCGCGGATCTCCAGGGGCAGGCCGGCCAGCGCCGCTTTCACCTTGGCCGTGGTCTTGGGCAGATCCAGGCCCAGCTCGGGATCGGCGTGGATCGCCCGGCGCAGGGAGATCGCCTGACCCAGCCCGGCCTCGCCGGCTGAGGTCCAGGTCTCGGCGTCCAGGGTGATGTCGTTCATTCGCGGCCTCCGCATCATTTCGCGGCCGGACATTGAGCGAGCGATTGGGGCAAGTCCAGGGCGGCCGGGAACGCCTGCCGCCCCAGCGGCGCTTGAAAAGGGTGTCGCCCGCTTCGAACCTCGCTGCAGCCCTCCTGACCTGCGCGGCCGCCGCCGCCGGCTATCTCGGCGTCGCCGCCTCGGACTCCCCTTCGGAGATTGTGACCATCGATCTCGCCTCCCCGCCACGCGGCCAGTTCTTCCCCGACCAGGCCTTCGGCGGCGCCGTCGACGGCCTGACGCAGGGGCGCGTCGACAAGCTTTTCACACCCCACAACGAGAAGGCGATCCTCACCGCCGGGATGAGGCCGCTGAGCTACAGCCTTCGCACCGAACTCGCCATCGAGGCCTGGCACTGGGGCGATGAAGGCTCGTGGAGCGATCCGCGCCACAATCAGGGCTATTGGACCTCCAGCGACCACCCCCGCCGCCCGGTGATGAGCGGCTTTGGCTACTTCCTCCCCCGGCGTGGCGACACCACTGACCAGGCCAACGACAACGGCTATTCGCGCCTCGACGACGGGGACATCGCCAGCTTCTGGAAGTCCAACCCGTATCTCGACCCTGCCTACGCCCGGGCCGGCGAACGCCCGCAATGGGTGATCGTCTCCTTCCCCAAGCCCCAGCCGATCTCGGCGGCGCGGCTCGCCTGGGCGGCGCCCTACGCCCGCCAGTACAGCTTCCAGTACTGGGTTGGCGACAACGTCAATGACGACGGCGGCCGGTGGACGCCGTTTCCGGTCGGGACCTTCGATGGCGGCCGCGGCGGCGACAAGGTGTTGAAGCTCTCGGCCACGCCGATCGAGGCGCAATATGTCCGCCTCCTCCTCACCCGCTCCTCCCACACCGCTCCGCCGGGTTCGAGCGACCGCCGCGACGCAATGGGCTACGCCATTCGCGAGATCGGTCTGGGCGTGACCGGTCCGGACGGTCGCTTCGTCGACGCGGTGCGGCACGCCCCAGCCGGCGATTCCCAGACCAACATCTATGTCTCCTCAACCGACCCCTGGCACCGGGCCAGCGATCGCGATCCAGACGTCGAACAGCCGGGCTTCGACAGGGTTTTCGCCAGCGGCCTCACCCGCGAACTGCCGCTGATGGTTTCAGTGGGGCCACTCTACGACACGCCGCAAAACGCCGCCGCAGAGATCCGCTTCCTAAAGAGGCGCGGCTATCCGGTCCGCGAGGTCGAGATAGGCGAGGAGCCCGACGGCCAGAACGTCACCGCCGAAGACTTTTCCGACCTCTATCTGCAGTTCGCCGCCGCCGTGCACTCTGTCGACTCAACCCTGAAAGTCGGCGGCCCCAGCCTGCAGGATGCGGTCACCGACACTTGGCTGGACGACAATCCCGACCATGTCTGGACCCGCCGGTTCGTGCGGGCGCTCGCCGAGCGCGGTCGCCTCGCCGACCTCAGCTTCTTCAGCTTCGAGCACTATCCCTATGACACCCTGTGCGGACGCATCGACGCCAAGCTCGTCAACGACGACGACCTGCTGGCCTCGGACGTGAAGCGGCTGCGCGCCGAGGGGGTGCCGGCGAGCGTCCCCCTGGTGATCAGCGAATATGGCCTGTCGGCCTTTTCCGGCGAGGGTGAGGTGGAGCTGCCGGGCGCCCTCTTCGACGCCGATCTGGTCGCTCATTTCCTGACCCTGGGCGGGCGCGGCGCCTATCTCTTGGGCTACGGCCCCGACGAGATGTTCACGCCCGACCAGCCGTGCGCCGGCTTTGGCGAACTCATGCTGTTCGGAGAGGATGCCAAGGGCCAGTCGAGCTGGCCGACTCCGGCCTACTGGGCCTCCCTGATGCTGGCCGACGACTGGGCCCAGCCTGGCGGCGCCGCTCACCAGATCCTGGTCGCGAGCCAGTCGCGGGCTCCGGGCTCATGGCCGTGGGTGGCGGCCTATCCGATCCGGCGGCCGGACGGGAAGATCTCGGCGCTGCTGATCAATCGCGATCCGACCCGCGCCCATCTCGTGCGCCTGAACGTGCGCGCAGGCGGCGGAGGAGCCGCCTTGCCCGGGCCCTATGATGTGGTGCAGTACAGCCCCCGACAATTCGCCTGGCGATCGGCGGGCTTCAATGGCCACCCACTGCGCGATGATCCGCCCAGCCGCTTCACGCTCGGAGGCGGCGCGGTTTCATTGCCGCCCTATTCGCTCACCGTGGTGCGCGCCGCCGCGGCGCCGCAACGCCGGACCTAAGGCGGGCCACGCATGAACCGGCCGCGCTTCCATCTCGCCTTTCCGGTTCGCGATCTGGCCGAGGCGCGGGCCTTTTACGGCGGGATTCTTGGATGCCCGGAGGGCCGCTCGGCCCCGGAATGGGTGGATTTCGACCTCCATGGCCATCAGATCGTCGCCCACCTCGCCCCCGGCGAGGTGGCCCACCGGACCAGCCTCGTCGACGGCCAGGCGGTGCCGGTGCGCCATTTCGGGCTCATCCTGACGCCCAAGGCGTGGCGGGCGATCGCCGATCGTCTGACGGACGCCAAGGTGCGGTTCATAATCGAGCCCCAGACACGCTTCGCGGGGGAGGCCGGCGAGCAGTCGACCCTCTTCGTCACCGACCCTTCCGGCAATGCCCTCGAATTCAAGGCCTTCGCCGACGACTCCCAGGTCTTCGCCAGGCAGGCGCCGTCCTAAACCATCTTCAGCCGCCGACAGGCGATCGGCTCGCCGATGCGTTTGCGGGCCCGAGCCAGGGGCTCGATAGTCACCGCCATAGCGAAAGCGTTGGCGTGGATGAGGCGCTTCGCATCGAGCATCATGCCGACGTGGCCCGGCCAGAACACCAGGTCCGAACGCCCGAGCCCCTCGGGCGGGGCCGGCGCGCCCAGCAATTCCTGCTGGTCGGAGTCCCTAGGGCAGGACAGGCCGCAGGCGAAGAGGGCCTGCTGAATAAGGCCGGAGCAATCCAGTCCGGCGCTGTCGCGGCCGCCCCACAGATAGGGCGCGCCCAGGTGCATCAGAGCCGCGGCGGCCGGATCGTCGAGCACGGATCCGATAGGCTCCAGATGGGCCTTGGCGATCCATCCGATACGCTCCGCCCGGGCCAGGGTCTGCGTCTCCTCGACGATCGTCACCAGGGCGTTGAAGCTTAAGGGACCGGCGGCGTGGGCCTTGATCGACGGCTCGGCGAAGGCGAAAGCGCGCAGGGCGCTTATCCAATGAGTCGGGGCGATGACCGTCGCGGCCAGGGCGGCGGCGCCGACGTAGCCGACGTAGCCGTCGCGCACCGACTGGCCGAGCACGAAATCGCCGGCCGCCTCCAAGACATCAAAACCCTCCCCGAACAGCAGCTGATCGACCTGCTCGGCCCCCAGATCGGGGGCGGCGCGCAAGGCCGCGGTGGGGGCGACGACCTGGCTGGGACGGACGGGGGCGAACCGATCGGCGATGATCAGGCCCTCCAGGCGTGCGTCGGCCAAGCCGTCGCGGAACAGGGTGACGCGCGGATCGAAGCTCACCCCCACCTCGATCTCAGCATCTCGAAGAGACCCCGGATCGCCTGGACTTCCGCCCCCTTGGGCCAGCCGGGCCGGGTGCGCGGATTCCACGCGAAGATGTCGAAGTGGACCCAGGGGCCGGCCGGGGCGAACTTCTTGAGGAAAAGGGCGGCGGTGATCGAGCCGGCCTGGGCCAAGGGGTCGGGATCGTTGGCCACATCGGCGATATCGCTGTCGATGGCGCTTTCGTAGCCGCTCCACAGGGGCATGCGCCAGACCGGATCGCTCACCTTGGCCGCCGCCGCGGCGATCTCCCCGGCCAGGGCCTCGTCGTCGGTGTAGAAAGGCGGCAGGTCGGGGCCGAGGGCGACCCGGGCCGCCCCGGTGAGGGTCGCCAGGTCGATAGTCAGGTCGGGGGCCAACTCGGCCGCCCTGGCCAGGGCGTCGGCGAGGATGAGCCGGCCTTCGGCGTCGGTGTTGCCGACCTCGATCGAAAGGCCCTTGCGCGAGGCGAGCACGTCGCCCGGCCGCATCGCTTCCCCGGCGATGGCGTTCTCCACCACCGGGGTCAACACGGTGAGCCGCACCGGCAGCATGTCGGCCATGACCATGCGGCCCAGCGCCAGGGCGTGGGCGGCGCCGCCCATATCCTTCTTCATCTGCCGCATGGCCGCCGCCGGCTTGATGTCCAGGCCGCCGCTGTCGAAGACCACCCCCTTGCCGACGATCGCTACATGCGGGGCGTCCGCGTCGCCCCAGCTCAGCTCGATCATCCGCGGAGCGCGGCTAGGCGCGGCGGCGGCTCCGACCGCGTGAACGGCGGGATAGCGGGCCTCAATCAGGGCCTCGCCAACGATCACTTCGATCTTTGCCCCGTGCGCCTCGGCGATCTCGCGGGCGATGGTCTCGACCTGCAGCGGCCCCATGTCGTTGGCCGGCGTGTTGATCATGTCCCGGGCCAGTGCCAGCGCGCGGATCACTTCGCGGCTTGGCGGATCCTCCGTCTCTGAGTGGAGGCGAGGCGGCGAATCTGTGGCTTTTTTGTAACGGTCATAGCGATAAGCGCCGAGCGCGAAGGCGATGCTTACCTGCTTGGGATCCAGACCCTCGGGGATCGCTTCCAGCCGGTAGTCGCCGCCCGGCAGGCGCCCGGCCAGGCCGCGGAAGCTCATCGCTCCTTCGGGGCCGCCGTCGCCTAGGCCGTAGAGCACCCGGCCGAGCCGCCCTTCGTCATCGGCAATGAAGACTATCTGACCTGTCTTGGCGGAGAAGGAGGCGACCGTTGCGGCGGCCCGGGCGGGCTCTGGCAGGCGTGCGGCCAGCGCCTCCCATTCGCCGGGCCTAACCGCGGTCACGACGATACGGCGGACAGGTTCGGAACCGGTCAGACGCATCTCCTACTTTCCGATCAGCCGGCGCCCCTGCGGCCTGATGGCTGAATTGGAACCAGATTGAGGCAAGCGCATTAGCGCAACAAGCTTCTCTTCGAAACCGGCGGGGAGGGGCCATATCGGGGGCTGCCCAAAAGCGGCATCCGGTGCGAGGGGCCGGTCAGGGATTGTTCACAATTAATCGCTAGCCCAGGAAATCGGCGAGCCGCGTCCAAAGCTTTGCTTTAGGCGTTTCGGCGAACTTGGGCTAAAACGAAATAGGGCTAACTTAGCTGGCCGCCTCGCGTTGGCGGCCCTTGTGCGAAACGGGCGCCGCGATCGGTCCTTGGGCTCGGTCCGGGCGGTTGAAAGGGGATTGAAATGAAGTCGACGCTTCTCGCCGGCGCAGCGCTGGCCATGTTGCTGGCCGCTCCGGCGGCTTTTGCGGCGGATGACGACTGGTCGGCGTGGACGCCTGGCTGGTACGGCGCCATCGACGCCGGCGGTCA
>DASXIE010000307.1:0-7451 GCA_036498165.1 Caulobacteraceae bacterium
CCGGGTGGTCGAATACATGATCGCCTTCCTGGTCCTCGAGACCCTGATCGTCGGGGTGTTCTGCGCCCTCGACATCATCGTCTTCTACCTGTTCTTCGAGGGTCAGCTGATCCCGATGTTCCTGATCATCGGCATTTGGGGCGGGGCCAACCGGGTCTACGCCGCCTTCAAGTTCTTCCTCTATACGCTGCTGGGCTCGGTGGTGATGCTGGCGGCGATCCTGGGCATGATCGGCATCGCCCACACCTCTTCCATCCCGGCCCTGATGGCCTACCATTTCAGTCCGGGGCTGCAGATTTGGCTGTGGCTGGCCTTCTTCGCCTCCTTCGCAGTCAAGCTGCCGATGTGGCCGGTCCACACTTGGCTGCCCGACGCCCACGTCGAGGCGCCCACGGCCGGATCGGTGATCCTGGCCGGCATCCTTCTGAAGATGGGCGGCTACGGCTTCCTGCGCTTTTCCCTGCCGATGTTCCCCAGCGCCAGTGTCCATTTCACGCCGCTGATCTTCGCCCTCTCCGTGATCGCGGTGATCTACACCTCCCTCGTCGCCTTCCGGCAGACCGACTTCAAGAAGCTGATCGCCTATTCCTCCGTAGCCCACATGGGCTTTGTCACCCTGGGAATATTCTCGGGCAATGTGCTGGGCGAGCAGGGGGCCATCTTCCAGATGCTCAGCCACGGGGTGATCAGCGGGGCCCTCTTCCTGTGCGTCGGGGTCGTCTACGACCGAATGCACACCCGCGAGATCGCCTTCTATGGCGGCCTGGTGAACCGCATGCCGCTCTACGCGGCGGTCTTCATGCTGTTCACCCTAGGCAATGTCGGCCTGCCGGGCACCAGCGGCTTCGTCGGCGAGATTCTCACCCTGACCGGGACTTACGCGGCCAGCACCTGGCCGGCCATCCTCGCCGCCACAGGGGTGATCCTCTCGGCCCTCTACGCCCTCACTCTCTACCGCAACGTGATCTTCGGCGAGATGGGCAATCCGGCCCTGGCGGCGATCGGCGATATCGAGCGGCGCGAGGCGGCGATCTTCGCCCCGCTGATGATCGCCACTCTGTTGCTGGGCCTGCAGCCGGGCCTCGTCTTCCACATCACCCAGGCCAGCGCCGACCATCTGGTCGCCGCCTTCCACGCCGCGAGCGTGGTCCGATGAGTTTCGCGGCCTCCTTCATGGTCGCCGGCCCCGAGCTGGTCCTGGCCGCCGCGGTGCTGATCCTACTGGTCTGGGGCGCCTTCGCCCGCAAGGTGGGGCAGGCCTTTGTCGCCGCCTCGGTGGCCGCCCTGCTGGTGGCGGCGATCGTCGCGGTCATGGGCCATGGCGGACGCAGCTTCGCCGGCGGCCTGATCGCCGACCGGGCCGCCGTCTTCGCCAAGGTGGTGATCTACCTCGCCAGCGCCACGGCCATACCGCTCGGCCAACGCTGGTTTGCCCGCATCGGCGTCGATCGTTTCGAATATCCGGTTCTGGTGATCCTCGCCGCCCTGGGCATGGGGATGATGGTTTCGGCCGGCGATCTCATCTCCCTCTACGTCTCCCTCGAGCTGCAGTCCCTGGCGCTTTATGTCCTCGCAGCCTTCCGTCGCGATGACGCCAAGTCCTCGGAGGCGGGCCTGAAGTACTTCGTCCTGGGCGCCCTTTCCTCGGGCCTGCTGCTGTACGGCGCCTCGCTGATCTATGGCTTCGCGGGCTCGACCCATTTCGACGCCATCGCCGTCGCGGCCCACGCCGGGGCGCGGACGGGAGTGCTCTTCGGCCTGGTGTTCCTGATCTGCGGCCTGGCCTTCAAGGTCTCGGCCGCGCCGTTCCACATGTGGACGCCGGACGTCTACGAGGGCGCTCCGACCCCGGTGGTCGGCTTCTTCGCCGGGGCTCCGAAGCTGGCCGCCATGGTCCTCCTGGCCCGGGTCCTCATCGAGGCGTTCGGCGGGGCGACACCGCAGTGGCGCCAGGTGCTCATCGCCCTGGCCCTCATTTCGGTCGTCGTGGGAGCCTTCGCTGGCCTGGCCCAGGTCAACCTCAAGCGCCTGTGGGCCTATTCCTCGATCGCCAACATCGGCTACGCCCTGGTGGGGTTGGCGGCAGGCGGGACGGCCGGCGTGCAGTCGATGCTGCTCTTCATGGTCCTCTACGTCGTCGACGTGACCGGCTTCTTCGCCTGTCTGGCGGCGCTCTCCCGCGACGGGCGGCCCATGGAGCGGATGGAGGACTTCGCCGGCCTGATGCGCGAGCGCCCGGCCCTGTGCCTGGCGATGACCGTCTTCTGCCTTTCGGCGCTCGGCCTGCCGCCGTTCAGCGGCTTCTGGGCCAAGTTCTTCGTCTTCAAGGCCGCCATCGCCGCCGGCCTCGCCGTTCCCGCCGTCCTCGCCCTGATCGGAAGCGTGGTCGCCGCCTTCTACTACCTGCGCCTGATCAAGATCATGTGGCTCGATCCGGCCCCCGGCCAGACCGACGCCCCGGCCGTCGAGGCCGTGGCGGTGACCTACGCCAGCGCCATCTTCGCCTTCCCGGCGGTGATGGCCGCCCTGATCGTGCTCGATCCGTGGGCCCGCGCGGCGGCCGCCGCCCTCGTTTCTCGCTAAGGGTGTGGCCGCCGTCCCGATCCTTGTCCTCGATGAGGTCGATTCCACCAACGCCGAGGCGCGGCGCAAGGCCGAGGCCGGCGAGCGCGGTCCGCTGTGGATCACCGCCGCGCGGCAGAGCGCCGGCCGCGGCCGGCGCGGCCGATCGTGGGAGACCGGGGCCGGCAATCTCGCCGCCACGTGGCTCTTCACCACCCCTCTGCGTCCGGCCGAGGCGGCCCAGATCTCCTTCGTCGCCGCCCTGGCGGTCGCCGACCTCGCCGCAGCTTTCGTGCCGGCCGGTCTGGTCAGCCTGAAGTGGCCCAACGATCTTCTGATCGGTCGAGAGAAGGCGGCCGGCATCCTCATCGAGTCCGGAGCGGCCCCGGGCGGCGGCTTGTGGGTGGCCGCCGGCATCGGCGTCAACCTCGCCAGCGCCCCGACCGCGGCGGATCGGCCCGCCACCACGCTGGCCGCCCACATGCGCGCGCCTCCGCCCGCCCCGCTCGTCGCCCTCGAGGTCCTGGCCGAGGCGGCCCAACTTTGGCGCGGCGTGTGGGAGAACGGCGGATTTGTTCCCATCGCCGAGGCCTGGACCCACCGCGCCCACGGTCTTGGCGAGCGCTGCATGGCCAGGCTGGTTGGCGAGACCCTCGAAGGCGTCGCAGAGGGGCTGGACGACGACGGCGCTCTCAAGCTGAGGACGGCCGACGGGGCGGTGCGGCGGATCACCGCCGGCGACGTGTTCTTCTAGGGGACGGCTTCATGCTTCTGGCGATCGAACAGGGCAACACCAACACGCTTTTCGCGGTCCACGACGGCGAGCGCTGGCTGGCCCAGTGGCGGGCGGGCACCGACGCCAACCGCACCGCCGACGAATACGCGGTGTGGATGTCCCAGCTCCTTTCCATGGGCGGACTCTCCATGGGGGCCATGGACACCTGCATCATCTCCAGCGTGGTGCCGCAGTCCCTCTTCAACCTGCGCAACCTCGCGCGCCGCTACCTGCACCTCGAACCCCTCGTGGTCGGGGAGAACGCGACGCTGGGCATCGACGTGAGGATTGAGAAACCCTCCGAGGCTGGGTCGGACCGCCTGGTCAACGCCATCGGGGCGCACAGCACCTACGAAGGCGCCCTGCTGGTGGTCGACTCAGGCACCGCCACCACCTTCGACCTGGTGGCCGCCGATGGGGCCTTCGAGGGCGGGGTGATCGCGCCGGGCATCAACCTCTCTGTCCAGGCCCTGCACGACGCCGCCGCGCGCCTGCCTAGGGTGGCTATCCAAAAGCCGGCGGCGGTGATCG
The DNA here is from genome assembly GCA_036498165.1 of Caulobacteraceae bacterium. GTDB lineage: Bacteria > Pseudomonadota > Alphaproteobacteria > Caulobacterales > Caulobacteraceae > Acaudatibacter. Next base: position 3,869 of record DASXIE010000307.1, read on the forward strand.
GCCGCGACACCGTGGCGGCCATGCAGTCGGGGATTTTCTGGGGATATGTATCGCTGATCGAGGGACTGGTGGCCCGCGTGAAGGCCGAGTACCCCCATTCCCTGACGGTGATCGGGACCGGAGGCGTCGCCTCGCTGTTCCATGGGGCCACGGCAGCCATCGACCACTTCGATCCGGACCTCACCATCCACGGGCTCCTGGAGATCGTGCGCCGCAACCCTGGCGTGGGCCACCGATGAACGAGAGAGGATCGATGCGCCCACGGGCCGGCGACGAGCTGGTCTTCCTGCCGCTTGGCGGATCCAACGAGATCGGCATGAACTTCAACCTCTACGGCTATGGCCCCGAGCATGCCCGCCAGTGGATCGTCGTCGATCTGGGCGTGACCTTCGGCGACCATACCACACCTGGCGTCGAGCTCATCCTTCCCGACCCGGAATTCGTCGAGGAGCATGCCAAGGACATCCTGGGAATCGTCCTCACCCACGCCCACGAGGACCACATCGGGGCCGTCGCCTGGCTGTGGCCGCGCTTCAAGGCCCCCCTCTATGCCACCCCCTTCACCGCCTTCCTCCTGCGTGAGAAGCTGCGCGAGGCCGGACTGCTGGAGCAGGCGCGGATCATCGAAACCCCGCTGGGCGGGACGATCCGCCTGGGCCCCTTCGAGATTGACCTGATCACCCTCACCCATTCCATCCCCGAGCCCAATGGCCTGGCCATCCGCACCCCGCTCGGCGTGGTGCTGCACACCGGCGATTGGAAGATCGATCCCGATCCCCTGACCGGCGCCCCCACCGACGAGGCGGCCCTTCGGGCCCTGGGCGAAGAGGGCGTCCTGGCCATGGTGTGCGATTCGACCAATGTCTTTGTCGATGGCGAGGCGGGCTCGGAGGCCGACGTCCGCAAGACCCTCACCGCCCTCATCGGCGGCCTGAAGGGAAAGGTGGCGGCGGCTTGCTTCGCCTCCAACGTCGCGCGAATGGAGACCATCATCAAGGCGGCCGAGGCGGCGGGGCGGCGGGTGTGCCTGGTCGGCCGCTCGATGATCCGCATGTCCCAGGCGGCCCGCTCGGTGGGCCTCTTGGAGGATATCCAGCCGTTCCTCTCCGACGCCGAGGCCCGTCACCTCCCCGACGAGCGCATCCTCTACCTGTGCACCGGCAGCCAGGGCGAGCCGCGCGCCGCCCTCTCGCGGGTGGCCGAAGGGACCCACCCTCACGTCAGCCTGGGCGCCGGCGATGCCGCCGTCTTCTCTTCGCGGATAATCCCGGGCAACGAGATCGCCATCCGCAACCTGCAGAACAAGCTCGCCGACCGCGGGGTGCGGCTCTACACCGAGCGCGACCATCCGGGCATCCACGTCTCGGGCCATCCGTGCCGGGACGAGCTCAAGGCGATGTATCAATGGGTGCGCCCGGCCATCGCCGTGCCGACCCACGGCGAGCGGCGCCATCTGCTCGAGCACGCGGCGCTCGCCCGCGACCTGCAGATCGCCGACGCTATCGCCCCGCGCAACGGCGACATGGTCCGCCTCGCGCCCGGCAAGGCGGCGATCATCGACGAGGTCCCCGCCGGCCGCCTCTACGTCGACGCCGGGGTGGTGACCGAAGAGAACGGCGAGGCGCTGCGCGAGCGCCGTCACGCCGCCTTCAACGGTGTCCTCGCCATCTCCATCGCCCTGGATGCCCGCGGCCGGATCGTGGCCGGGCCGCAGGTGCGCTCGCTGGGCATGCCGGCCGACGACGATGACGCCCTGGAAGAGGCGTTGGATGAACTCACCGAGGAGGCGGGACGGGCGCTCGGCAAGCTCTCGACCGACGAGCGCGACGACGATAACGCGGTCGAATCCATGCTCTCGCGAACCCTCAAGAAAGCCGCCTTCCGCATCTGGAAGCGCCGACCGGTGGTCGAAACGACGGTGCTGAGGGTATAGTGCCGCCGCTTCCGCCCCGCTTCACACCGGACCGCCGCCCATGATCGGAAAACTCAATCACGTCGGCGTCGCCACGCCGTCGATCGAGGAGTCGTGGAAGCTCTATCGCGAGGTCATGGGGGTCAGCGATATCACCGAGAAGCGCGCCCTTCCCGAGCAGGGGGTGTGGGTGTCGTTCGTGAACCTGCCGAATGCCCAGATCGAACTCATCGAGCCCTTGGGCGAAGCCTCGCCGATCCACGCCTTTCTGGCCCGCAACCCGCGCGGCGGCCAGCACCATGTCTGCTTCGAGGTCGAGAACATCCTCGCCGCCCGCGATGACATGCGCGCCAAGGGGGCCACCGTTCTGAACAACGGCGAGCCGCGCATCGGCGCTCACGGCGTGCCGGTGATCTTCGTCCATCCCAAGGACATGGGCGGGGTGCTCGTCGAGCTGATGGAGACGCCCCTCCATTGACCATGAACCTCGTCACCTCGATCGCCGCCTATCTGGTCATCTGGTGGACGGCGCTCTTCGCCATCCTGCCCCTGGGCGCGCGCAGCCACTGGGAGGCGGGGATTGACACACCGGGCGGCGGCGATCCGTCCGCGCCGGTGAACCCCAACCTCAAACGCAAGTTCATCACCACTACCTGGGTCAGCGCCATTCTCTTCGCCGCCCTGTGGCTGACCCTCTACTTCCACCTGATCCATCTGCCGCGCATCCCGGCCGGTCCTTAGGTCACAGGTTTGCCAAGCCGCGCCGGGGCGGGCTATCTGACCGCCTACCGGCCTGAGGACCCCGCATGCGCCTGTCGCGCTATTTCCTGCCCGTGCTTCGCGAAACCCCGGCCGAGGCGCAGATCGTCTCCCATCGCCTGATGCTGCGCGCCGGCATGCTGCGCCAGGAGGCGGCGGGCATCTACGCGTGGCTGCCGCTGGGCTTCAGGGTGCTGAAGAAAGTCGAGCAGATCGTCCGGCAGGAAATGGACCGGGCCGGGGCGGTCGAACTTCTCATGCCCACCCTGCAGCTCGCCGATCTGTGGCGCGAGAGCGGCCGCTATGAGGACTATGGGGCCGAGATGCTGCGGATCACCGATCGCCACGAGCGCGAGCTGCTCTACGGGCCGACCAACGAAGAGATGATCACCGAGATCTTCCGGGCCTATGTGCGTTCTTACCGGGCCCTGCCGCTCAATCTCTACCATATCCAGTGGAAGTTCCGCGACGAACTGCGACCCCGGTTCGGGGTCATGCGAGGCCGCGAATTTCTCATGAAAGATGCCTATAGCTTTGATCTGGATGAAAAAGCCGGGCGCGCCTCGTACAACCGCATGTTCGTCGCCTATCTGCGCGCGTTTAAGCGGATGGGGCTTTCGGCGATACCCATGAAGGCGGAGAGCGGCCCAATCGGCGGGGAGCTCAGCCACGAATTCATCGTCCTGGCCGAGACCGGCGAATCCGCCGTCTTCCTCGACCGCCGTCTTCTCGACCGGCCCGTGCCCGGTGAGGACATCGATTACGACGCCGACCTTTCGCCGGTTGTCGACGCCTGGACGGGCCTCTACGCCGCTACCGAGGACGTCCACGACGCGGCCCGCTACGAGCGCGAGACGCCGCCGGCCGATCGCCTGACCGCCCGCGGCATCGAGGTCGGCCAGACCTTCTTCT
>DASXIE010000308.1:0-2812 GCA_036498165.1 Caulobacteraceae bacterium
CGGAAAGGCGTCCGGATCGCGCGCCCCGGAGCCCAGATTGGCCAAGGCCGTGGCGGCCTGCTGGCGGGCGATGATCACCTGCGAGGTATCCACGTCGGCGGTGTGCCGCGCCGCCGCCGCCTGCTGGCGGGAGGCGACGCCGGCGCTCACCAGGGCGTTCTGGCGGACCGCCTCGCGGTTCGAATAGGACGCCGTGGTCTGGGTCTGGGCGACCTGCAGCCGCTGCTGGGTGTAGGTATCGCGTAAGGAAGCCACCTGCAGCCGCGCGGCGGCCAGGGCCGCGTCGGCCTTGGCGACGGCGGCGACCTCGTCGGCCGGATCGAGCTTGAAGAGCACCTGGCCGGCCTTGACGTGCTGGTTCTCCTTGACGTCGACCTCGATCACCCGGCCGGCGATGGCGGCGCTGATCGGGGCCTTGCCGACCTGGACATAGGCGTCGTCGGTGCTCTCGAACCGTCCGCCGGTGAGAAGGAACCAGGCCACCAGGGCCAGGATGATGACCGGGCCGCCGATCATCAGCGGCCAGCGCAGGCGGGCCAGGGCGCCGCGGCGGCCGGGGCCGACAGCTTCTTCGTCGATCGGATTCACGCGGGCTCTTTCTTGCAGGGGGCCGGCCGGGCGGGCGAGGGCCGGCTGCTGTTGGGTCTTAAAAAATCGCCCTGGCCATTGTCAAGCAGAAAGTGTACCGTGGGGTTTCGTTATGGAGACCGCAAATGCGCGTCAAGACCGACGCCAAGCGCCGCGCCATCCTCGCCGCCGCCGCCGAGGTGTTCCACGAGCACGGCTTCGCCGGGGCGAGCATGAACGCGGTATGCGAGCGGGTCGGCGGCTCCAAGGCCACCCTCTATCGCTACTTCCCCTCCAAGGAAGATCTGTTCGTCACCCTGATGCTGGACGTGGTGTTCGCCCACGCCAACGAGGTGTTCGAAACCCTGAAACCCTCCGACGACGTGCGTCGCACCCTGGAAAAGTTCGGGACCGGATTCCTCTCCCTCAGCCTTTCCGAGAAGATGCTCGCCGTGCGCCGCAACTCGATCGCCGAGGCCTCGCGCTCGGGCCTCGGCCAGGTCCTCTTCGATCGTGGGGCGAAGGTGCTGTGGACCCGGATGGCCGACTTCCTGGCCGGCGAGATGGACGCCGGGCGCCTGCGCCGCGAGGACCCGTGGATGGTGGCCATGCACCTGCGCGGCATGCTCGAAGCCGACCTCGTCAACCGCGGCCTCGTCGGCGCCGCCGTCGACCGCCGCCCCAAGAGCCTCAAGGTCCACGCCGCCAAGGCCGTCGACGCCCTGCTGCGGGCCTACGGGACCTAGCCTCCCCGCCCATCCCCTCTACCGTCATCACCGGGCGGAAGTCCCGGTGACCCAAGAACACGGGATGGTGGGTGACCGCGCCAGGCGCGGTCACGGCGAGGTCGACTTTCATGGGTAGCCGGCACTTACGGCCGGCTATGACGGTAGCTCATACCGCGAAGGGCAGGTCGGCGAGGGCGACGCCGCCGTCGACGGGGATGGTGGCGCCGACGACGTAGTCGCCGGCCCGGGAGGCGAGGTAGATCGCCGCCGCCGCCATGTCCTCGTCGGTCCCGATCCGCCGCATGGGGATGCGCGCCGCCACCGCCTCGCCGCGGTCGCGGGCGTCGCGGTTCATGTCCGAGGCGAAGGCCCCGGGCGCGATGGCGCTGACCACGATGTTGTCGCGGATGAGCCGGGCCGCCATCCGCCTCGTGAGATAGATCAGGGCCGACTTGGACGCGTGGTAGGAATAGGTCTCCTGCGGGTTGAGCCGGATGCCATCGATCGAGGCGATGTTGATCACCTTGGCCGGCTTCTCGGCGCTCGCCGCCGCCTTCAGGGCCCCGTGCAGGGCCTGGGTGAGGAAGAACGGCGACTTCAGGTTGAGGTTGAGCACCTTGTCCCAGCCGCTTTCGGGGAACTCGTCGAACTGCGCCCCCCAGGCGGCCCCGGCGTTGTTGACCAGGATGTCGAGCTTCGGCTCGAGGTCGGTCAGGCGGGCGGTGAGGGCCTTGCAGCCCTCCACCGTCGACAGATCCTGAGGCAGGGAGATGCACGTCCCGCCCCCGGCCGCGAGGTCCTCCGCCGCCGCGTCGCATTGGGCGATCTTGCGCGAGGAGATGTAGACCTTGGCCCCCTGCATCAGGAACCCCTCGGCGATCATCCTGCCGATCCCGCGCGAGCCGCCGGTGACGAGGGCGACGCGGCCCTTCAGGGTGAAGAGGTCCTGGATCATCGAAGCGCTCCCTTGAGTTATGGCCGAGGTGCTGGCCCGCAAACGCCGCCCGCGTCAAGGCTTCTCTCCCCCCTCCGGGGAGTACCGGCGAAGCCGGGGAGGAGGGTCGCGGGGAAGCGCGCCGGCGCCCTCGCACGTGCACCTCCCTCCCGCCCTTCGGGCGTACTCCCCCCAAGCGGGGGAGAGAGGGAGGCGCGCGGGAACCGGGGCGCGCGGGCCGGCCTTTCCCCATCGAGTGAGTTCAAGGAGGCGATGATGGCCGGCAAATCCAAGGTCCAGGGCGAGGGCGACTACGAAGCCGCCCGCCGTTACGACAAGGCCCAGGAGGCATTCGCCAATAGCGGCAAGGTCGGCGCCAAGGCCCGCGAAGCCAAGGCCGCCCTGGATGGCCCCGAAGCCAAGTCCCTCGAAGACGCCCGCAAAGCCGCCGCCAAGGGCAAGACGGGCTGATATCTCCCCTCTGGGGGAGTGGGACCCCGAAGGGGTGGAGGGGGCGGTCCTTGCAATGGGCCGACGCGCTTCACCGCGACCCTCCTCCCCGGCTTCGCCGGTACTCCCCCCG
>DASXIE010000309.1:0-5829 GCA_036498165.1 Caulobacteraceae bacterium
CGGTGTTGCCACGGCCGACGAGACGATGCAACACGTCGAGTAGCAGGCGGACGTCCTCGAAGTGCAAGCCGGTGGTCGGCTCGTCGAGGATGTAGAGCGTTCGCCCGGTCGCCCGACGCGAAAGCTCCTTGGAGAGCTTCACCCGCTGCGCCTCGCCGCCCGAGAGGGTGGTCGCCTGCTGGCCGACCTTGATGTAGCCGAGGCCCACCCGCTTCAAGGTCTCCATCTTGTCGCGGATCGCCGGCACCGCCTTGAACATGTCGGCGGCCTCCTCGACGGTCATGTCGAGGACGTCGGCGATGGACTTGCCGCGGAACAGGATCTCCAGGGTCTCGCGGTTGTAGCGGTGGCCGCGGCAGACATCGCAGGTGACGTAGATGTCGGGCAGGAAGTGCATCTCGATCTTGATCAGGCCGTCGCCCTGGCAGGCCTCGCAGCGGCCGCCCTTGACGTTGAAGCTGAACCGGCCGGGGCCGTAGCCGCGGGCCTTGGCCTCCGGCAGTCCGGCGAACCAGTCGCGGATGGCGGTGAAGGCTCCGGTGTAGGTGGCCGGATTGGAGCGCGGCGTGCGGCCGATCGGGCTCTGGTCGATGTCGATGACCTTGTCGAAATTCTCCAGCCCCTCGATGCGCTCGAAGGAGGCCGGGGCGTCGGAGGCGTTGTTCAGCCTCCGGGCGGCCGCCTTGTAGAGGGTCTCGACGGTGAAGGTCGACTTGCCGCCGCCGGAAACCCCGGTGATGCAGGTGAAGGTTCCCACCGGGATCTCGGCGGTGACGTGCTTCAAGTTATTGCCGGCGGCCCCGATCACCCGCACGACCCGCTGGGTCGAGATCGGCCGCCGCATCGCCGGGATGGCGATTTCCCGCTCGCCCTTGAGATACGCGCCGGTGAGGCTGGCCGGCGCGGCCATGATGTCGGCCGGCGTCCCCTCGGCCACAACCTCGCCCCCGTGCACCCCGGCGGCCGGGCCCATGTCGATGACGTGGTCGGCGGCCAGGATCGCTTCCTCGTCGTGCTCGACCACCAGCACCGAATTGCCGAGGTCGCGCAGGCCCTTGAGGCTGACCAGCAGGCGAGCGTTGTCCCTCTGGTGCAGGCCGATGGACGGCTCGTCGAGCACGTAGAGCACCCCGGTAAGGCCCGAGCCGATCTGGCTGGCCAGGCGGATGCGCTGGCTCTCGCCGCCCGACAGGGTGCCCGAGGCCCGCGACAGGTTGAGGTATTCCAGGCCGACGTCGACCAGGAAGCGCAGGCGGTCGTTGATCTCCTTGAGGATGCGGCGGGCGATCTCGAGCTGCTTGTCGGTGAGGTCGTCCTCCAGCGAGGCGAACCAGTCGCGGGCCGGGCGGATGGCCATGGCCGAGACCTCGGCGACGTTGCGGCCGGCGATCTTGACCGCCAGGGCCTCGGGCTTGAGGCGCGCCCCGCCGCAGGCCTCGCAAGGGGTCTCCGACTGGTAGCGGCCGAGCTCCTCGCGCACCCAGGCCGAATCGGTCTCGCGCCAGCGCCGCTCGAGGTTGGGCATCACGCCCTCGAAGGTCTTGTTGACCTCGTACTTGCGGGCGTTGTCGTCGTAGACGAAGCGGATCTTCTCCGATCCCGAGCCGTGCAGGACCACCGCCCTGGCGCTCTCGGGCAGCTTCCACCACGGCTCGTCCATGGAGAAGCCGTAGTGGCGGGCCAGCGCCTGCAGGGTCTGGGTGTAGAGCGGCGAGGGGCCCTTCGACCACGGCGAGACGGCCCCCTTGTGCAGGGTGCGGTCCTTGTCGGGGATCACCTTGTCGGCGTCGAAGGCGAGCTTGAGCCCCAGCCCATCGCACACCGGGCAGGCCCCGGCCGGGTTGTTGAACGAGAAGAGGCGCGGCTCGATCTCGGCGATCGAGAAGCCGGAGACGGGGCAGGCGAACTTCTCCGAGAAGACCAGCCGCCGCGGCTCGCCGCCCTCGGGCGAGTCGGCCCACTCGGCCACGGCGATGCCGTCGGCCAGGCGCAGGGCCGCCTCGAGGCTGTCGGCGTAGCGGCTCTCCAGCCCGGCGCGGGTGACCAGGCGATCGACCACAACGTCGATGTCGTGCTTGAAGGTCTTCTCCAGCGCCGGGGCGTCCTCGATGGGATAGTAGGCGCCGTCGATCTTCAGGCGCTGGTAGCCGGCCTTCTGCCACTCGGCGATCTCGCGGCGGTACTCGCCCTTGCGGTCGCGGACCACCGGGGCGAGCAGGAAGATGCGCTCGCCATCCGGCAGGGCGGCCAGCTTGTCGACCATCTGGCTGACCGTCTGGCTGACGATCGGCAGTCCGGTGGCCGGGGAATAGGGAATGCCGACCCGGGCCCACAGCAGGCGCATGTAGTCGTGGATCTCGGTGACCGTGCCCACCGTGGAGCGCGGGTTGCGGCTGGTGGTCTTCTGCTCGATGGAGATGGCCGGGGAGAGGCCCTCGATGAGGTCGACGTCCGGCTTGCCCATCAGCTCGAGGAACTGGCGGGCGTAGGCGGAAAGGCTCTCGACGTAGCGCCTCTGGCCCTCGGCGTAGATGGTGTCGAACGCCAGGCTGCTCTTGCCCGAGCCGGAAAGGCCGGTGAGCACCACCAGCTCGCCGCGCGGGATGTCCACGCTGACGTTCTTCAGATTGTGCTCGCGCGCCCCGCGCACGCGGATGAAACGGCTCTGTTCGAACATCTCACGCTTTTAGGTGGCGGACCCGGCGGCCCCAAGCCCTTTGCATGTAATATCGGGAGTCGCCGGCGCAGCAAGAACAAAGAGGGAACTTGGGGGCAGGAAGGCGGATGGGACGAGACGATGGCCCAATCATCAGCAAGATATCGGTTCGGGCGGCTGGCGCCGATCGCTGGAAAAGCCTTCGTTGCGGAAGCCGATCGGCGCTGGGACCGGATTGCGGAGCTGGAGCGCTCGCGGCGAGGCCTGGCGCCCGCCAAGCGCGGCCACAGGCTGTCGCAAGACGCATGGTGTCGGAGGAGCTATTTAGTGCACTGTCACCGTAACCCGCACGGCTCTACTTCGGGTTTCCATTGGCATGGTATAGTGTGGGACCAAGATCCTATCACTTGCGAGTGCTTTCCAAGGAGAGTCGACGGCGCAACTGAGGCAGACGTTAAGAAGCAAGGCAAGAGATGATTATTAACGAGGTCATGTACAAGTATGTCTCTGCTCGACAGCTGATTTGGAATTCGTACTGCGCCCGACAGGACGGGGCTGTCTATATGGATGATCCGGTTTTGGATGCGTTTGTTAATATAGATAAAGCTCTGTTCACCATCGTAGTAGGGAAGGGCGACCCAACCCTGCGAGTCTTTGCGAGACTTCGCTCTATGGATACCCTACCAATTATGCGTGAAATCGACCGCCCTGGAGCCTGGGGTTCGGATAAGTTAAGCCCAGAAAAGGTTTCATCTCTGGAATATATAGAATTCTTTTCATTTAATAGATATGAATCACACATGCCTGAATACGTGCGCCTTTCAGCAACAATTTCTGCAGTCAACGGTAATTTAGAAAGTATGGATATTCTTATTTCTGCCCTTTACATCGATTTCTATGACGGTAACGATGAGTAATTCCCGATAAAGATATACGCCAGCTGAAAATCTGTATACTGTGGACCACGTCACCTTCGCCTGGCAGCTGGACGGCCGTATCGCCGGGGCGACGGACAATCTCATCCCGGCCATCGGACCGACCTCACGGTCGGCGGCTTACGGCTACACGCCCTCCGGCCGGGTGATGAGCGGCTCCGGCGCTTGGGGCAGCACAGCCTACGCCTACGATCCCTCGGGCAACCTCACCCAGAACGGGGCGACGACGATGAGCGTCGCGGCCGGCTCCAACCGGGTGACGGCGACGGCTGGCGGCACGACGCGGGCCCTGACTTACCTCGCCGGCGGGGAGCTGAGCCAGGATCATCCCGGCTTCACCTACGCCTACAGCTACAACGCCGCCCGCCGCCTCGTGGGCGTGACCAAGAACAGCGCCAACGCCGGGGTCTACGGCTACGACTTCGCCGGCCGGCGGGTGTACCGCAAGACCTTCGGGACCGGGACCCCCCAGACCGCCTACCTCTACGACGAGGCGGGCCACGTGCTGGAGGAAGAGAACGCGGCGCGTCCGCGGCGGCGGTTCGCCAATCTGACGCCCCCCGCGCCAAGTCGATTGCCCGGCGGTTTGGTTTTGCTATAAGCGCGGCGCCCGTTGGGGAGACGGGCCCGGGACGATCAACATATGAGGCGTCAATGCAAACGTCTTCTCTGAAAATAAAGGACGAGATATATCGTCCATCAGAAGACGAACCGTTCATGAGTGATCGGCAACTAGAATACTTTCGGAACAAACTGCTCGATTGGAAAGATGATATTCTCCGCGAATCGCGGGAGACGGTGACGCATTTGCAGTCGGAGACCGAAAACCATCCGGATCTGGCCGATCGCGCCTCTTCGGAGACTGATCGGGCACTCGAATTGCGCACCCGCGATCGGCAACGCAAGCTCATTTCCAAGATCGACGACGCCCTGCGCCGGATCGACGAGAGGGCCTACGGCTACTGCGAGGAGACCGGCGAACCGATCGGTCTGGCCCGTCTGGAGGCGCGACCTATCGCCACACTCGGCGTCGAGGCCCAGGAACGCCACGAGCGCCGCGAGCGGGTCCACCGGGACGATTGACTTTAATTCTCCTCCCCCGGTGGGGGAGGGGGACCGCGCAGCGGTGGAGAGGGTGCAGGTGCAATGCGCCGGCGCGCTTCCCCTCGAACCCCCTCCCGGCCTTCGGCCGTACTCCCCCCGGAGGGGGGAGAGAGGCGCTAGTTCTCCGCCGCCGGTTCTTGCACTAAAAGCGCCGCCATGGCCGCCGACCGTCTTGTCATCGCTTCCGTCCAGGCCAATCCCACGGTCGGCGACATCGAGGGCAACGAGGCCCTGGCCCGCGCCGCCATGGCCCGGGCCACGGCCATGGGCGCCGACCTCGCCCTGTTCTCCGAGCTGTTCCTGATCGGCTATCCGCCGGAGGACCTGGCCCTCAAGCCGGCCGCGGTGGCGCGCTGCGGCGAGGCCCTCAAGCGCCTGGCGGCCGACACGGCGCGCGGCTGCGAGGCGCTGATCACCCTGCCCTGGCCCCACCCGGACGGGCGGCCGCGCAACGCCATCGCCCACCTGGCCGGCGGCGAGGTGCGCGAGGTGGCCTTCAAGATCGACCTGCCCAACTACGGCGTGTTCGACGAGAAGCGCATCTTCGCGGCCGGCGAGACGCCGCTGCTGGTGGAGGTGAAGGGCGTGCGGATCGGGGCCCCGGTCTGCGAGGACATCTGGGGTCCGGGCCCCGCCGCCCAGCTCAAGGCCCATGGGGCCGAGTTCCTCCTGGTTCCCAACGGCTCGCCCTACCGGCGCACCGCCGACGACGAGCGCCTGATCGTCGCCCGCGCCCGGGTGGCCGAGACCGGCCTGCCGCTGATCTACGTCAACCAGCTCGGCGGCCAGGACGAGCTGGTCTTCGACGGCGGCTCCTTCGCCCTTCAGGCGAACGGGGAGTTCTGCATGCGCCTGCCGATGTTCGAGGAGGCCCTGGCGGTCTCGACCTGGGAGCGGGGGGAGGGGGGCTGGCGGTGCGTCGCCGCGCCCATGGCCGACTGGCCGACCGGCCCGGAGGAGGTCTACCGGGCCATGGTCCTGGCCCTGCGCGACTATGTCGGCAAGTCGGGGTTCAAGGGCGTGTTGCTCGGCCTCTCCGGGGGGGTCGATTCGGCGCTGGCGCTTGTGGCCGCCCGGGACGCCCTGGGGGCCGAAGCGGTGCGGGCCTTCATGCTCCCCTCGCGGTACACGAGC
>DASXIE010000310.1:0-3629 GCA_036498165.1 Caulobacteraceae bacterium
CTGGGGACGGCGCTGAGGTGGGACCCCTCACGCGGCGGAGAGCTGTTCCCGCATCTCTACGGCCCGCTCGAATGCCGACACGTGCGGGCGGTCCGCAGTGCGCCGATGGACGCCGACGGCGCGCCGGACGTCAGTCCATGAGCGCCCTGCACGATCTCGCCACAGCGGCCTTGCGCCGTCTCGATCCCGAGGACGCTCACCGCCTGGCGCTCATCGCCCTGAAGGCCGGGCTCGGCCCTCGCGAGACCAGCCCTCCCGACTCTATCCTGGCGACCACCCTGGCGGGACTGGCCCTTCCCAATCCCATCGGCCTGGCGGCCGGATTCGACAAGAACGCCGAGGTCCCCGGCGCTCTGCTGGCGGCCGGCTTCGGCTTCGTCGAGTGCGGCACCGCGACGCCGAAACCGCAGGCGGGCAATCCCCGGCCGCGGCTCTTTCGCCTCGCCGCCGACCGGGCGGTGATCAATCGCCTCGGCTTCAACAACGCCGGCCAGGGGGCCTTCGCCGCCGCCCTCGCCCGGCGCCCGCGCGGCGGGGTGGTGGGGGCCAATATCGGGGCCAACAAGGACTCCGCCGACCGCGTCGCCGACTATGTCGCCGGGGTGAAGCGCCTCGCCGGCCTCGCCGACTATTTCACCATCAATGTCTCCTCGCCCAACACCCCCGGCCTGCGCGACCTGCAGGAGAGGGGCGCGCTGGAAGACCTGCTGGGGGCGGTAAGCGAAGCGAAGCCGGCCGCGCCGGTCTTCCTCAAGGTCGCGCCGGACCTGGCCGAGGCGGAGGTCATCGCCATTACCGAGACCGCGGTGAAGTTCGCCCTGGCCGGCCTCATCGTTTCCAATACGACGACCCGGCGGCCGCCCGGCCTGCGCGATCGGCGGGCCGGCGAGACCGGCGGACTTTCCGGCGCGCCCCTGTTGGCGCCCTCGACCCGCCTGTTGAGCGATTTCCATGAGGCGGCGGCCGGCCGGCTCGCTTTAATCGGGGTCGGCGGGATCGCCTCGGGGGCCGACGCCTACGGCAAGATCCGGGCCGGAGCGAGCGCGGTGCAGCTCTACTCGGCCCTCGTCTTCGAAGGCCCGGGCCTGGTGAGCCGCATCCGCCGCGAACTGGCGCAGCGCCTGCACGGCGACGGCTTCGCCAACCTCGCGGGGGCCGTTGGGGCGCGGTGAGCTTGGCTTCCTTCCTGCGCCGCTTCGGCCTGCTGGCGGTCCTCCTGATCTTGCTGGCCGCGGCTGTGGCGAGCGGGGCCTGGCGGTGGTTCTCCTTCGATGCGCTCGAGGCCCATCACGCCCAGCTTCGCCATCTGGTCGCCGCGCTCCCCCTGGCCAGCGGGGCCGGCTTCGTCGCCCTCTTCGTCGCCGTCATCGCCGCCTGCATCCCAGGACCTGGGCTGATGATGATCGTGAGCGGATACCTGTTCGGCCCGCTGATCGGCGGGGCGCTCAGCCTGAGCGCCTGCGTCGCCGGCTCTCTGCTGGTGGCCGCCGCCTGCCGCAGCGCCTTCGCCGACTGGGTGGCCAGAGACAGCGGCCCTCGCTTGAGAGCGGTCGAGCAGGCCCTGTCGGCCAACGCCTATTCCTACCTGGTCAGTCTGAAGCTCATCCCGGTCGTGCCGATGTTCGTGACCAACATCGCCGCCGGGCTGGCCGGCGTGCGGCTGGGCGCCGTGGCGGCCGCCACCGCAATCGGCAGCGCCCCGGCCTGCTTCATCTTCGCGGGACTGGGGGCCGGTTTCGGCCGGGCGATCGACTTCGGCGCCCACCTCGATCGCCACCTTCTCGAACGCCCGGACGTGTTGGCCCCGCTGATCGGCCTTTCCGTCCTGTCGCTGGCCGCCCTCGCCTGGCGGATCGCGCGGCGTCCGCGCCGGTCGGCGCCGCGCCTTTGATTGCCCGCATCGTCACGCTGAAGTAACCCATTGATCCATGGCGGACGCCGCCCCCCCTGCCGAGCCCCCGCCGCGGCCTCTCCTTCCCTGGCCGGGCGGCCTCTCATCGAGATTGCTACTGCTCACGGTGCTCATCGTGGTGCTGGCCAATCTCCTGATCCTGCCGCCCAACCTCGCCGCCTTCGAGGAGCAGCGCCTGCTGGACCGGGTGCACACCGCCGAGGTGGCGATCCTCGTCACCCAGTCGGCCCCCAACGGGGTGGTCACCGCCCCGGTGTCGCAGAAGCTTCTGGCCAGCGCCGAGGTGGTCCAGGTGTCCATGGGGGTGAACAACGAGCGCCACCTCATCCTGCAGATGCCCCGGGTGCAGCGCACGCCCTATCTCGTCGACCTGCGCCACGAGGATCCGCTTTCGTGGTTGGCCCCGTTCGAGACGCTCACCGACGGGGCCGGGCGAATGGTCCGGGTGATGGCAAAGCCGCGTTTCCTGCCCGGCGAATTCATCGAGATCGTCGCCCCCGACGCGCCGCTCAAGAAGGAACTGTGGACCCAGCTCGCCCAACTGCTCGGAATCGCCGTGTTCACCTCGGTGATGGCCGGGGCGGTCGTCTATCTGTCGCTGACCCTGCTCTTCGTGCGCCCGATCCAGCGGATCACCCGGGCGATGGAGCACTTCCGGGCCGATCCGGACGACCCCAAGGCGCGGGTGCGGCCGTCCGGGCGGCGTGACGAGATCGGCCGCGCCGAGCGTGAGTTGGACCGCATGCAGACCGACCTGCGCGCCGCCCTGAGTTCAAGGGCCCGGCTCGCGGCGCTCGGCGAGGCGGTGGCCAAGATCAACCACGACCTGCGCAACATGCTCTCCAGCGCCCAGCTGGCCTCGGAGCGGATGGCGACCTCCGGCGATCCCAACGTCGCCCGCGCCCTGCCCAGGCTCGAGCGGGCGCTCGGCCGGGCCGTGGCCCTGGCATCCAATGTCCTGGCCTTTGGCAAGAGCGACGAGCCGGCCCCGCAAAAGCGTCCCACGGCCCTGCGCGCCGCCCTGGAGGCGGCGGCCGAGGATGCTGGACTGACGGCGGACGGGGTGGCGCTCGCCATCGAGTTCAACGACAAGGCCAAGGTGGACGCGGACCCGGAGCAGCTGCACCGCATCCTCGTCAATCTGCTCAGCAACGCCCGCCAGGCGATCGACCAGGCCGAGACGAGAGGCGGGGTCGGCAAGGTCGCCGCCAGCCTTTCGGCCGAAGGCGATTTCGACGTCCTGCGCCTGGCGGACGATGGCCCTGGCCTGCCGGAACGGGCCCGGGCCAACATCTTCCAGCCCTTCGCCGGTGCGGCCCGAAAGGGTGGCACGGGCCTCGGCCTGGCCATCGCCCGCGATCTGGCCCAGGGCCACGGCGGCGATCTCGCCCTGGTGAGTTCGAGCGAGGTCGGCACGATCTTCGAACTCCGCCTGCCGAGGGGTTAGCGCTTCCGTCCCCCCATGCCCCGCTGCGCGGGTGCTTCCCAGATGCGAGGGGAAGGGAATATGAATCGTTCAGCAGCAGCTCTTGGCGACCCCTTCGCGGCGGGGGTCGGCGCCGCCCTGCAGGCGGCCGTCGCGAAGGATGATCCCGTGGAGGCCCGAGCCCTCGGCGGCGAAGCCGCCCTTCACCGCGATCCCCCTGGCGGCCAGGCCGGCGACGACGCCCGGTGCGAACTTGCTCGGCTCGGCGGCGTAGAAATCGCCCAGGGCGAC
>DASXIE010000311.1:0-2374 GCA_036498165.1 Caulobacteraceae bacterium
GCGGGCGGTGAGGATGAGGACCGGGGTGGCCACATGGAGCCGCCGCCAGCCCTCAAGCACCGAGGCCCCGTCGACCTTGGGCAGGCCCAGATCGAGCACGATGGCGTCATAGGGTTCGGTCTCGCCGAGGAAGGCCGCCTCCTCGCCGTCGGCGGCGTGATCGACCGCATAGCCGGCGTCGGCGAGCGCCTGCTTCAGTTGCCGGGACAGGTCCGGATCGTCTTCCACCAGCAGGATGCGCATGCCCTGGCCCTACCGGCTGTTGATAATCGCGCCGCTGGCGGCGTCGACGATGTAGTCGACCCGGCGACCCTGATCGGTCATCCACTGGACCCGATAGACCATGCGCGGGCCGAGATACTCGATGTGGGCGTCGAGCTGGCGGCCGGGGCTGACCTGACGGATCGAGCCGATCACCCGCCCGAGGGGGGCGAGCTGGCCCTGGCGCACGCCCTGGCGAAGCACGTCCTGCTGCTCCCGCCAGCCGCCGAGGGCGGCGCGCGGCGCATAGGGATTGTAGGGCCTGTAGGCGTCATAGGCCGGGCCGAACCTTTGCGGCGCGCCATAGCCGGGCGGGCCATAGGCCCCAGCGCCGCGTCCGTAGGCCGGGCCGCCGCGCCCGTAGGCGGGGCCGGGGGCGTAGCCGCGCGCCGCCGGCATGTGGCCGCCTCCGCCGCCTCTGGGGCGTTGCTGGGCCTGGCCGGCGCCGGCCAGGGTGAGGGCCAGGCATGCCGTCGCCAATAGGTTGCGGGCGATTTTCACCGGGGCTCCTCTAGAACGATCGGCCTGAACGGGGACTGAACATCCTATCACGCTCGCGTGCGCGGCGCGTAGGGCCGATCGCGCCGCCACTCCTCGGCGAACGTCTCGAGCTTCTCGTCGGCGGTCTCCGGCAGGGTGACGACCAGCCGCGCCAGCAGGTCCCCCCGCCTTCCCCGGCTGTCGGCCAGGCCGCGCTGGCGCAGGCGCAGGGTCGAGCCGGTGTTGGAACCCTTGGGGACGTTGAGGGTGACCGGTCCGTCCGGGGTCGGGGCCTGGACCTTGCCGCCGAGCACCGCGTCGGGAACCGAGATCGGCACGTCCATCACCAGGACCTCGCCCTCGCGGCGAAAACGGGGGTGGGGCCGCAGGACGAGCTCGATCAAGGCGTCGCCCGCCCCGGCCCGGCCGGGCGACCCCTGGCCCTTGAGCCGCAGCACCTGATGGTCGCTCGCCCCGCGGGGGATGGTGACGTCGAGGGTGCGGCCGTCGGAGAAGGCGATGCGCTTCTTGCCGCCGAGGATGGATTCCTCCAGGTCGATCTCGAGAGTGGCGCGGACATCGCCGCCGCGCGAGGCGAAGCCGCCCCCGCGCCGGCCGCCGAACATCTCTCCGAGAATGTCGCCAAGATCGATATTCTCGAATTCCGCTCCCCTGGGGCCGCCGCCGTGGCCGAAGGGATTGCCGGTGAAGCCGCGCATGGTCTCGCGGCCGTCGGCGTCGATCTCACCGGCGTCGAATTTGCGCTTCTTGTCCGGATCACCCAGCAGGTCGAAGGCGGCGCTGACCCGCTTGAACTTCTCCTCCGAGGCGGCGTTGCCCTGGTTCTTGTCAGGGTGGTGCTGCTTGGCGAGCTTGCGAAACGCCTTGCGGATGTCCTCGGCGCTGGCGCCGCGCGCCACCCCTAGCTCCTGGTACGGATCCTGCGCCAATCCAACGTCCCTTTGGTTCGCCCTGAGTTAAGCTAGCCCCAGGCGGCCGCAAGGGGGAGGGTTGCACAAATGCCACAGCCCTCCTTCCCCTTGATGGGGAAGTTTCCCGACGGGACGGATGGGGTGGGGCGGCTTCCCCACCCGTCTCGCGCTGCGCGCGATCCACCCTCCCCATGAGGGGAGGGAGGTCATCGGCCGCGTTCGATCATCAGGTCGGGGGCGGCGAACTCCAGGGCGTCCTCGGGGTCGGCGAGGGTCTCTTCGCTGAACGTCTGGCCGCGCACCGAGACGCCGGCGGCATGGACGCTTTCCGGATCGCCGCTGACCAGGGGATGCCAGGGGGCGAGGCCGCGGCCCTCGGCGATCCGCCGGTAGGCGCAGCTCTTCGGCATCCAGGCCAGGGCGCCGACATTGCCGGGCGTGAGCTTGATGCAGTCGGGCACGCTTTGACGGCGATGCGCATAGTCGGTGCACCGGCAGGCCTCGGAATCGAACAGGCGGCAGTGCACTCGGGTCGGGGTGACGACGCCACTGGCCTCGTCCTCGAAGCGCACCAGGCAGCAGAGGCCGCAGCCGTCGCACAGGCTCTCCCATTCGGCGGGGTTCATCTCCGCCAGGGTCTTGCGCTTCCAGAAGGGTGTCGCCGGCATGGCCCGACCTGTCCTAAACCGTCCGCCCTGTAG
>DASXIE010000312.1:0-3164 GCA_036498165.1 Caulobacteraceae bacterium
AACTCCACTCTGAGGGCGCCCGAGCCGTCGCGGCTGCAGCGGATCTGCTGGCGCAGGAAGTGGCCGCGACGAAACTCCAGGCTGTGGCCGTCGTCGAGATACAGGGACCCGTGGCAATCGGGGCCGAGGTAGAGGTCGAGGCCGAGCGGGCCGTTGGGGGTTTCGGCGGTGCTCTGCACCAGCGGCTGGGTAGGGAGAATGGTCCCCGCCCTGACGAACACCGGCAACCGGTCGAGACGGGGCTGCTCGGTGAGAACATAGACGCCGTCTCTGTGCGGATTCTCGGGGCCGGCGCGCTCGCCCGTCCACAGATCGTACCAGCCGCCGGCCGGCAGGCAGACCTCGTAGGCCTGCGGCGATTCGGGCTTCGGCGGCGGCGCCACCAGGATCGAGGCGCCGAGGGTGAAGGCCATCGACTGATCGCACGGCGCGCTCATCGCCCCCGGATAGTCGTAGAACACCGGCCGCATCAGCGGATCGCCCGTCCGCGAGCTGTCGTCGGCGAGGCTGTAGAGATAGGGCATCAGGCGATAGCGCTCGTCGACGAAGCGGCGGCGGATGGCCAGCTGGTCGGGCCCGTCCACCCACGGCTCGGCCCTCGGCGCGCCCTTGGCCGCGTGGTCGCGGAAGATCGGCGTGAAGGCCCCGATCTCGAACCAGCGGGTCATCAGCTCCGGACTGGCCCCGCCGGTGTAGCCGCCGACATCGGCGCCGGCGTAGGCGAAGCCGCTGAGCCCCAGGTTGATCAGCTGATGCACCATCAGCTTCAGCTGGTCCCAGGTGGCGCTGTCGTCGCCGGTCCAGGTGACAGCGTATCTCTGGCCGCCGGCATAGGTGGCGCGGGTCATCACGAACGGCCGCTCGTCGGGCCTCAGCGTCTGCAGCCCCTCGAAGGTCGCCCGCGAATTCTCCAGGCCATAGACGTTGTGGATCTCGGCGTGGGTCGCCGCGCGGGGCGCGAAATCGTCGCTGTCGATCTTGTGGACCGCGTCCAGCGGCATGGTCAGGTTGGGGCTCTTGAAGACCGACGGCTCGTTCATGTCGTCCCAGAAGCCGGCGATGTCGTCGTCGGCCAGGGCCGCGTATTGCCGCCCCCACCAGGCCCGCACCGATGCTTCGGTGAAATCGGGGAACACCGAGGGTCCGGGCCAGACGGCCCCCACGAAAAGCGAGCCGTCCGCATTGTGCACGAAGGCGTCGGCCGCCACGCCGGTGTCGTAGGGCGCATAGGCTTGGCCGGGGGCCGCCGCCACATGCAGGTCGGCGATGGTGACGAGCTTCACCCCGCGTTGGCCGAGATCGTCGGCCAGGCCCTTCAGATCGGGGAAGGCGGCGCGATTGACCGTGAACGGACGATTGCGATCCTGGTAGTCGATGTCCAGCCACAGCACGTCGGTGGGAAAGGCCTCCTGGCGCAGCCGGCCGACCACCGCCAGCGCCTCCTGCGCACTCATGTAGCTGTAGCGCGACTGCTGGTAGCCGAGCGACCACAGCGGCGGCAAAGGCGCCCGGCCGGTCAGGGCGCCGTAGCGCCGGACAACGTCGGCGAGCCTCGGCCCGGCGATGATGTAGTAGTCGATCGGACCGTCCGGCGCGCCGAATTCAGTGACCCCCGCCTCGCGATGGCCGAAATCGAACCACGCCCGCCAGCTGTTGTCGAACAGGATGCCATAGGCGCCGCCCGGTCCCCCGACCCCGAGCCAGAACGGGATCGACTTGTAGATCGGGTCCGTCGAGCTGGAGAAGCCATAGGCGTCGGTGTTCCAGTCGACGAACGAGCCTCCCCGCCGATCGAGATCGCCGGTCTTGTCGCCCAGGCCGAAGATGTGCTCGCCGTACGGCAGCGCCTTGCGCAGGGTGAACCCGGCGCCGGAGACACGCAGCGGCTCCGCGTCGTCGGCGACGATCGTACGCCCGGCCGCATCGGAGACTCTGAGCGTCAGGCCGGGCCCGATCGCCACCGACAGCGCCCGGGTCGCAAAGCCGCCCGGCTCGCCGCGCACGCTTGCCGAGCGCGCCCGCTCCTGCGCCGGGACTGCCCAGCTCGCGTCTTCCGGCCACCGTCCGTCCCGGGCGATGCGAACGCGAAGAATCTCGTCGGTGATCGCCTTCACCCGGAGCGTCACGGCGCCCTCGCGCGCCTCGACCCCGTTGGCGAGATGCGCCAGGGCCGCCGGGGCCGGCCGCGCCGTCGCCGCCGGCGGCGCCAGGCACAGCAGGAGCAGCGACAGGGCGGCCGCGTGGAACCGGGGCGGCGTCATGCGCCGGATTTTTGGAAGGCGGATCGCAGCGCCCGTCGCAGGGCCGCCTGCTCGCCGGGGCCGAGCTCGCCCAGATGGCCCCGCAGCGCCGACGGCAGGTGGGCGACCGCGGCTCCGGGATCGGCGAAGGCGTGGGCGTCGAACATCGCCCGCCAGTAGTCGCGCTCGTGGGACGGCAGCCGCCGGATCGCCAGCAGGGCGGCGAGGAACAGGTCGCGCGGGTTCTCGAACCCGGCCTTGGCCGCGCCCCACCAGTAGTTGATCATCGCGTTGAAGGGATCGAGCGAGGTCACGTGGTGCCACCACAGGCGCGGGATCAGCAGGGCGTCGCCGGGCCCCAGATGGGCGACCCTGGCGACGCGCATGGCCTCGGCGAAGCGCGGAAAGGCGACGAGGTCGGGGGCTTCGGGATCGACCAGGCTGAGCGGCGGGGCGCGATCGGGCGGCCCGATGTAGAGGGCCCCGACCTGCTCGGGCGGGAAGAGCAGGAAGCGGCGCCGGCCGGCGACGACGCAGGCCAGGTTGTGATCGGGGTCGTGATGGGTCTGCGTCCTGACCCTGCCGCCGAGCCAGAGGTTGGCGGCGACGTCGCCGGCGATGAGCGGCGCGGGGTTGTCGCGGGCCACCATCGGGGCGTGATCGGCCAGCGACATCTTCTGGATGGCGATCACCGCGCCGGCCGGCGCCTCGACTGAACGGGCGACGCGGGCCAGGATTTCGCTCAACGGCCGATAGCGCTTGGAGAAGCTGTAGTCGGCCAGACCCGCCGCATAGCCGAAGCGGCCCTCGAAGGCCGGGGGCGTCTCCATCACCGGGACCGGCGCGCCGGTATCGCGCGCCAGCAGATAGGCGCAGAGGGCGTCGGGGCCGCGCCGCGCCGCGGCGAGGATCGGCCAGCCTTCG
>DASXIE010000313.1:0-3975 GCA_036498165.1 Caulobacteraceae bacterium
CGCCTCCGTTGCGGCGGTCGGGCCGGTCACGCTCTCAAGCGCCGCGGCCTCGTCGTACGAGGCGAGCGCGGCCCTGATCTCGGCGTGCCGGTTGGCGTCGAGCTTGTAGCCGAAGAACATCGCCCCGCCGAACCAGACCAGAATGACCGGCGCGAAGAGGTAGCACATCTCCAGGCCGAAGATGGCGTGCGGCGTGTTCACCGCCCCTTCGCGCGGGTTGTAGCCCACCAGGCTCAGCACGGTGAAGGAGAAGGCGGTGGTCACCGACAGGCCGATCTTGTTGGTGGTGGTGACCATGGAGAACAACAGGGAAGTGATGTCCTGGCCGCTCTCCAGACGGACGTCGTCGACCACGTCGGCGACCATGGCGCGGATCAGGAGGATGAAGGCGCTGGCCGTGAAGCCGACCCCGAACATGCCGGCGATGGTCGGCAGCATCTGGACGAGGCCATGGCCGGGCCACACCCGGGGCAGGGCCATCAGGGTGGACTGGGCGATGGCGTAGCAGACGCAGGCGATCTGCAGGGTGCGGTGCTTGCCGAGGGCCTTGGCGATCCGGCCCCACGCCGGCGCCCCGATCACGCTGGCCCCGATGTAGAAGATCAGCAGGAAGCCGACCTCGGCGATGGAGAAGCCCTTGGCGTCGTGGAAGAAGAAGACATAGAGCGGGGCCGTGGTGCCGGTGCCGAGCGAGAGAGCCAGGTCGGCGAGGATGATCCGCCCCATCTCCGGCCGAGAGATCGCCTTCCAGTAGTCGCCGAGCCGGAATCTCGGCCGCTCCGCGCTCACCGCCCGTTCGGGGGTCAACAAGGCGCACAGGATCACCGCGGCCGGCGTCGCCGCGATCAGGATGAGGCCGATGGGCGGCATGCTGGCAGCCTTGCCAAGCACGATCTTGCCGTGGGTCGCCGCCGACAACAGCAAGAGGGCGATGGCCCCCAGCACCGCCAGTCCCAGGGTCCAGCCGTAAACCCGGGAGCGCTCGTGGTAGGAGGGGGCGAGCACCGACGTCCACGCCACGGTGGCGAGGTTGATCATCGAATAGCCGAGGTAGCTCACGAGCAGCCAGACGATCATGTAGGCGCTGCTCACCGTTCCGCGCGGCAGCAGCGACATGTAGATCCCCACCATCATCACCGGGGCCCCGGCGATCAGCCACGCGCGGTAGCGGCCGATGGCCGTCCGCGTCCGGTCCATGGCCAGGCCCAGGAAGGGATCGAACCACACGTCCACGAAGCGGACCACGGCGATCGCCCCGCCGACCACGGCGAGGTTGCCGATCAGCCCGGCGTAGTAGCGCGGAACATAGACGCCATAGACCAGGACCATGCCGGCCAGCACCATGCCCGGCAGGGCGAAGGCGAGGATCACATGGAAGGGGCTGCGCGCCCCAGGGGCGACGGCCTCGGTCATCGGCGCCCGCTCAGGTCGGTTCGGCCAGGCCGGCCGGCAGGTCGGTATCGCCGGAGAGGCCCTCCAGGACGGGGGCCTCGAGGCCCATGGCGTCGCGGGCCTCGAGCTGGGCGCGGATGTCGGCGTGGCGGGCGCTGTCGAGCTTGTAGCCGATGAAGCAGGCCCCTCCGAGCATCACGAAGACAATCGGGCCGATGATGTAGACGAACTGCATGCCGTCGATCGCCGCGGCGGTGTTCACGGCGTGCTCGTCGGCCTTGTAGCCGATGAGGCCCAGGAGGACGAAGGTCAGGCCGATGGAAAGGGCGCTGGCGATCTTCTGGGTGCTGGTGATCATCGCATAGAGCAGGCCGACCCGATGCTTGCCCTGCTGGAGGCGCACCGCGTCGCCGACGTCGGCGACCATGGCCCGGTCGAGCAGGGGAAAGCCGGCGGCGAGGAACCCCATCACGAACATGAAAAAGGCCACCGGGGCGAACATCCCCTTGGGCAGGAACGCCATGGACATCAGGCCGAGCGAATAGCCGGTGCTGGCGATCATCAGGGTGCGGTGCTTGCCCAGCCGCATGGCGACCCAACTCAACACGCCCGCTCCGAGCACCCCGGCGACGATGTAGATGGCCAGCAGGTAGCGGGCCAGGTCCCAGGAAAAGCCGCGCGCGTCGTGGAAATAGAAGAGGTAGATGGCGCTCATCCAGCCGGGTCCGAGGGCGAGGCAGAAGTCGGCGACGATGATCCGCCGCATGTCCGGCCGCGAGACCATCTCCCAGTAGTCGCGAAGGCCGAACCGTTGGGCGCGGGAATCGGCGACGATGCGCTCGGGCGTGCGGGCCACCGCCAGGGCGACTCCGAGCGGGGTGATGAGGAAGATGAACCAGCCCATGGCCCGCACGTCGCCCTGGGCGCTGTGGCTGCCGATGAGCGAGGGGACGATCAGGACCACGGTGGCGGCGATGATGCTGACCACCTGGATCGAGCCGAAGACCCGCGAGCGCTCATGATACTTCTCGGCGATCACCGAGGCCCACGAGGCGTGCGAGAGGAGGATCACCGAGGTCCCGATGTAGTAAATGAACAGCCAGCCGATCAGGTAGGCGTACTGCGCCAGACGCTGATGGGGCAGGGCCGGCGGCAGGAACAACATGAAGACCGGGATCATCAGGATCGGGGCGCCGGCGATCAGCCAGGCCCGGTAGCGCCCGATGCGGGTGCGGGTGCGGTCCATCAAGACGCCGATGAACGGATCGAAGGTCATGTCGATGAGCCGCACGGCCATGAACGCCAGGCCCACCGCCGGCAGGCCGAGGCCGAAGTGGCCGGCGTAGTAGCGCGGCAGGTAGACCGACAGGGCCACCGCCAGGGCCCCGATCGGCAGGCCGGGCGTCGAAAAGGCGATGAGGGCCGGAAGGCTGAGGCGGGAGGCGGAGCGGGCGGGCGCGTCTGTCACTTCAAGCGTTTCCCCGGCAGGAGATCGTGGGCGGGACGCGCCTCTTGACCGGACGCCTGGCGATGATGAGAGCGCGGCGAACCGCCGGGCGCAAGGAGATTGTAGGGCGCCGCTCGCCTCTTCAGCCGGCGGCCATCTTGCGGAAGAACTTCTGGGTCTGTTCGCCGCCGGCGAAATAGGCCTGCTGTCCGCCCTCGTCGGCGATCTTGGCCCAATTGTCGCGCACCTCCTCGACGCTGAGGCCGCCTTCGCCGAGCCAGACGCCTTCGGTCTCGTAAATGCGGGCCATGGCGAAGGCCCCTCCGCCGGCGGTGAGGATGACCCCGGTCGGGGCCTCCTCCGAGCACAGGAAGACGACACCGGGGGTGACGTATTCGGGGGCCAGGCGCTTGACCATTTCCGGCGGCATCAGGTTCTCGGTCATCCGCGTGCCGGCCACCGGGGCGATGGCGTTGACGTGGACGTTGTTCTTCTGGCCCTCCAGCTTGAGGGTGTTCATGAAGCCGATGATGCCGAGCTTGGCGGCCCCGTAGTTGGACTGGCCGAAGTTGCCGTAGAGCCCCGAGGAGGAGGTGGTGACGACGATGCGGCCCCAGTTCTGGGTGCGCATGATCTCCCAGACCGCCTTGGCCGGCTTGACCGTTCCCATCAGGTGGACGCCGAGCACGAATTCGAAGTCGGCGATCTCCATCTTGGCGAAGGATTTGTCGCGCAGGACCCCGGCGTTGGCGATGAGGATGTCGATGCGGCCCCAGGCGTCCATGGCCTGGCCGATCATGCGGGCGACGCCGGCGTCGTCGGTCACCGAGGAGCCATTGGCGATGGCCTCGCCACCGGCCGCCTTGATCTCGCCGACGACCGTTTCCGCGGCGTCCGAAGAGCCGCCCGAACCGTCCATCGTCCCGCCCAGATCGTTGACCACGACCTTGGCCCCACGGCGGGCCAGCTCGAGCGCGTGCTGACGGCCCAGCCCGCCGCCGGCCCCGGTGACGATCGCCACCTTGCCGTCGAATCTGATCTCCGCCATGGCGCTTAAGGCTCCTCGTGATTGGACGGGCGGTTGTGCGCGAGGCCCGAGCGCGGCGTCAAGCGGGGTTGAGCCTGCGTTTCCGATC
>DASXIE010000314.1:0-3260 GCA_036498165.1 Caulobacteraceae bacterium
CCGATCCTCTTCGACTGCATCGAGTTCAACGACCGCCTGAGCCGGATCGACGTCCTCTACGACGCCGCCTTCCCTGTGATGGATCTGGCGGTCAGGGGCCGCGCCGGGCCAGCCAACCGCCTGCTCAACGCCTGGCTCGACGAGGCGGCGGGCGGTTTTCCGGCCAGCCAGTGGGATGGCCTCGTGGCCCTGCCGCTCTTCCTTGCGATCCGCGCCGCCATCCGCGCCCACGTCACCGCCGCCACCGGCGAGGCGGAAATGGCCGGGCTCTACCTCGCCGCCGCCCAGGCCGCCCTGGAACCGACCGCCCCTTCCCTCTTCGCGGTCGGCGGGCTCTCGGGGAGCGGCAAGAGCCATATCGCGCGCCGGCTCGCCCCCCTTGTCTCCGCCTCGCCCGGCGCGGTGGTCCTGCGCAGCGACGAGATCCGTCGGCGGAGCGGCGGCGGCCACGATCAGGAAGCCGATTCCCGGGTCTATGACGCGATGTTCGACCTGGCCGCCCGGGTGCTGGGCGCCGGCCGCTCGGCGATCCTGGATGCGACCTTCCTCGACCCGGCGATGCGCGCCCGCGCCGATCGCATGGGCGCGCGGGGCCTGTGGCTGGAAGGCGATCCGGCCCTCCTGCGCCAGCGTCTGGCGGCCCGCCGCGGCGACGCCTCCGAGGCCGACGGCGCCGTTCTCGATCTTCAGCTCGGCCGTGATGTGGGTGAGATCACCTGGCAAAAGCTCCCCGCCGCCGGCGATTTCGAGCGTGCCGCGCGGCAGCTAGTCCGCTAACCCGGCAGACCCCTCCCCCGCTCATCCTGGCGAAAGCCAGGACCCAGTGGTGTCCAGCTTGGCGCTCTTCCAACACATTGAAAAACAAAAAAAGCCTGGGTCCTGGCTTTCGCCAGGATGAGCGGTTTGGGGTGTACCGCTCACTTTCGCCAAGATGAGCGGGTTTATTCCATATCCTCGAACAGATCGCGCCAACCTGGGTTGGATCGCTCGATCAGTTCCAGCTTCCACTTGCGTTTCCAGACTTTCATCTGGCGTTCGCGAAGGAACGCGCTCTCACGCGTCTCATGGGTCTCGAAATAGACCAGCCTTGTGACCCCGTATCTGGCGGTGAACCCGCCCAGGCTGTGGGCGCGATGCTCGGTCATGCGGCGGTAGAGGTCGTCCCCGTGACCGACGTATAGAGTTCCGTTTCGTTGACTGGCCAGGATGTAGACGTAGAACGACAAGATTCCGTTCCTGCCGGCGCACTTGTCGGCGTCGGCGACAATAGCAGGGAACGGTGAAGCGGAGAGAACGCCCATGCGCGGGTTGATGCAGGACTGGCCGCTGACGGTGGATCGGATCATCGACCACGCGGCGACCTGGCACGGCCATCGCGAGGTGGTGACCCGCTCCCTCGAAGGGCCGATCACGCGGACCACCTACGGCGAGATCCGCGACCGGGCCCGGCGGCTCTCCTCGGCCCTGGCGGCGCTGGGCGTCACGGTCGGCGACCGGGTCGCCACCCTGGCGTGGAATTCGGGCCGCCACATCGAGGCCTGGTACGCGGCCATGGGCATGGGGGCGGTGTGCCATACCCTGAACCCGCGCCTCTTCCCCGACCAGCTCTGCTACATCATCAACCACGCCGGCGATAAGGTGCTGTTCACCGACATCACCTTCCTGCCGGTTCTGGCCGAGCACCGCGAGAAGATGGCCGGCGTCAGGCACGTCATCGTCTTCGGCGACGCCGATCGGGTGGCCGCGGCCGGCTTCCCCGGCGCCCTGGCCTCGGAAGCCCTGATCGAGGCCCACGACGGCGACATCGCCTGGGGCGGCTTCGACGAGAACACCGCCTGCGGCCTTTGCTACACCTCGGGAACGACCGGCAATCCCAAGGGGGTGCTCTACTCCCATCGCTCCAACTTCCTGCACACCCTCGTCACCCTGCAGAGCGACGTGATGGGTCTCTCCGTTCGCGACACGGTTCTGGCGGTGGTGCCGATGTTCCACGCCAACGCCTGGGGCCTCACCTTCTCCTGCCCGGCGGTGGGGGCGAAGCTGATCCTGCCCGGCCAGAAGATGGACGGAGCCTCGATCCTCGAGCTGATCGAGACCGAGCACGTGACCATGTCGGCCGCCGTGCCCACCGTCTGGCAGATGCTGCTCGCCCATCTGCGCGCCACCGGCGAGCATTTCTCCACCCTGAAGAGAGTGGTGATCGGCGGCTCGGCGGTGCCCGAGGCGATGATCCGCGCCTTCCACGACGACTACGGCGTCGAGGTCGTCCACGCCTGGGGGATGACCGAAACCTCGCCGCTGGGCACGCTGGCCACGCCCACCCCGGAGGTCGCCGCCCTTTCCTTCGAAGACCAGATACCCTTCAGGCTCAAGCAGGGCCGCCCGCCGATGGGCGTCGAACTCAAGCTCGTCGACGACGAGGGCGCGCCGCGGCCGCGCGACGGCGAAAGTTTCGGCCGCCTGAAGATCAAGGGCCCCTTCATCGCCGGCGAATACTTCAAGGGCGAGGGCGGCGCCATCCTCGACGAGGAGGGCTTCTTCGACACCGGCGACGTGGCGACCATCGATCAGGCCGGCTACATGCAGATCACCGACCGGGCCAAGGACGTCATCAAGTCCGGCGGCGAGTGGATCAGCTCCATCGAGATCGAGAACATCGCCGCCGGCCATCCCAAGGCCTTCATGGCCGCGGTGATCGGCGTCGCCCATCCCAAGTGGGACGAGCGGCCCCTGCTGCTGGTCAAGCTGAAGGAAGGCGAGAGCGCGGAGGGCGAGGAATTCCTGCGCTTCCTTGACGGCAAGATCGCCCGCTGGTGGATGCCCGACGCGGTGGAATTCGTCGACGACATCCCGCTCGGAGCCACCGGCAAGATCGACAAGAAGCTCATCCGCCAGACCTTCGCCGACTATCGTCTGCCGGGGATCGGAGCGGCGACGGGCTGATCACCGCTCGGAGGGGGGGCCAGCGCCGGCGCTTCCGATCCCCCATCCCCGGCTTCGCCGGTACTTCCCCCCGATGCGGGGGGAAGAGAGAGGACCGCTCTCTTCCCCCCGCATCGGGGGGAAGTGGCGCGAAGCGCCGATGGGGGGACGGACACACCGGCGTTTACGATTTCCAGCGTTACCCGATCGCCGCGACGATAGACCGCACGGCCTGGCCGCCGACAGGACTTGCGTGGCCTAGCAAAAGATTGCACGCGGATCAGCGCAGGCTCGGCGGGACTTTGACTTTACCAAATGCCAGTTGTTTGGCACTATAA
>DASXIE010000315.1:0-8416 GCA_036498165.1 Caulobacteraceae bacterium
GCGGTGGCGGGGGTCACGGCGGGGAAGCGATCACCGGCTCGTTCGGCGGTTCCCTGGCCCTCGGCGGGACGGGAGGCAGCGGCGGCGCGAGCTTTGGCGTGACGGTCAATGCGGCCGGCTCGATTTCGACGCACGGCATGGATTCCACCGGCATTTTCGCCCAGAGCGTGGGCGGCGGCGGCGGTGACGGCGGCATGGCGATCGCCGCCGCGCTCAGCCCGATCAATCCCTTCGCCGCCTCCCTGGCGGTGGGCGGCAAGGGCGGTGGCGGCGGCAACGGCGGGACGGTCAGCGTGGCCAGCACCAGCGCCATCTCGACCGTTGGCGACCGCTCGGACGGCGTTTTCGCCCAGAGCGTGGGCGGCGGCGGTGGTGACGGGGGCCTTTCCGTGGCCATAGCCGGGTCGGGCATCCTTTCCCTGGCCGTCGGTCTTGGCGGCACGGGCGGTACGGGCGGGGTGGGCTCAGCGGTGAGCATCAGCCAGGCCGGCAATGTGACGACCGGCGGGGCGTTCTCCGACGCGGTGCTGGTCCAGTCGATCGGCGGCGGCGGCGGCGATGGCGGCATCGCCATCGGCGGGGTGGTGGCCGGCGGGGCGGGGGCGGCCTTCACAGTGGGCGGCAAGGGAGCCATCGGCGGAACCGGCGGGGCGGTCAGCGCCAACGTCAGCGGGGCGCTGACGACCTCGGGGGCGGACGCCGGGGGCATCATCATCCAGTCGATCGGCGGCGGCGGCGGCGATGGCGGGCTGTCGGCCAACGCGGCGGTCGGCGGAGTGGGGGCCGGCTTCTCGGCCTCCCTGGGCGGCATGGCCGGAACGGGCTCCAGCGGCGGGAGCGTGACCGACACCAACAGCGGGTCGATCCTCACCGGCGGGGCCAACGCCGACGGGATCCTGGCCCAGTCGATCGGCGGCGGCGGGGGGACAGGCGGCGGCTCGATCGCCGGGGCGGCGGCGGAAAGCGTGGCGGCGGTCCTTAGCCTCGGCGGCAACGGTGGCTCGGGCGGTTTCGCATCGGCGGTGAAGGTGATCAGCGCCTCGTCGATCACGACATCCGGGGCCCTTTCCGATGGTATCGCCGCCCAAAGCGTAGGCGGTGGCGGAGGATCCGGCGGCCTGGCGGTAGGGGCGGCCCTGGCGGGCGACGGCTCGATCTCGATCGCCCTGGGCGGGACGGGTGGAACCGGCGGTGTCGCCGGGCAGGTCACCCTGGCTTCGAGCGGAGCGATCGCGACGAGTGGCCAGGGCGCTGACGGCCTGCTGGCTCAAAGCGTGGGCGGTGGCGGAGGCTCGGGCGGCCTCAGCGTCGCCGGAGCCCTGGCCTTCTCCGGGGTGTCGGTCAGCCTGGCGATGGGCGGCAATGGCGGGTTGGGCGGCGTCGGCGCGGCGGTGAGCCTCAGCAATACGGCCGCCGTCTCCACCAAAGGCGCCAACGCCGACGGCATCCTGGCCCAGAGCCTCGGCGGTGGCGGCGGCGACGGCGGCTTCGCGGTCGGGGCCAGCGCGGGCGACGCCTTCGGCGGGGCCCTGACGCTCGGCGGCAAGGGCGACAACGGCGGCAATTCCAGCGGCGTGACGGTCAACAGCACCGGGACGATCATAACAGGCGGGGCCTTCTCGGGCGGGGTGGTGGCGCAGTCGATCGGCGGCGGGGGCGGAGACGGCGGCTTCGCGATCACCGGGGCCTTCTCGGCCAATGGCGCGATCGCGGCGGCGCTCGGCGGCTCCGGCGGCATGGGCGGCTCGGTGTCGAACCTCACCAACGGCTTGGGTCCGGTCGTGAACGTCAACACCGCCGGGGCGATCACCACCGCCGGGGTCGCCTCCGATGGCATCCTGGCGCAGTCGGTGGGCGGCGGCGGCGGCGATGGCGGTTTCGCCATATCGGCGGCGGTGAGCTTCGGAGCCGCCGGCGGCGCCCTCGCCCTGGGCGGGAACGGCGGCTCGGGCGGATCGGCCAACATCGTATTTCTGAACAATAGCGCTAGCGTGGCCACCCTTGGCCTGCAATCGGCCGGCATCGTCGCCCAGAGCATCGGCGGCGGCGGCGGCGACGGCGGCTTCAGCGTGGCGGTGTCATTCGCCAACAATGTCGCCGTGGGGGCGAGCCTCGGCGGCTCGGGCGGTTCCGGGAACACCGCCGGACAGGTCAACCTGAGCAACAGCGGCGCGGTGAGCACCGCCGGTCCGCAGGCCGCCGGCATCCTCGCCCAGTCGATTGGCGGCGGCGGCGGCGACGGCGGTTTCTCGGTGACGGCCGTGGCCGCCAACAATACCTTCGGGGGGGCCCTGAGCCTCGGCGGGTCAGGGGGTACGGGGGCCGCGTCCGGATCGGTGCTGCTCAGCGACACCGGAGCGGTGTCGACCACCGGCGCCCAATCGGACGGCATCCTCGCCCAATCGATCGGCGGCGGCGGCGGCGACGGGGGCTTCAGCGTCGCGGGCGTCGCGGCCGCCCGCGGCTCGCTTATCGCCGCCAGCTTCGGCGGGACCGGCGCCTCGGGCGGCGTGGCGGCGAATGTGACCGTGAGCGCCAGCGGGGCGGTGAGCACGCGCGGCGACAATTCCGGGGCCGTGGCGGCGCAGTCGATCGGCGGCGGCGGCGGCAACGGCGGGTTCTCGGTCGCGGGCGCGGCGTCGTTCCAGTCGGAGGTCCTGACCCTCACGGAGAGCTTCGGCGGATCGGGGGGGCAGGGCAACACTGCCGGCGCGGTCAGCCTGACGAGCAGCGGAGTCGTCACCACGGCCGGCGCCAACGCGCCGGGGCTCCTGGCCCAGTCGATCGGCGGCGGCGGCGGCAATGGGGGATTTTCCGTGGACGGCCTGCTGTCGTTCGGCTCGGACTCGATCAGCCTCGGCATGAGCTTCGGCGGCGCCGGAGCCATGGGCGGGACAGGCGGCGCGGTTCAACTGCTGGCTTCCGGCTCGGTGACGACCCTGGGCGGGTTCTCCAACGCGGTGTTCGCCCAGTCGATCGGCGGCGGCGGCGGCGACGGCGGCTTTTCGGCGTCGACAACGGTGCAGGGCGCCAACGCCAAGGCGGCCGCCTTTTCGATGGGCGGCAGCGGCGGCAGCGGTAACATCGCCGGTTCGGTCAACGTGATCAGCACCGCGGCGATCGCCACTTCGGGCGTCGGCTCGCAGGGCGTCATGGCCCAGAGCGTGGGCGGCGGCGGCGGTGATGGCGGCTTTTCCGCCACCGGCCTCATCGTGCAAAGCGCCAATGTCGCCGCCGGCGTCAGCTTGGGCGGCAACGGCGGATTTGGCGGTGACGGGGGCGCGGTCAACCTGACCAGCAGCGGGGCGGTGGCGACCAGCGGCGCCGGCGCCAACGCCATCTTCGCCCAGAGCGTCGGCGGCGGCGGCGGCGACGGGGCCCTGGCGATCAGCGCCAATTTCCTGGCTTCGCAGAACAAGAGTGGCAGCCTCAATCTGGGCGCCTCGGCGGCCGTCGGCGGCTCCGGCGGAAACGCCGGCAACGGCGGAGCGGTCACCGCCAGCGTGAGCGGGGCGGGCATCGTCACCACCGGCATGAACGCCGACGCCATCTTCGCCCAGAGCGTGGGCGGCGGCGGCGGCTACGGTGGCCTCAGCGTGGCCGGCAGTATCGCCATGGACGGCGCCAACTCAACGACCCAATGGGGCGTATCCTTGGGCGGTCAGGGCGGCATGGGCGGCCAGGGCGGGACGGTGAGCGTGAGCAACTCCGCCGCCCTGATGGCCACGGGCGCGGACTCCAACGGCCTGTTCGCTCAGAGCGTGGGCGGGGGCGGCGGCGACGGCGGCGGGGCGATCACTGCCCTCATAGGCCTCAACGCCAACGCCAAGGGGCGGGCGGTGCAGGAGAATGTCGCCATCGGCGGTGGCGGGGGAACCGGCAACGTCGGCGGGGCGGTGAGCGTCGTTCAGTCCGGGAAGATCGTCACCGAGGGAATCCAGTCCGACGGCATCTTCGCCGAGAGCATCGGCGGCGGCGGCGGCGTCGGCGGCCAGGCCAATTCCATCAACATGGAACTGGGCAAGCAATGCCTGTCGCTGATGAAGAGCAACTGCACGACGCCCGGCCAGAAGGCCAACTTCACTGAGGCCGTGGCCGTCGGCGGATCAGGCGGCACGGGCGGAACCGGCGGTGGCGTCAATGTCGCCAACAGCGGCGGTATCACGACTCTGGGCGACCTTTCCGACGGCGTCTTCGCTCAGAGCATCGGCGGCGGCGGCGGCCAGGGCGGGGGCGGCGCCGACGGCCTGTCCGGACTTGTGCCGGCGCCCGTCTCGATCTCGGCGGAATTCATCCTCGAACCCTTCTCCCGGGCGATCTCGACCAACATCTCGGTAGCGGTCGGGGGCAGCGGCGGGGCCTCCGGCGACGGGGGGGCAGTGGTTCTGACCAATCGCGGGCCGATCATCACCAAGGGACTGGACGCCATGGGCCTGGTGGCCCAGAGCGTCGGCGGCGGCGGCGGGGTGGGTGGATTGGGCGACGCCGGACTGGCCCCGGCGGTTCCCACAAGCACCAGCGTGGCTCCCTCGATCAAGGTCGGCGCGGGCGGCAAGGGCGGCGCCGCGGGCAAGGGCGGCGCGGTGAGTCTCACCAACAATGGCAAAATCGTCACCCTCGGCGACAACGCCGACGCCATCTTCGCCCAGAGCGTCGGCGGCGGCGGGGGAATCGGGGGGGGAGCCCACTCCGGCCTCATCGCCGTCGGCGGCGAGGCGGGCGCGGCGGGCGACGGCGGTTCGGTGAGCGTCAGCAATCTCGCTGGTCTCGTCGAGACCAGCGGCATGGGCGCCGAGGGCGTCAAGGCCCAGAGCGTGGGCGGCGGCGGCGGCTCGATCGTACTGGGCGGGGGCCTTCTCAACCAGTTCGACGAGGCCAGCGCCGGCCTTATCTCCATCGGCGGACTGGGAGGAGGGTCCGGCTCCGGCGGGGCGGTCAACCTGACCGAAGGGGGCATGGTGCTGACCAGCGGCGCCTTCGCCACCGGTCTCGACGCCCAGAGCGTGGGCGGCGGTGGTGGATCGGGGGGCAATGCCTTCGGAGTGGTTTTCCTGGGCGGATCGGGCGGCGCGGCCGGCAACGGCGGCGCCGTCACCGTCACGACCGGGTCGAAGAGCGTCGTGGCGACGATGGGCGTCAGCGCCTTCGACATCTTCGCCCAGAGCGTCGGCGGCGGCGGCGGCAGCGGCGGTTCCGGCAACGGCTCGGAGGCTCTAGGCGGCCAGTTCGGCTCCTCGGGAGCCGGCGGCGCCGTCAAGGTCGCAAGCGCCGGCAGCCTGTCGACCGCCGAGTCCCAGGCGGCGGCCATCATCGCCCAGAGCGTCGGCGGCGGCGGCGGCGTGGTCGGCGGGGGGACCAACACCATCACCCTCAGCGGCGACGTCGGCGGCCAGGGCGGTACCGTGACCGTCGCCAACACCGGCAAGGTGGCCACGGCTGGGGTCGATTCAGTCGGGCTGATCGCCCAGAGCGTCGGCGGCGGCGGCGGCATCGCCACGGCCAGCAACGACGCCGTGACCATCGGCCTGGGCGGCATCTCCGGCGGCAACGGCGGGGTGGTGTCGGTGAGCAACAGCGGCGCCATCGCCACAACAGGCGCGGCGGCGCGGGGGATCATCGCCCAGAGCATCGGCGACGGCGGCGGCCTGGTGTTCACCGACGGCGGCCTGGTGACCATGCGAAGCATGAACGCCTTTCTCGCCATCGGCGGTTCCGGCGCCGCGGTCAGCGTCACCGATTCGGGCGCCGTGGCGACCAGCGGCGCCTACGCCGATGGCATCTTCGCCCAGAGCGTCGGCGGCGGCGGCGGTCTGGCGGGCTTCCCCACCGCGGCGTCTTCGCCGATCGGCAGCATCGCCGGCTTCGCCGGCAGTTCGGGCGGAGCCGGTAACGCCGCGGCGGTCAACGTGACGGTGAGCGGCTCGGTGCTCACCAAGGGGGTCTATTCAAACGGGGTGTTTGCCCAAAGCGCGGCGGGGACCGGTGTCGGCGGAGCCGTGTCGATCACCGTCTCCGGCCAGATCGTGGCCCAGGGCCTCGCATCGGACGCCATCGAGGCGGTGAGCCTGGGGGCCGGCGGCAAGGGCGCGGAGACCGTCCACATCCTGACCGGCGGCATGGCGGTGGCGCAGGACGGCGGTTATGGACTCTTCTTCTCCGGCGGGGTGACCGCATCAGTGACCAATGCCGGGGCTATCGATTCTCCCAACGGTTACGCCATCGCCAGTGACGGCGCCCCGATCGTCATCGGCAATACCGGCTTCATCGGCGGCTCGGTGATGAGCTCCGGCAAGGTGAGCTTCAGCAATCTCGCCGGCGGCTTTTTCGCCCCTGGCGCGAGCGTGGCCCTGGGCCCTAGTGGTTTCCTTACCAACGCCGGGACAGTGAGCCCATTTGGGACCGGGACGGTCGGGGTCACCCAGCTGATCGGCAAGTATATCCAAAGCTCCACCGGAGTGCTGGCGATCGATCTCGACCTTGGCCTCAACGCCGCCGATGTCCTGGCCATCACCGGGGCGGCCAACGTGGCCGGGACGGTCCTGGTCAATCCCATCGACACCGCCACGGTGAAGCCGGGCGACTATGTGACCACATTCCTCACTGTGAGCGGCGCCCTCAACCACACCGGCCTGACCGTCGCCGAAACCTCGGCGGTGACCGATTTGCGGCTGGACTTCGTCAACGCCCATACGATCGCCCTTTCCTATGGTGTCGACTATTCGCCCGACGCATTCGGCCAAAGCGGCAACCGCCACGCCGTCGGTCTGGCGCTGGACGCCATCCAGGCGGCCGGGACCTCCAAACTGTTCCAGTCGATTACCGGCAAGTTCTTCGCCATCCCCACCGCCGCGGCCCTCGGGACCCTCTACGATCATCTCTCAGGCGAGGGGGCGGCCGGCGTGGAGCAGACGAGCTTCGCGGCCAATGACGAATTCATGGGGGCGACGGTGGGGGCGATCGCCGCTTGGCGCGGCGGCGCGATCCAGGACGAGGGGCCATGGATCGCCGGCGGGACGAGCCTGTGGGCGTCGGGCTACGGCGGCGGCGGCGGCCTGAAAGGGCGTGCGACCGACAATTCCTTCGACCTCAGCTACGGCGGCGGTGGCCTGGCGGCCGGGGCGCAGCACGCCTTCGGTTCGCACCTCCTGGCCGGGATCGCCGCGGCGACCGACGCCTCGTCCTACAGCGAGGACGGGACGAGCGGGACTGTGTACGGCACGCACCTGGCGGCGTACCTCGCCGCCCGGGCGGGCGGCTTCTATGGCCTGGCGATGGTCGGCGGCGATTTCCTCGCGCTCGACACCGACCGTTCATTCGCCGCCTTCGGGTCGGCGGAAAAAGAGCGCGGCGAGACCCATGGGACCATGCTGAGCGGCAAGGTCGAGGCCGGGTACGACTTCGCCCTGCCGAGCCTCACCCTGACACCCTTCGCGGGGATCCAGACCAGCCGCTTGTGGACCGACGCCTACAGAGAAACGACGGTGACCGGCCCCGACCTCTTCCCACTCGCCTTCGCCGCCCAGGCCAGCCGCAGCGTCCAGTCGAGCCTCGGACTGCAGCTGGCCCCGGCGGCCGGCGGCTCGCCCGCCGCGCTCCGGCCCTATGTGCGCGTCGAGTGGCGCCACGAGTTCGATCCGACGCGTAGCATCATGCCCTCTTTCGCCGATTTCTCCGGTGGCGGCCCATTCGAGATCCTGGGGGCCCGCGCCGCCCCGGATCTCGCCCGCTTCGAGGCCGGCCTCGACTGGAAGATCACCCCGCGCACCAGCCTCTTCGCGGGCCTCGCCGGCGACGCTGGGAGCGGCCAGTCGGACGCCTCCGCCCACGCCGGCGTGCGCTTCAACTGGTAGGGCGCCAGGGGGAGAGCTTCGCTACTGCGCCGCGGCGGGGATGCGGGTGCGGGCTTCGAGGTCCTGGCGCTGGGCGGTGACGGCGGCCAAGGCCTTGCGGGCCGCCTCGATCCGCGCCTTGTCGCCGCTGGACTTGGCCTCCAGCCAGACGTGACTCGCCTCCATTTCGCGAACCGGCAGGAGGTGGCTGTTGTCGGCGCTCTTGAAGCCGACGACGCCGATGCGGGCGAGGTTGGCCCGCTGCGCCGCCGCGGCCGGGCCGACGTCCTGGCCGTAGGTCAGGAAGAACTGGCGCAGCTTCTCCTTGATCGCCGGGTCCAGGTCCTTGCGCGCCACGATGGAGGATTCCGGCAGCGGCGGGGAGGTCCAGATCACCTGCAGCTTGTCGGCGATCTCCGGGGTCTCGCGGCGGGCGAACAGCAGGCCCACGGTGTTGTTGGTGGCCGCGTCGAGCACGCCGTTGGCGACGGCGAAGAAGTTGGCCTGGTGGCTGGCCGAGCGGACGCTCTTGAAGCAGTTCGCCGGGTCGACGTTCTTCGGCGTGAAGAGGTAGTTCAGCGGCGCCA